>CAMAWO010000163.1 GCA_945861925.1 Bifidobacterium breve | reverse complement strand
CGTACAGCTTGTCCTCCAGGCCGCAGTCACCGCAGACGTGGCTGGCTGGTAGTCCGGCGCAGTCCGCGCAGCGCGTCGCGCCCGGTCCGGGTGGGCTGACCAACCGACGCAGGGTGTGGCAGGCGTCGCAGGTGCCGCGGTGGCGCAGCGCCAAGGTGTAGCAGGGGTCGCAGACCGGCCCTTCAGGCCAGTTCGCGGCGGGTGGCTTGTGCTGGCCGCAGCGGGCGCAGACGGCGGTGCGGCGCGGTGCGCAGCGGATGCAGATCGGTTTGTCGGTGCCCGCGAAGCTGCAAGGACGTCGGCGGCCGCAGCCCGAGCAGGTGGCCTGCGGCAGGGTGAAGCAGCCGTCGCAGATGTCGGGCTGGTCACCGTGGGCTCGGCGCGCGATCGGGCGGATCCGTCCGCACCGTCCGCACTCGCGCTGCGGTCGGTCGGCGCAGCGAGCGCAGACCGGCCGCTGGTCACTGTCGCGTCCGGCGACGGGTTTGACGACCCCGCAGCGGGCGCATGCTTGCGCGAGCTCACGGCGCCGGCAGCGGGCGCAAACCCCAGCTATTGCTGAGGATCGGGTCAACGGCACGCCTTCTCGCGAGCAGACCGCGCACTGCGGCACTGGCAGCGACGTGGCCCCTTGGGCCCGTAGCGCCAGCACGAGCTGGCCGACCATCGGCGGCGCCCCGATGACCAGCGCGGACCGGTCCGCGGTCAACGCCACGGCCAGGCTGCGGAGCGCGGCCGGGTGCCCGGCGACTGCCGCCAAGGCCGTCTCGACGCGGGCGGTTGTCAGGGTCGGGTCGGCCGCCAAAACGGCGGCCAAGACCTGCTGGCGGTGCTGCTCGGAGAGCACCGGGAGGCTCGCCGGAACGCGCTCCGCATCCGTCGCCGCCCGTGTCACCGAGGGCCTACTTGGGTGGTGCCGGTGTGACGCGTGCGCGCCGGGGACGGGTTGGCGGCGCCGAGCCCGCCGAGCTGCCCTTGGCAGTGGCCGGTGCCCCGGAATAGGGCTCGACCAGCTCGGCGGGTGAGCAGTCCAGGATGTCGCACAACGCTGCCAGCGCGGTCAGGTTGAGCCGCTCCGGGACCTTGACCACCAGCCGGTAGACCTGCTCCCGGGACAAGCTCACGCCGCGGTCGGCAAGCAGCGGCACCAGCTCGGTGGTGGCGAAGATCCCACGTTCGGCCATCAACCTGCGCAGATGCCAGTGGTAGCCGACCTGCCTCTTGGTCATCTCAGCCTCCGAAGGTGTCGGTCTGGAACGCCCGGGCCAATGCCGAGCGCAGCATCTGGTTCTTCGCATCCGCGCCGACCGTGGTGTAGATCGCGGTCGTCGACGCCCACGAGTGTCCCACCTGCTGCTGCACGAACAACGGGTCCACGCCGTCCTCGATCAAGTGCGAGACATACGAATGCCGCAGGCAGTGGATCGACAGCTCAGTTGGCAGTCCGGCCGCGGCCCGGTAGAGCGCGAACCGGTCATCGACCGAGCGGGTCGAGATCCGCCCACCGCGTTCGGTCGGCCACAGCGCTGCCGGGTCGGCGCCCTCGAAGCGTGGCCGCACCTCGGTCAGATACTCCCCGAGCGCCTCGACCGCCCACGGCATCACGCTGGCCACCGCACGTCGGCGTGGCGCCGAGCCGCGCATCGCTTTGCCGAACCGGACGTGGCACACCCCCAGCCCGCCCAGCTGCTCGGCGGCCGGATTCGGGGTGAAGTCGGTCAGGTCCAGCATTGTTACCTCCCGGCAGCGCAGCCCCCACCCGTAGGTCACCTTCAGCAACGTGGCGTCCCGCAGCGCGGTCAGCCACCCCTTGCGGCCCGAGTCGGCCAACCGCTGAGCCCGATCATCAGCAGCGTCGAACAACCCCTGGCACTCCACGCGCGAGAGCGGCCGCCGCGCCGGCCTGCCCTCATAGTCCGCCACATGCTTCGCGGTGTTGTCCTCATGACAGATCTGAGACGGCCGGTCCCCGACCCGCTGCTCACACTCGGCCACCCAACCGTAGCGAGGATCAGCCGCATAGCCGCAGAATGCCGCCACCGCACCCTGATAGTTCCGCACCGTCGAATGCGCCCAATTGCTGTCGGCGACCCAACGCTCCAGATCCTCGGCCCGCCAACCCCACGGCCAGTCGTCAGAAAACACTTGGAAGCGTCGCACCGTCCGCTCACGCCCGTCGATCAGCGACCCACCCAGGCGACGACTGAGCTGCTGACGACGCCACCCCGCGAGCATCTCCTCGAACAACGCCGACTCCACCGGCAGCGCCGTCGTACCCGCCACCAACGCCAACGCCGCGACCCCGAATTGCTCCATATCGACCATCCTCGCTGCCGGCATCACATGCCTCAATGAGGCGTTCAAGACAACCAAACCGGATGCCACATACTGGCATCCAATGCAACCGCCCTGCGTTACCGCTGGTCAGGCGGCGTGTCATACGACACCGACCCCGCCCAGCAAGCCCAACGAGAACCTCAACCCCAGCAACCACAACGATTACGCAATCCGTCGAATGCCCCCCGCAGTTGCATCAGATGCAACTCTGCGGACTATGAGGTGTACGGCGGACGTGTGTCGAAGGTCGTGGAGCCGCAGTGGCTCCGGGAATCGTGGCTCGATTCGTTGTCTGACGAAGTTGGCCGATGCATCGACGGGGTGTTGAAAGCTGCTGTGGGACAAGGGTGCTCCCGTGTTCTCATTCAGGAGGAGAACTGGTGATGTTCCGTCCTTGTGCGTGAGTCGAAGGCGTACGGTCGCGTCGACGTCATCCCAGAGGCGGGTGATGTGCTCGCCGGTGGACGGATCGACAAAGCTGACCGACTTCTGGATGCCGGACTCGATCGTCAGGGGGCCTGCGGGCTGGTATCGATGCCGGGCGATGGCGTCCTTGCGCGATCCCGCGATGTAGTCATGCACGGCCGGCAAGCGGTGGCAGAACGTCAGCGCGTCTCCTCCTGCATCGCCTTTCGTGATGCGCGATGCGATGGGCGTTGTGGTGAACGGCAGCGAGTTGCTGGGCGGTAGCTCGTAGGTGGTGAAGTTCGCCAGCGTGTTTCGCCTCATCCCCGTGGCCAAGGCGAGGGAGATGATGGCTGCGTCGCGGTCTGCGCCCTTGTAGAGGTCTTGTCGCCCACGGAGGTCCACTCGAAGGGCGCCCATCACGAGGAGTTCCGCGAACTCGGGAGTGAGGGGTGTGCCTGCCGATCCTGTCCGTCGGCGCCTGGGTCGGTAGGACGCGATGGTGGCTGCCCGTGCACCGGACCGGAGCACGACGCCCACGATCTGAAAGGGGGGCGGGATCTGGTATACCCGCTGGCAGTACTCGTACAGTCGCCTGATCGCCGATGCGGCATGGCGCCAGCTTTCGCTGGTCACCTCAAGGGGCCCGGGTTGGTACTGCCGGGATCGGTAGTAGTTCGCGAAGTGGTCCTCGGTGGCGACGAAGACTGGATCCCTCGCGTCATCGAACGGGTAAATGCCGCACTGGTTGCAGAGATAGTCGAGCCATGCTGCGAGGTGGCCGGCGATCCTCCGCGCCGTGGCAAGGTTGGGTCTGCGCGCGCAGTGCTGGCGCAGGTAGTCGCTGGTCGGCCGGTGGATGCGTCCATCGATCGTGATCCATGGCGACTGAACGGGGAATTCGTCGGTAACGGGTATCGGCGACTCGCCGAGGACCCCCGCGACGATATCGGGGTCGTGGGCGAGCGGCATTCGAATCGATACCTCATGACTCACGCGGGCCTCATCGGTGTATCCCACCATGCGCCGCGCGCATTCGGCTGCCGTGAACAGGTGTGTCCCCCCGGGAATACTTCCCGAGGGGACACGCGTGCTTGGTCAAGTTGCGATTGGACTGCACCCCCCGGCATGGTCCCCCTGGCAGTGCGGAGGGGACACGCGGAGTTTGGTCAGATTCACGAGCACCCGGACGTACTTCCGCACCCTTCGCACACATAGCAACTACCTGCAGGCCGCATCTTGATCCCGCACGTTATGCACAGTGGTGCATCGGATGCCGTACCGGTGATCTCCTCGAGAAGTTCGGCACTCGAATGCGCCTTGCTCACCGATGGCCTGCCACCGACTGCGGCCAGTGCGACGCCTTCGACTGTGTCTGACTCAATCGCTAGGTCAGCGGCAAGGGCCGACGGGGCATAGTTCAGCGACACGGTTGCCGTTCGCTCATCGGCAGTGAAGATGCCGAGTGCCTCGCGCTTGTCGTAATCGAGGTAATCCAGTGCAAGGCGGCGGAAGATGTAGTCCATGATCGACTGCGAGATCCGAATATCGGCGTCATCGGTCATCCCTGCGGGTTCGAATCGCATGTTTACGAACTTGCTGACGAAGGCCTCCAGTGGCACGCCGTACTGCAGCGCGATGCTGATAGCGATGGAGAAGGCGTCCATGACACCAGCAAGCGTCGACCCCTGCTTGCCGAGCTTGAGGAAAAGCTCACCGAGGGCGCCATCGTCCTACGACCCTGCCGTCATGTAGCCCTCAGCACCAGCGACCGAGAAACTCGTCGTGCGACTCGGCCTGGACTTCGGAAGACGGCGTCGGATCGGCTGCCCGGCGATCGCTATAATGGCACCGGCCGCCGCATCGACGATTTCATCGACCTTCTTCGCACCGTCACTCAGGGGCTGACCAACCTTGCAGTTGTCACGGTAGATGGCCAGAGCCTTGATGCCCATCTTCCAAGCCTGGAAGTAGGTGTCCTCAACCTCATCGATGGTCGCGGACTCGGGCATGTTCACAGTTTTGGAGATGGCACCCGAGATGAACGGCTGGACCGCGGCCATCATCCGAACATGACCAAGCGGCGTGATCGACCGAACGCCCATCGCCGTGTCGAACACGGCGTAATGCTCCAGCTTCAGGCCCGGTGCATCGATCACGTGCCCGTTAGACCCGATGATCGCCTCGTTCGTCTCATCGGTGTAGCCGAGTCGACGCAAGGCCTGCGGGATCGTCTGGTTGACGATCTGCATGGAGCCGCCGCCGACGAGCTTCTTGAACTTCACAAGCGAGAAGTCAGGCTCAATGCCGGTGGTATCGCAGTCCATCATGAACCCGATAGTTCCGGTCGGCGCCAGGACGGAGGCCTGGGCATTGCGCCAGCCGCTCTTCTCACCCAACTTCAGGCACTGCTCCCACGCCTTGTTCGCCACTTTCAGAACATCGCCGTCAAGGCTCGTGATCGTGCGAACGTTGTCGTTGGCCGCGGCATGCTTGCGCATGACCCTCCTGTGGCCATCCTGATTGCGGGCGTAACCCTCATAGGGACCAACAATAACGTCGTCTCAGAGATCCCCAACTCCCGGTAGGTCTCCGACACCGTCTTCCGCTTGCTGATCACGCCCATCACCGCGTCACGCTTCTGCGCCGCCGTGAACGTCGACTTCCGTCCCATCTGCATGGCCTCCAACTCCGATCATGCAGCCTGCAAGCCCCCGAAAGGGACTGTCAACTCACATCAGGGGGTCGCACCGAGTGCAGGGTTAATGGGGGTGACGGAGTGCCACCCAATCCACAGCATTTGTGAAGGGCTGGCTAGGACTCCTCATCTTCCGGCAGGTTTCCTAAACCGTGCGTCGCATGTTTGAATCATGCCGGGGCCACTTGGCAGCAGTGAGATGGCCTCTCATGCTGCCGCGCACTCCACTTCGGCAGGAACTTCCGCGGGCGGGTTGAAAGTGGCGGTAGCGATGAGCCTCCACTCGCCTTGATCATCCTGAAGGAATGTCAATAGGCGGGCATTTTTCTGCGCTCCGAGTTTAGTCGATCCGGCAAACACGGTTCCCTCCGTGTCTACTCCCAAAGTCACAATGATGAGATCACCGTCGCGCGTTACAACGAAATCTGAAAGTTCGGCGGACTTCATTTGTCCCTTGACGTACTCAGCAGATGTGGAGTATCCGGTACCCGCAGCAGTTTGACCCTGTGCCTCTGGATGCAGAAGGGGTGACCCATCCCCGGCTATCAATAAATCAAACCAGGTCCGTGCCAATTTCTCGCCAAGTTCGCGATCCTCGTTGCTGGTAGCGACTTCTTCCGAGTCCAACTTAATGGTCTCCTGATTGCACACCGCTTGGATAGGAGTGTTGAAGTTGGCATGGCTAACGATGAGCCATCGTCCTGCTTCCTCGTCCCAGCGCACAACAGTGAGGCGCGGCGCAAGATCGTTACTCATCACCATACTGGAATCAGGAACGGTGGCACCCGGTGTTCGAGTTGCATAGCGGAGGACCTTGATGTCGTCCCGAGGCTCGGTTACAAAGACATTTGAAATCTCGAACCCGTCGATATCAGGCGGGATGTAATTATTTCTCGTGTAACGCTGACCGGTTGCCCGCTGTAATTGAAACGCTGGGTCTAAGAATGGCTTGACTAATGCAGCACCTGCTGCCGCATCTTCCGCGGTCACCTCAACAGTTTCTGACGAACTTCCAGTGAGTGAAAGTAGTTCAAACCAGCCATTTGCCAAGGACTCGCCGCTGGCACTGCGATCCCCGAATGCGGCCGGGCCACTGGCGTCATTTGTGGTGTCACTCCCACAGGCGTTCAACAAGAGCGAAGAAACTGCGACTAAGACAAATACTCGCTTGAAACTCATACTGTTAATCGTAGTCTCACTGACCGAGTGAGAGCAACATTGAGCCTCGCCCTTTCGTACTTACGATTGTGATTTGGCTCGCTTCTGAAAGGCGATACGGACTAGTGAGGGCCTAGGGCGTGTCTCCAATGTTGAGCGGGTGTGAGGCCTGATTATGGGGATATGTCACGTACCGCTGTTCTTTCTGACGAGATGTGGGCTCGGATTGAGCCGTCGCTGCCTCCGCTGAAAGGGGCGATGGGCGGGCCGATGCGGTCCCACCGCACGCTGATTGAGGGGTCGATCTACCGTCTTCGAACAGGGTGCGCGTGGCGTGATCTGCCATCGGAGTTCGGGCCGTGGCAGACGGTCTGGAAGCGTCATGCTCGCTTCTGCAAGGACGGGACGTGGGACGCGGTCCTGATCGCCTTGCAGGCCGAGGCGGATGCCAGGGGTGAGATCGACTGGAACGTGTCGGTCGGGTAGCCCGTCCCAGTGCGACTCGTCGACGACCCACGCCCCGGACTTCGAGGAACGCGGATAGGCGTCCAGCAGCCCGCCTCCGTCGGCGGGCCCACCACCCCCAATGCCGCGGAGACCCTGAGTCGCACCGAACGAGAGATCACCCTGCCCCGGCTGCTCCGCGCCGGACTCGTCACCACCGTCGACGACAGGCTCTGCCTGCACCCCGACACCGCCGCGGCACTCACCCCCTGAACCGAATCCCGCCCGCCTGAATGTCGAAGGGCCCCACTCCGGAGGAGTGGGGCCCTTCGTGTTCATCCCACGGCTATGTCCACCATGTCCGAACTATGTCGTTTCGTAGCCGTTCGTATGTCCATCGTGTCCGCTTGAGCATGGACATTAAATGTCCGTTCACATCACGAGCAGCCGGACGTACTTCCGCACCCTTCACAGACGTAGCAGCTGCCCGCAGGACGCATCTTGATACCGCACGTCATGCACAGCGGCGCATCGGATGCAGTGCCGGTGATCTCCTCGAGGAGTTCGGCACTTGAATGCGCCTTGCTCACCGATGGCCTGCCACCGACTGCGGCCAGTGCGACGCCATCGACTACGTCCGACTCGATCGCGAGGTTAGCAGCCGGGGCCGGGGCGTAGTTGAGGGCAACGGTGGCCGTGCGCTCATCGGCAGTGAAAATGCCGAGCGCCTCCCGCTTGTCGTAGTCGAGATAGTCCAGCGCAAGACGCCGGAAGATGTAGTCCATGATCGACTGCGAGATCCGGATATCGGCGTCATCGGTCATGCCCGCGGGCTCGAATCGCATGTTCACGAACTTGCTCACGAAGGCCTCGAGCGGCACGCCGTACTGGAGCGCGATGCTGATAGCGATGGAGAAGGCGTCCATGACACCGGCGAGAGTCGAGCCCTGCTTGCCCAGCTTGAGGACGAGCTCACCGAGGGCGCCGTCGTCGTACGACCCAGCCGTCATGTACCCCTCAGCACCAGCGACCGAGAAACTCGTCGTG
>CAMAWO010000162.1 GCA_945861925.1 Bifidobacterium breve | reverse complement strand
CCCTCGCGCGAAATGGATGCACCGGCGAGCGCGCACCGGGCAAGCAGGATCTCCGCGGCGGCAAGGCCCTGCTGCGCCAGGATCACCTGCGAGCCAGCCTTGATGATGCCTGACTTCTCGGTGGCGATCTCCTCGATGGTCTCGCCCAGATACTCGGTGTGGTCCATACCGATCGGCGTGATGACACATACGCTGCCATCGGCCACATTGGTCGCATCCCATGCCCCGCCCATTCCGACCTCGACGATCGCGACGTCGACTGGCGCGTCTGCGAATGAGGCGAACGCCATCGCCGTCATCACCTCGAAGAAGGAAAGTGCGATCCCGCCGTCGGCGAGGGATCGGGAGTCGACGAGCTCCACATACGGCTTGACGTCTTGCCATGTCCGGGCGAACCTCGCCGGGGAGATCGGCTGGCCGTCAAAGCAGATGCGCTCACGTGCGTCGAGGAGGTGGGGCGAGGTGAACAGTCCGGTGCGCAGCCCGAATTGGCGCAGCAGAGACTCGATGACACGCGAGGTGGTTGTCTTGCCGTTCGTGCCGGTCACGTGGATGACGGGGTAGGTGCGCTGCGGGTCGCCGAGGAGTTCGACAACGGACGCAATACGGGTCAGCGAGGGTTCGATGCGGTTCTCTGGCCAACGGGCCATCAGATCCTTGACCAATGCGGCGTGCCGCTGCTGCTCGTCGCGGTCCGAGGAAGCGGTCACGCGTTCAGTCTAGGGAACCGCTGACCATCAGGGTGTGTGCAGCGCACCTGACCGGTCTTCGGCCAACGTAGCGTGGCCGAGGGCTAGCTCTTGCTCGATGGCCAGCGAAAGGGCGAGGATCCACCGTGACCAGTGCCCCGGTCTCAAGGCGGTGCGCATGCTCCAAGATCTCGCGGTCTGGAGCATTGCGCTCGCCAACGTCGCGCCAGTGAACGGCTTCGTAACCTGCGGTTGCCAGAAATTCGACCCACATCGGACTGAGGTTCATATCGACAAGGAACCTCATGCCGAGATCGGGATCTCAATTTCCTCGACTCGCCAGGCCGCGTAGGCGAGGGCCTGCATCACATCTTGCTCAACTAGGTAAGGGTAAGCGTCCAAGATCTCCGCGATCGACTTGCCCACCGCGACGAGACCGACAACGGTGCCGACCGTCACGCGGGTTCCGCCCACACACGGCTTCCCACCCATCACGTCAATGGACCGCGTCACGCGATCAAGGGGAGCCATGAAAGAACGATAGCGGCAGGAGGTAGCGCGGAAGTGCGACGCGCTGCTGCACCGGAGGAGCCGCTCCGTACGTGACGATGGTTGTCAGCCCGATCACGTTGGGCGGGCGCACCGGCATCCGCCGCGCTACCACCCGAACCACCGCATCCGGCGAGGAGCAGGACTGCGCATGCGTTGACCCGTCAGCGGCCTTTCCTCTCCTACGACGTGAACCAAATGCGTCGCTGCGACGTACGCCTGCACTCATTGGGCACCGAGCATCACCACGACCATCTCCCAACATCGTGCATGCGTGAATGACGATAGGGCGCGGCGGCAGTGAGTACTACCGTGCAAAGACGATCGATCGGAACGTGCCGGCCTTGTCCTCGTACACCTCCAACGTGCCTGCCATGCTGCACCCCTTCACTCGTTGCTGGAAGTCGGCGAGAAACCAGCAATCACGGGGTCAATCAGCCTACGGGGCGGCATGCCTCATGCGATTCGCAGTCCTTGTCACCGAGATGCCAACAACCCTTTGCTCCCGTCGTTGAATGCTAGGTCGCAGATACGGTGACTGGAGGGCGCAGCGCCACTCCAACGAAGCGTGGCTCATTAATAATCCGGATGCCACGACGTGGAGCCTGTCGCGGCATACGCCCCGACCCAAGGGATGTCAGGCAGGGCAGGGATGCTCGGTTTGGTCCGCGACTGCGCGGACGTCGTCGGAGTCGATGTCGCCGCCCCACTGCCCTGCTGTCCGTGCGACAGCATCACCGCGGTCATCCCCTCCTCGTCCGGAGTGAGCAGGAGCGTCCCGGTCGCACCCACGCCGTGCACGACGCCATTGGAATCCATGACCATCAGGACCCGAGACGGCGCGGTCCAGCCATCGCCGGTCGCCTTGCCCGCCTTGCACGCGACCGCATAATCCGCGCAGTCACGCCACTGCTCCCACGCAACCGCAGCGGAACCGAGAACCTTGCGAACGATCATTCGATGCTGCCAACTAATCGCGTCACCGTCTTGGAATCCCGTCAACGACGTGAGCCACCCACCCTTGAGATCCTGCATGGTCTCGACCTGCCCCGACGTTGGCGCGGCCACCGCCGAACCACCGCCACCGACCGTCAGCGCCACCGTCAATGCCCCCGCGCCAACCGCGGCAAACGCCCTACTGCTCAACCTGCTCATGGACACTCCTTGCGGTCAGGGGCCTTCGGCCCGGGCGTACATCTCCACGAACCAATCCCACCGCCGCACGTCGCGCGCAGGGCAACAATCCGCGTGCAGTCTGTCAGACGCATCCCGCCCCTGTTGGGTTCCATCAACATCCGAACGCGGCCGAGCACGGACCAGCACTGTCCTCGTACACCTCGAACGTGCCTGCCATGCTCGCTCTCCTTCACTCGTTGCCGGAAATCGGGACGGTATCAGCATCCGGTGAACGGATCAGGCGAAGGAGCCGCAGTCATCCGTGAACGGCTCGAACCGACG
Source organism: Bifidobacterium breve (assembly GCA_945861925.1). Taxonomy (GTDB): domain Bacteria; phylum Actinomycetota; class Actinomycetes; order S36-B12; family S36-B12; genus WLND01. The sequence continues at coordinate 5,408 of CAMAWO010000162.1, read as the reverse complement.
GGTCACTGCCTGGGGATGCTCCGCTTCACCGACGGGCCAACGTCACGCGGCCGTAGGATCTGCGGCCTTCACCTGCCTTCTCGCATGCCCCCCACTCACGCGGCGGGGCCGACTCGATTGACGAGTCGGCCCCAACGATCACTCAGATATTCGGACTAGCAGGTGGTGCAACCTCGTACGTCGTGGAGCGGTTGACAGCCCCGACGGGGCCTTATGCTCAATTCCGCTAATTAGCGTACGTCGCTCCCCACGCGCCCGCGCGGTTCGTCGGTGAGGTGTACGAGCAGCCTGCACGATTCGTCCCCGTCACGAAGAAATCGTATCCCTTATTTGGGTTTAGGCCGCCGATAGTAATCCTACCGTTGAAGTCGCTTTCCTTCGACCCGGAGTACCCCCCTTCCGTCGTACTCACAGTGAACGTTTTGAAAGGAACTTCACCTTCCACCTCAATAAAGTAGTTAGCATCGACAGAGCGTTTGCTGTTCCGAGCAGCGTTAAGACTTAGCTGGGGGCCGGACTTGCAGGCCCAGACGGCGTACAGGTATTTATCCGCTGTGAACTCATAGTCAGCCTTGTCGGCATATTCTCGGTCACCCGTAGGCGTTGTCGACCATCCGCTGAAAACTCGGCCAAGGGGTGGATACATGAACGGATTTGATGTCAGCGCTCTAGTACTCGATGCGGTCTGAGAAGCCGTAGCGTTAGCGGTTCCAATCAGATTGCCTCGATTGTCCACGTTTTGCTGCGCGCCGTTCGAATCGAACGTCACCGTGTGGCTCGCCGGGGCAGTGAAGGGGAAGGCGGCTGTGCTTTTATGCGCCCCTTGAGTTGCAGTGACGGTGCAGGTGCCGGCGCGTGTGGCTTTCAGTGATGTCCCGGTCACCGTGCAACCGGTGCCGGTCACCGTGAACGTGACAGCGCCGCTGGACCCGCCCGTAGTCGTCAAACTGATTTGCGTTTGCGTGCCGAATACTGCCGTCACCGGCGTGCCGGACACCGTCACAAACTGAGCCTTGTCGGACGCGGCAGAGGGGAGGGAGGGCTCTGTGGAAGACGCGTTCTTCGCAGTGGCCGTGAACGTGTAGGCGGTGCTGTCCGCCAGGCCGGTCACGGGACATGACGCGGATGCTCCGGTGACCGTGCACGTAATCGGGGGCGTCGTCGCCGGGGTTGGCGTGACCGTGTAGGACGTCGGGATGCCTCCCGTGGTCCCGGCAGCGACGGTCACGGTGAACATGGAGTCGCCGACAACCACCGTCGGCGTGGCAGGGATTCCGGGCGGGGACAAGAGAGTCACGGAATTTGACGCCATTGACACGACCGCCGTGCGGGTGTTCTTGGTGAGGACGTTCTTCCTCACGGCCGCGACATTGAACGCGTACGACCCGTCAGCAAGCCCGGTGACGGTGCACGTCTTCGTCGTCGATGACTGTGTCTCACTGTTCGCGCAACCGGTGCTGGCCCCAGTCCACGGGCCATTGTGGTCGACGAATATCGACGTGACCTGCACCACGTACCCGATCACCTTCTCCGTCGGGTCCTCCTCGACCTGCTTGTCCCACGACACGACGACCTGACCCGCACCGGGCGACGACGCCGATACCAGTCCCGGCGTGGTCGCCCAATCGCTGCCCAACGTGTCACCCCGTACGACGGGGGCATCCGTGGCTTCCCCGCCTGACACGCTCCCACCGCATCCCGCGAGAAGCATCACCGCGCATGCGATGACCGCGGCAGCGGCCTTCCCTCTCCGTCTCCTTGAACCGAATCCACTGAATCGACTACTACGTGCACTCATTAGGCACCGAGCCTCACTGGGACTGTGTCCCATTATCGTTCATGTGTTCGTGACGATAGGGCATGGCGGGCGCGAGCACTACCGTGTAAACACGGTGCTCTTCAACCAATATTCGGGCCTTTCAACGCCTTTTGTCCGATATGTCCGATATGTCCGATTTCAAAGACAACCGGACAGCTGCTCAGAAGCGACCCAAAACCGTGCACACGCCATGCTGCACGGCATCAACTGATGACATACGGGTTCGCCTCCTCCTCGACCATCCGCACCTCCCCGACCGCGCGCAGCGTTGTTTTGCCCGGGCCGTAGGTGAGTTCGCGCTGCACCCTGGACACGTACGACCTCTTCGGTACGCCCTACCCCGCGGCCGGTGGGGCCTGCCGGTCCGCTGCATTGTGGGCGAGGGTGAATGCGTCGACGTCATCAGGCAGGTGACTGTTTCATCTCCCGAGTTCGTACACCGCTCCTACTGTTGTTCTCGTATGCGGCGAATGCTGGGGTGTTCGCCGGCAACTGGCTGTGCCCGTTCGCTGACTGCCTGGTATCGGCTTATGACGTTGTTGACCATCGTGATCCTGGCTGGCGATGGAGTACCGGTTAACCCCAGTGTCGAATCCTTCGTCCGCATGATCGCGATGGTTCTGTGCTTGTTCGATCTCCTGTTCTCACGTCGCGAAGGTCGGCCGTCAGGAACGTCACCCGAGACTGGAGGTCCTTCATAGGGGTGCTGCCGGACATCCAAGTGGTAGCGCGAGGCCCCGGACGCCGAAACGGTGCTCGTCAAGGGTGACGACGCGACGTGGAACACCAAGCCGCCACCGGGCCGATAGCCCAAGCGCATGCGGCCCGATTTGCCCCGGAGGACAGGTTTTCCAGTAACTGCAGCGCTGGCCCTTATCCCCCTCGCAGCCTTCACCCACGGCTTGACATACCTCGTAGTGACGTCGACACGTGAATTCATCACCAGCCCGTTTTCCATGCCCAACAACGATGACTGTTACGCGGGCACGTTTCATGAATTCCCTCGCAGCGTTGACAAATTGCGCACTCAACCGACAGCATTCGAACCGTGATGTTCTCGATGTTCCTGCTATGGGCCGTTGTGTACGCGGGAATATTCCTTCGCAAGCGCTGGGCTATTCCTCTTACCGTGCTCACCCTGGTCTGGACGCTCGTGCTGCTCAAGTTGCACATGACCAACCCCATTCCCCTTAACTTCTAATCGATATCGAGGGGCCAAATGATTATGAGCGTTCCAAGGTTTTTCGCACACGGGAATACGCGTGAAGTATTCATCATGCGGCTACTCAATCTGGCCGCCCTCCTTGGTTTGCTGGTAGTTCTGAGTGGCCTGCTTTGGTTTGAGTTTGGGATGGGGGAGATGCCGTGCGCGCTCTTTCTCATTCAGCGATCGGCCATGTTCGGCCTTGCCGTTGGCCCGATGATGAACCTGGTGTGGGGCATGAGGCCGGCTCACTACGGGGTGAGCATTCTGGCCGCGTGCGTGGGTGGTGCCGGCAGCGTCTGCCAGATCCTTTTGCACATTGCCAACCCAGATGACCCCGGTCACGGTCCCGTTGTCTTCGGATTTCACCTTTACACGTGGGCCTTCATCACCTTCGTGATCGGTATTGCGGGGTGTGCCATCTTGCTGCTATTCAGGGGGCAGTTCGAAGCCGGTGACACCGGGGTGCTGCGAGAACGAGGTTGGCTACGCCTGTTCACGATCGCGATCATCACGTGGGTCACACTGAACCTTGCGATGCTGGGCATCGGGGTGCTGCCGGATTGCGGTCTCGGAATGTGCCCAACTGATCCCGCGTCGTCCGTGGGTATCGGAACGGTCGGCGGATTCCTAATGTTCCTGGCGATCATTTTGATGTCCTTTGCGACAGGTACCGTTCTGAATAGACGAATGCAATCGGTTTCGAATCAGTGAATGCTCATTAAGCTTGAATCCACTGATGGGGTCGGAAATCAATGGTGAGTTGATACGCGTAATCGTCATGCACATGCAAGACGATTGGACTTTCCGACGGTTCCATTCCGGCAAGGGTGAAGGAAATCCCGCGAATACAACTATCTCTTTCCCCGGTCCCGCTCATCGCTCTCGCTGAGTCCGTGGGTCCTTTGGACTCGATCCAGGATATCTCGATCCTGTACGCGTGGGCTCTGGGTCACGGCCGCATAGGCAAGGCGTTCGGTCACGTCCACCAACTCGATGCGCATTCATCCACCTGCCCTCGCGACCAATTGACCCCCGCCGAACATCCCGGCCCAGCCAACATCAGGTGGAACATCCCGGAAGAATCGCCATTCGGAACACCACCACCCCCACCAACGCGTCAAAGACCAGAACGACAATCAGGCCCGAAACGCGTTCCCCTCGGTGGATTTCGGCTAAGCAGGACACCGGGATCGGGAATAGTAGGCAGGCCAACAGTTGGAGCACTGTCAGGGACCTTGATCCTTTTGCCATCGTGCCCGCCCCGGACGGGGCGCTGCTAGCAGGCGCAGCCAACCCCACCGCCACCGCAAGCCGCCAGAAGCATCACCGCGCATGCGATGACCGCACCAGCAGCAATTACCTTCCGTCTACTTGAACCGAATGCGCTGAATCGACTACTACGTGCACTCATTCGGCACCGAGCCTCACTGGGACTGTGTCCCATCATCGTTCATGTATTAGTGACGATAGGGCACGGTGGGCGCGAGCGATAGCGCAAAAACACGCCGCGCTTCACGGCATCAATTGATGACTTACGGGTTCTTCTCCTTATCGACCATCCGCACTTGCCCCACCGCGAGCAGCGTTGGTTTGCCCGGGCCGTAGGTGAGCTCGCGCTGAGACCCGGAGGCGTCGGGGGACCGACTGGCGAGACTATACTCCCGGGAGCAAGTCCTCGGTTGCTCGTTGAGCGAGCGACACACGCAATGCAGCGGTTACACGGATGCGGCGTCGCCGTCCGCAACTGTGAATGCAGGGCCGCAAGGCTTGGGAACACACCAACTCGTACACGCGGCTACCGGAGACCCCCGTCAACCACGACCCACCGCCTTTGCCGATAGGGGGTCCTGCGAACTGCGCGCGTGCGGCACTCCGCTGCCAGCCCACGTGCTGCCATAAGGTCGCATTGAGGGTGTCTCACATCGCTACCGGGGCGACGAAGGCTCTCGTTGATCGGTGGATTCACCTGTCTACAGTCTCGTTAGGCTTACCTCTCGTGACTGTCTCTCGCGCCGTGCCCGACAAGCCCTCCCTCGACGGAATCGAGTCGAGGTGGGCCGACGCCTGGGAATCACAGGATGTCTATCGGTTCGACCGAACCCGAACGCGCGACACCGTGTTCTCGATCGACACTCCCCCGCCGACGGTGAGCGGCTCACTGCACGTCGGTCACGTGTTCTCGTACACGCACACCGACTGCATCGCCCGCTACAAGCGGATGCGCGGGTTCGAGGTGTTCTACCCGATGGGGTGGGACGACAACGGTCTGCCGACTGAGCGGCGAGTCCAGAACTATTACGGCGTTCGCTGCGACCCGAGCCTGCCGTACGACCCCGCCTTTGAGCCACCCGCCGAGCCCGATGCCAAGCGTCAGATCCCCTG
>CAMAWO010000161.1 GCA_945861925.1 Bifidobacterium breve | reverse complement strand
CTACGGATAGCAGTCGCAGGAACTCCTCGCCCTCGACCTGACAGGTGACGTTGTACCGGTCGGCAGCACCCGAAAGCGATGCAAAGATCTTGCGGCCGGTGACCAGATACCCACCCTCGACCGGCACGGCGCGGGTCATGATGCCAGCGAGCGCACCCGGGTTGAGCCCCTCACTGAAGGGCTGCGAGTGGATCGCGCCGTCCTCAACCACACCGCGAAACATCTCGGCGCGCCTGCGCTCGTGGGTCTCACGCTCCTCTGGACTCATATCGAGCAGGTCGGCCACCTGACCGGCCCACAGCATCGTGGCATTGTGCATATTGAAGGTCAGACCAGTCGAGCCGCAGTGGCGTCCAATCTCCTCGGAGACTCGCATGTAGTCGGCGTAACTTGCGCCCATCCCGCCGTACTCCTTCGGGACGCACAGGGCCAGAAAACCCCGCTCACGCAGGTCGTTGAAGTTTCCCCACGGGAACTCGGCATTGAGATCGGTCACGACCGCACGCGCGTCGAACGCAGGTCCGAGGTCTGCGATGACCTGGACCATGTCGTCGCGAGACAAGCCGGAGTCGGGCCGGCCGACCGGACCTGTGGGGCCTGCCGTTGAGCCGGTTGCGACTGATGAGCCCTCGTGCGGGGCGACTGTGATCGTTGGTGACATGGGATGAGAATAGAGCCGTCTGAGCAAATGTCAACAGTGTTGACTAAAATTATTTGACGGCGCCAATCCGCCCGCGTTGACCTTCCCCACCTGGTAAACGACGATAGCGACGTGTCGAAGACCATCATCATCAATGCTGACCTCACGCCGCTCGGCAAATCGGCAAGCCTGATCGTCGTCGAGGACGGACGCTTCAGCACCATCCTCGACATGCGGGATCGCAGTCAGGTGAGCCTGCTCGGTGCTGACGTGATCGATGCCGAGGGTCGCACCGTGCTTCCGGGGATTGATGACTCGCACCTGCATGCGTACTCCTACGGTCGATCCCTCACAGCGCATGATTTCCGTGGCACTGTCGGACGCGAGGAGTTCCAGCAGCGGCTGAAGGCCGCGGTGCCCGGGGACAACGGCTGGATTCGCGGGGTGGGCTGGGACGATTCGAGTATCGCGGGAACCGGCCCGGCCGGCACCATCAGTGCAGCTGATCTCGACGTCGCGCAACCCGATATTCCATCGATCCTTGGCGATGTCACCGGACACCAGGCGGTCTGCAACAGCGCCGCGCTGCGTGCCGCCGGGGTGAATGCGCAGACACCAGATCCATCGGGCGGCTCATTCGTCCGTGATGAGCACGGGACTCCAACCGGGCTGGTCTACGAGGCCGCTGTCGGAATCATCAATGACGCCATCCCTCCCCTCACCATGAACGAGCAGCGAAGCGCCATCATCTCCGCCCAGCGGTCCCTCCTCGCCCAAGGCATCACCGCGTTCACCGATCCCGGACTCGGCCCAGGCGCCCGCACGCTCATGGACGGAACCGGCGACCTGCACGCTGTCCGCGCCTATCAACAACTCGATCGTGAAGGACTCCTCACGAGCAGGGTCAATCTCATGCTCCTCTTCGGTGGTCTCGGCGGCACGCGAGCAGCTGACGTCGAAGCCGGACTCGATGACTGGGGTGGGCCTACGAGAGGTGGTCCATTCACGCATCTCGACATCGCTCAGGTAAAGGTGTTCGCCGACGGAATCCCACGCAGCCGAACAGCTTGGTTGAGCGAGCCCTACGACGATTGCAGTTGCGGCCATCTTCAGGTGGCCGGCGAAAGCGACGACGAGCGGGTCGCGGAATTACATGCGATCGTTCGCGCAGCAGCAACTCGCGGCTGGCAGATCGGTGCGCACAGCATCGGCGATCGGACGATCACTGCGTATCTCGATGCCATAGAGCAGTCCGCCGCTTGGCCTGGTCGTCGCCACTATGTGATCCACGGTGATCTCGTCGACCGAGGTGACCTCGGGCGCATGGCCGCAATGCAGATGCCCCTCAACACCAACCCGAGCATCCGCTGGATGGTCGGGCGCTCAGTCTCACCAATCCTCGGCGACGAGCGAAACGTTCGCCGGCAACCACTTCGCTCAGCCCTGGATGAAGGGGTTCCACTCGCGTTTTCATCGGATGCACCGGTGATGGATCCGGACTGGCGCATGATCGTTGCATCCGCCATGACACGCGCCTTGCGAACAGACCCGGACTACACCGACAGTCAACGGGTTGACGCTCGGGAGGCACTCCAGTCGATCACCGCGGCGGGCGCTTGGCAGAGCCACGCCGAAACATGGCGCGGCGCGATCCTTCCCGGCATGGCAGCCGACTTCGTCATGCTCGATCGCACGGCCGACTGGCGCGATCCATGGTCGCTGACGAGTGCCAACGTCGCGGCGACCGTCGTTGATGGCGAATTGGTTCACGGGAAGTACATGTAAGCCGCTCCTCTGCTAACCTCCGTAACGATCTCCATGCAGACTAACCATGCGACTCCCCGCTTCAAGGAGGGCCCATGAATATCGTTGTGATCATTGCCGATCAACTTCGTCGAGATCATCTTGGGTTCGCAGGGCAGGTCCCGGTTCGCACCCCACATATTGACGCACTCGCCGCCGGCGGACACGTCTTCAACCGGGCCTACGCCGCCAATCCGGTGTGCATGCCGAATCGCGCCACGATCATGACCGGACGGTGGCCATCCGCGCACGGCCTGCGCACGAACGGAATACCCCTCGATCCAGACTCCGACACGTTTGCGCGCGCACTTAGGCGAAGTGGCTGGAGAACATCAGCCGTCGGCAAGCTGCACTTCCAGCCGATGGGTTACGAGTACGAGGACTACCAACTCGATGAGATCCGTGCACACCTGCCCGACCTGTGGGACGCAGCAGTCGCGGATCGGTTCGGTGAGGGATTCGTCTCATGGGAGGACTTCGATCGCCATGCTGACGGCGACGTCTCGATGCCCGATGATTACTACGGATTCGATGACGTCGCGCTCGTGAGCGGTCACGGAGATCGCGTGTCGGGCAACTACGTGAAGTGGGCCCGCGAGCGAGGCTTCGACCCGATGACCCAGGCTGGCCGAAAGCGGGCACTCTCGCAGTTCTCCGGCTGGAACCACGTCTATGAGTCGGCCACGCCGGCCGCCCTTCACCCAACAACCTTCGTAGCGGAGGAGGCGAGCAACCGGCTCGAGAAGTTCGCAGCTGACGACAGGCCCTTCCTGCTCCTCATCTCCTTCCCTGACCCGCACCACCCATTTGCGCCGCCTGCTGAGTACTTCCATCGCCATGATCCGGCTGACATGCCAATGCCGGCGTCATTCCACGACTCCCACGACGCCTCACCCCCCCACATTCGCGAGATCATCTCCCGTCGCGGCGTACCCGACGGCGATCCGATGATGCTGTGGTCGCCGACCGAGGAGCAATACCGTCATGCGCTCGCGGCCGAACTCGGTTCAATCGAATTCATTGACGACTCTGTCGGGCGAATCCTCGGCACCATTGACCGGCTCGGCCTCGCTGACGAGACACTCATCGTCTTCACATCCGATCACGGCGACGTCTTCGGCGATCACGGGCTCATCCTCAAGCACTTCACCCACTACGAGGGCGTCATCCAAGTCCCGCTCATCATCAGCGGAGCCGGGGTAGGCCAGGGCTCCCATGACAATCTGGTGAGCAGTGCAGACATTGCCCCAACACTCCTCGACCTTGCGCAGGCGCCGCCCTTGTACAAGGCCCAGGGCCGCTCAATGCGGACCATCATGGATGGCGATGGTGCACCTTGGCGGGAGGCAGTCCTCATCGAGGAGGATCAGCCCTTCGGCATCGGAACCCTAGGGGGCCCCGTTCGGATCCGAACCGTTGTCACCCAAGATCTGAGACTCACCCGCATCGCTGGTTCGCCCCGCGCCGAGTTGTATGACCTCGGCCTCGACCCCGGTGAGCAGGTCAATATCGCCGAGTCACCGGAGGCTGCCGAACTACTCGCACGGGCAACCTCGATCATGGCTGATGAACTCATGTCGGTCGCTGATGCGTCAGTCGTCCCGTTTCATGCCGCATGAAGTCCTCTCAGCGGTGAGCGGCCAGACCGACACACCCGGCCCACGCTGGGCTCGACGGCTGCTCTCAGTCGGAGTTGACCCCGATCCGCGATTCTCGCTGGCAAATGAACGCACATTCCTTGCCTGGATTCGCACCTCGCTGGGGATGATCGCCCTCGGGGTCGGCATCGCGACCTTCGTGTCGACCAATGCCTCACGTGGCTTCTCGATGCTCGTCGCGGCCATCCTCGTCGTTCTCGGGGGAATCCTGGGAACCCTGAGCTGGTTTCGCTGGCTTAACGTCGAGCGTTCGATGCGTTTGGGGCGCGGCATTCCACCCTCGAGGACTGCGATTTACCTCGCTATGGCTATCTCCGTACTCGCAGTGCTCTCGCTCGCAGTCATCCTCACTGTTTCGTGAACACGGAGCCAGAACTGCCGAGCGACATGAGTACCGGCCTTCAGCCCGAGCGAACATCGCTCGCCTGGAGTCGGACCCTCGTGGTCGTCGCAGCGATCTTCGGCATCATCGGCGTGCATGCGCTTGTCACCTCGCAGCCTCGGCCCCTCATACTTGCGACAACCGCAATGGCCGCCGCAGTACTCGTCGGAAGCACCCACATCGCGCGACGCAGGCTCGACATCATCAAGCGCGACATGCATCGCCATACCGCCGTGAGTGCCGCGACCCCCACAATCGCCGTCGCTGGTCTCACGAGCCTCGCCAGCATCCTTGCGCTCATCACGATCATCGCTCAGTTCTGGTGACGGCAATCCCCACTTTTCCGGTAGGCATTGCGCTCGGGCCGAATTGATGGTTTGATCACGTTCATCAGAACGTCGCCCGGGCATTGGTTTGGCGAAACCCTTTATTTCCTGATTGTTCATCGCTAGTCTTCCACCACCATCAGTCGTCCGATCCATGCGGAGCGACCCAACGTTGGAGGAATATTGAACATCAAGAGGCTCAAGGCCATCACCGCTGCAGGTGCCGCGGGCGCGATCACCGCATCCATCGCAATTTGTTGCAGGCGCCACGCCGGCTTTGGCAGCGACAGATATCACCATCGGCACTGTGGCGATCAACGCAGCGGGGACAATCCCCTACGCGCGTGACAACGCCATCTTCTCCAAGAACGGGCTGAACGTCACGGAGATCAAGACCTTCCCGGCACCGCCGCCCTCACTTGCTGCTCTCGCCGCGGGTGCGGTCAACTTCGTCTATGCACCGTCAATCCCGATCCTCAATGCATACGCCAACGGTGGCATGGCCCTGAAGGTCGTGGCACCCGCCGACGGCTACCAGCGCTCGACACTCGCGGCAGCCAAGAAGGATCCGGTCCTCGCGAGGAAACTCGATGACACTGGTGTCTGCATCTCACCGACCTCGGGTATCAAGTCGTTCAAGGACCTCAACGGCAAGACTGTCTCGGTCCCGGCGCGCGGCGCTCAGGGCGAGGTCACCATTGCTCAAGCGGTGAAGAACGCCGGCGGAGATCCCTCAACGATCAACTTCGTCACCCTGCCGTTCCCTCAGGTCGTTGACGCGGTGAAGAACGGCACGACCAGTGCGGGATTCACCGTCGAACCGTTCACCTCCGCCTGCACCGGTGCTGGCATGCTCAACCTTGGTTCCCCTGGCATCGTCTTCTTCGACGATGAGGCCGCCATCGGCATGTGGGTCACCACCGCCGACTACGCGGCCAAGAACCCAGCGACCATCGCTGCTTTCCAGAAATCGATTTACGAGGTGAACAAGTTCGCAGCGACGAAGGCCGGCTGGGACAAGATTCTTCAGGCATCGCTTCCACTCACTCAGGTGGATCTAGCGACGGCACGTGCCGCGAATCCGTCCTATTTCCCGTCGACCATCGTGGCCCGCGACATGAAGGCACCTGCTGAGAAGATGCTGAAGCTCGGGTTCCTTAATGCCCCGGTCGACATCAGGGGTCTCCTCATCAAGCAGTACCGCCCGTAACCCAACCAGGTATCTAGCGAAGGAGTCGCCTTGCCAGCGATCATCCGCCGTGCACCGGCCGGAGTGATCTCGACGATCGTTGCACTGCTCATCTGGCAGTTCATCGGATCGTTCGGCCCACTGGCAGGCGACTCCTTCGCAACGGCAACCGAGGCCGTTACCGCACTCGCCGGCCTCTTGACTGATTCGGTGTTCTGGGCTGCCGTGGGGCAAACCCTCCACATGGCAATCCTCGGTTTCATCATTTCCATCGCGGTGGCCGTACCTCTGGGCCTCCTCATCGGACTGAGCCGCTTCTCCTACCGCTCGTCGAAGTTCACCTTCGACTTCTTCAAGGTGATCCCGCCCATCGTCATCATCCCGATCGCGATCCTCGCCATCGGACCGAACATCACGATGGGCGTCGTTCTCGTCATCTTCGCCAATGTGTTTGCCGTTGCGATCCAGACCGCCTACGGGGTTCGCGACACCGACCCCGTGCTTCTGGAAACCATGCGCTGCTATCGCTTCAATGTGATCCAACAGGTCCTGCATGCGCGGCTGCCAAGCGCGGCCCCTCAGATCGCGGTCGCCATCCGACTCGCCGCCTCAGCTGCTCTCATCGTCGCGGTCGTCGCAGGCCTAGTTGGCGGGGCTCCGGGGCTCGGGAACCTGCTCATGCGCTACCAAAGCGGTGGTCAGGTCGACAAGACGTACGCGGTGCTGCTCGCCCTCGGCATTTTCGGCATCCTCGTCTCGCGACTCATCGTCAGGGCACAACGACGCATCATCTTCTGGACCGGACGATGATGCGCGTCTGGCGATGGATCCTCGCCATCATCATCGGAGCCTGGCTGCCGATCGTGTTCATCACCTGGTGGTGGAACGCCAGCGCCGAATCCACCAATCCCTACTTCCCGCCCCTCTCGGTCATCTGGGAGCAGTTCAAGGTCAATTGGATCTTCGAACTCGTTCCGGTCCACGTCGTTCCGAGTATTCGCAACCTGCTCGTGGGCTTCCTCATTGCCGCCGTCATCGCGATTCCGGCCGGCACACTCATCGGAGCCTCACGGAGTGGCACCCGCTACGTCGAGCCCGTCGTCGACTTCATCCGCTCCATTCCGCCCGTCGCACTCGTGCCGATCTTCATCCTGCTTCTCGGACTCGATGCCCAGATGCGCATCACGTCCATCGCCTTCTCCGCATCGTTCCCCATCCTTCTCGCGACAATCGAGGGCGTTCGCTCAACCAACCTCGTCGTCCTCGACACCGCGAAGTCCTTTCGACTATCGAGGAGTGCCATCCTGTGGCGGGTGCGCCTGCCCGGTGCCATGCCGACAGTGTTCGCGGGTTTGCAGGTCGGCTTTCAGATCGCGTTCGTCGTGACGATTGCGTCAGAGGTACTCGGGTCCGGGTTCGGCCTCGGCGCCTTCACCCTCATCGCCACCGACTCATTCCTCATCGTCGATGCATGGACCGGAGTGATACTCCTCGGCATCCTCGGATACCTGCTTAACCTCGTGTTCGACCTCGTGGAGCGCATCTCACTCCGCTGGTACTACGGCCAGAAGAAACTCTCCTAGGCGATGGAGCCACTGTGACGACCCCTGCCATCTCGATTCGAGACGTAACGATGGACTACCCCACCCCAGACGGCGTGAACCACGTTCTGGCGGGCATCTCATACGACGTTGCCGAGGGTCATTTCGTGTCAATCGTCGGGCCGTCCGGGGTTGGAAAGACAACCCTCCTTCGACTCCTCACCGGGTTGGCCACTCCGACCGGTGGCGAGATTCAGGTGCGCGGGCAGCGGCTCACCTCCTCGCCTGAAGGCCTCGCCGTCGTGCTCCAGGACTACACGAGGTCCCTCATGCCCTGGCTCACCGTCGAGAAAAACATCGCCCTGCCGCTCCGCAATGCGAAGCTCTCCCGGGCCGCCATGCGCGAGCGGGTGGAGGAGTCCCTCGCCGAAGTCGGCCTGACAGGTACCGGGAGGTCATATCCATGGCAGCTATCCGGCGGCATGCAGCAGCGAGTCTCCATCGCCCGAGCGATCGCAGTACGCCCCAGCATTCTCGTTATGGACGAACCGTTTGCGTCTGTTGATGCCCAA
>CAMAWO010000160.1 GCA_945861925.1 Bifidobacterium breve | reverse complement strand
ATCGCGCGACAAGTAACAGCGCATAGTCGGTACCGGCCCCGAAGACGAGCACTGTGAGAATTCCCTGGCTCTGGCCGTTGAGGACGACGATGTCGTTCTTTGCAAGGAAGTAGACCGCCGCGCTGGCTGCTGACAGTGCAATGCCTGCCGCGAGCAGCGGGATGAGCCATAGGAAGGGGCTGCGGTAGACGAGGATGAGGATGAGTGCGACGACGACCGCAGTGGCGCCGAGCAGCGTGCTGTCGATTGCACCGAAGACCTTGATGAGGTCCGCGAGAATGCCTGCTGGCCCAGTCACATTGATGCGCAGGTCGGTGACCTGCTCTGCGGCCCCGCGCACTGCCTCGGTGATGCCGGCGATCGCGAGCTCGCCATTCGCGAGGTTCTCGCTCGCCTTGTCGCCGTCGAGTGAGACGTTGATGAGGACGGCCTTGCCGTCCTGCGACGGGATCGGGATGATCGGCCCCGGCTGGAGGTAGTCGGTGATTGTCGTGCCCGGCTCGACCTCGATCTCTGGGATCTCCCCGGCGAACGTGGCCGCCTCCGCGAGGTCGCCGGGAGTGAGCGCAGCGCCGTCGGGCCGGGTGATGACGACAAGGAGTGGGAAGGCATTGTCATCGCTGAAGAGTGCCTGCTCATTGGCCACGAGGGTTGACTCGGCTGACGCGGGCAGGAACGACGCATTGTCGTTCGTCTGGACCTCATTCAGCTTGCCTGCCAGCGGACCCGCGACGCTCCCGAAGACGAGCCATAGAACGGCGACACCGATCGCAATCCAGACGGCCTTTCGACCGGGGGTGGGGGCATTCGTGTGTTCGCGGTTCCCGTTGGGCGTCGAGGTCATGCCGCTACCGTGCCAGATGGACATGCGGCTGCCAAGCACCCCCGCCGTGAGGGCCATGGCACGGGTCGGTTCGACCTGTTCGGATAGCCTCGTCCACGTGTTTAAGGAAACGCTGCCCAGCCTGGAGATTCGAATGTCGCGGGATTGGTGTCCAGGTGAATGACACGCTGTCCTGGTTCGCGGTCTCAGCGGCGCTTGCGATCGGGGTCGCCCTGTTCACGAGGCAGCGTGGCTGGGGCATGGCCCTGCCGGTGCTCGCCGCAGGGGCGGTCACCGGGCTCCTGCCATTCGCTCCGAGTGCGCCGCTCAATCCCGAGCTAGCGCTCGTCGCAGTCCTCGCCCCCCTCGTCTTCGGCGAGGCGCTCGGCTCCTCATACCTGGACATCAGGCGCGTTCGCCGCCCGGTACTCATCCTCGCGATCGGTCTCGTCCTCGCGACGACAGCGGCGATCGGGTTGACCGTCGCCGCGATTTCCACCATTCCGCTTGCACTCGCACTGGCCCTCGGTGCCATCCTCGCGCCGACGGATGCCGTAGCGGTGAGCGCGGTGGCCCGTCGCGCGTCATTGCCCCGAAGGCTCGTCTCGGTCCTCGAGGGCGAGAGCCTAGTGAATGACGGCACCGGGCTCACCGTCCTGCGTGTCGCCCTCGTCGCAGCCGTCGCCGGCAGCGTCACCGTCATGGAGGTGAGCGCGACCTTCGTCCTCGCGGTCGCCGGCGGAATCATCGTCGGGTTGATCGGCGGGTGGGGGTTGAGTTGGGTGACGTCACGGAGCAGGGATGCGGTGGCGGCGAACAGTCTTACCCTGATCGCCCCATTCGTTCTCTATCTCGCGGCCGAAGAGATCGAGGGCTCCGGGATCCTTGCGGTGGTTGCAGCGGCGCTCTACCTCGCCCATGCCCAGACCTCCGACGCTGGCAGCGCGGCACGTCTCCAGAGCGCAGCGCTGTGGCGTCACCTCACCTTCGCCCTGCAGGCCATGGCCTTCTTCCTCGTTGGGTTGGAGCTCGTCGCGACCCTCCTTCAACTCGATCGCGGGCAACTCGAGCTCGTCGGGTTGCTCGTCGTTGTCGTGACCGTCGTCCTCGTCCTCACGAGGGTCCTGTTCATCTACGTGGCGATCCGGATCGAGGGCCTGCGGAGGGGTGAACGGCAGAACATGCGGCTGGCGATGCTCGCCGCATGGGCGGGAGCTAGGGGTCCGGTCTCGGGCATGGCGGCATTCTCGATACCGCTGGTCCTCGCCGATGGGTCGGCCCTGCCCTACCGCGAGGAGCTTCTCGCGACCACATTCGTCATCATCCTCGTGACACTCCTCCTCTCCCAGACGCTCGCACCGCTCGCTCGCCGGTTGGGCGTGCAGGCGCCAGACGACACTGACCAACTCAGGCGCATCGACGCAACCCTCGCCCGGGCGGCCCTGCGCCGACTCGACGCCATCGAGGAGGAGGCTGCGATGCGAGGCCGGCCCATCCCAAGTGACGTCGTAGGCCTATTGCGCGGCGTCGTCGATCAGCGACTGCTGTCCTTGCGGGTGGAACCGGGCGTCGATGCTCCCGATGTCCTAGCGCTCCAGAGGGAACTGCGTAGCCTCATGATTCGCGCGGAGCAGGAGGAGCTCCTGCGAATCCGCGACGAGGAGGGCCTCCCCGATTCGATGGTGCGACCCATCCAGCAGGCCCTCGACGTTCGACTCCTTGGCTTGGGCAAGATTACCGAAGGTGAACACTGAGGCAGGAAGGAGGTCACGTCATGGGACATGATCCGCGAGAGACCTCGGCACCACTCGTCGACGCATGGCAGCGGGCCCGCGCCCGACGGATGCATCCCCTGCAGGTACCCGGTCACAAGGGCCGGTTCGCCGATGGCCGCGACGATCTAGGCAGCGACGACTTGCCCAGCGTCTTCGGCGGCGACCTCCTAGCCGACCTCGTTCGTGATGACCTCCCGATGCAGGGGGGCGCCGACGATAACGCCTACACCGGTGGCTATCTGGCTCAGGCGGAAGCCCTGTGGGCGGTGAGAGTTGGAGGCGACCATGCCCGGTTCCTCGTCGGCGGGTCGACGCAGGGAAACATCACATCGCTCATCGCGGCGGGCGGTCCTGAGCGTCGGGTCGCCGTCGACCGCACGTCGCATCGCAGTGCGCTCGCCGGCTTGGTCATCAGCGGGAGCGACCCCGTCTGGGTTTTTCCCGAGATCCACCCCGAGTTCGGTCTGCCGCTCGGGGTACGCCCGGAGTCGATCGCAGGGCTCTGGGGTGATGTGGTTGCGGTGTTCGTCACCTCACCGACCTATGTGGGGATGGTCTCGGACGTCCGCGGACTGGCGCGGCAATGCCATGCCGATAACCGAACGCTCATCGTCGATCAGGCGTGGGGCGCCCACCTCGGGTTCATGCCCGGCTGTGGGGCCATCGAGCAGGGTGCTGACATCGTCACGACGAGTGTCCACAAGGCTCTTATGGGCTACTCCCAAACAGCCGTCGTCACCGTGCGAGGGGGCCGGATCGACGCGACGAGACTCGATCGCGCAGTCGACCTCACTGCAACGACCTCGACCTCCGCGACCCTTCTCGCCTCGATCGATGCCACCCGGGCAGTCATGGACGGGCATGGAGAGAATGCACTGGCGTCGGCGATCGAGTCGACGAGCCGCATGCGCGCGGCCCTGCGACGTGTCCCCGGGCTCGTCGTTGTTGACGAGGGTGAGCTTGGTCAGGCATTTGATCCGCTCAAGCTCACGCTCTGGCTGCCGAGGACCGGCGTGAACGGAGTCGCACTGGCCGATGTTTTGTGGGAGCAGGGCAACGGGGTCGAGGTCGCCGATGTCGACTCGATCGTCATGACGATCTCGCTGCTCGATGAGCCGGAGTTCTGCGAAGAGACATCCCTCATGCTTGTCGCCCTCCTCGAGCGCTTGCGTGGCGAGCCCCGCAAGCCTGCGCCCGCCGCGCTATGGCAGGTCGTCCCTGAGGTGGTCCTGACTCCTCGTGCCGCCTACTTCGCGCCGCGGCGACGAATTCGGCTTGCTGATGCAGTGGGCGAGGTGAGTGCTGAGCAGTTCTGCCCTTACCCGCCTGGGGTTCCGCTACTCGCGCCAGGGGAGCGCATCACCGCCGAGGTCGTGCGCGATATCGCGGAGGCCGGACGCATCGGCCGGGTGGCCTACTGCAGTGATCCGACCCTCGAATCGGTCGAGGTCGTCGACGCCTGAATGGGCCTTGGGTTCACAGGAAACTCACAGGATCACAAACATTCCCCAAACAATCGCGCCACGGTTCTCTGACAAAGATGCGCGAATGTTCTCTCGTACCCAGTCAGCCGCTCACCGGAGTGGCCCGAGCCAAGGAGCATGGAAATGAAGAAGACCCTCATCGCAGTCGGATCCGTCGCAGCAGCCCTCGCCATGGTCGTGTCCATGGCTGGCACTGCCCAGGCAGCCCCGGGCGGTTCGAACGGCATCTCCGCCCTCGTTACCGCGGGCACCATCACCGCTGCGCAGCAGACGGCATTCAAGTCAGCCGTCAGCCTCGAGAAGCAGGCCGCTGGCGTGACCTGCGCACAGGCAACGACCGCTGCTCTTGCTTCACTCGTCGCGAAGGGCACCATCACCAAGACCCAGGCCGACGCCATCGCAGCGGCCAAGGCAGCGAAGAAGACCACGACCTCGACGACCACCACCACGCCTGCGTCCTGAACAACTTCACCCTGCGGGGAATGAGCCCGTTTGGGTGGGAGATCATCCCGCCCAAACGGGCTCAACTGCTGTCGGGCCCAGCCACATGGGAGATGGAAGCGGCGCTCACGCGAGGGCGAACCAGCCGGCGACGAGTCGATGCCGTGCTCGCAGAACTCGCCAAGGTCGAGCACCCCAACGACGCTTCTCGAGTGCTTTTTGGCGACGTAAAGCGCATCCGCCTTCGCCTGATTCCGCTGCTTGACGAAAACCGCATGTAGCTTGATGGCTCGGTCGTCCCACCAGTTCGCACGCCCGTATCGATTGCACATCTGCACTAATACTGAGCGCTGATGAATTGCGTCATCTCCGCGACGCAGGTGAGCGTCCTATCGATGATCTGCGTGCGGATGCCGTGGTTCTGGTCGGCAGCGCGGTTCGGGACATCCTCGAAAGCAGGGTGGCGACACGATGACCGCCCTATCCCACGCCGCTGCGTCGTCCGCAGTGGTGTGTGGCATCAACTCGACGAGCGAAGATCACACCAGAGCGGTCAAGGAACTACGAGAGTCGGACCCAACCGGTGGCACGCTCGCAGGTCTCCACGTGCATGCCTGAAATTGGTCACCGACATATGACGTGATAATGTGCGCTATATGTCGGCCAACCTAGTCAACGCGCATTCGGACGTAGGTCAGCAGCAGTTGCCGCCGGATCTGCATGACGCTGCCACGAGAAACGAGCTATCCGGTGCTGCCATCGTTACGGTTCAGGGGATTTTCGACTTGTGGGGATTGGCGAGTGAGTCGGCTTGCGACCTCCTCGGCGGCATCTCCGACCGGACATGGCAGCGATGGAAGAAGGGACCGGAGCGCCAGATGCTCGATCAAGACCAACTGACCCGCGCCTCGCTGATCATTGGAATTCACCGTGCACTGCGCATTCTCTATAGCAAGGCCTACGCCGATGCATGGCCCACACTCGATGACCAGCACCCCCTCTTCGCCGGACGAACCCCCGTGTACGCGATGTCCCGCGGTGGCATCCCGGCCATGCACGCGACTCGCCAACTCCTCGATGGCTGGCGCGGGGCGAGGTGAAGACGACCAGCCTGCCCCTGATCGAGATCGACCTCAAGGACACGCACCGGCTCATCCCGTCCGTGTGGGATGAGCCGGTGCTCAGTGATGCGACGGGTGGCGACGTAGCCCTGCTCGACAAGGCGAATCTGCTCGACAGCGCGACGAACCCGCGAATGCATTCGGCCAGGCACTTCCCGCCGAACTTCCTGTTGCCCGACAACGAACTTTTCCATGCCCACATCGTCAACGGTGCGTTCGTGCATGGTTCGGCGGCCTCAAGGTTCTCATCCCCGGCGGTCGGCGCCTGGTACTCGTCCGATGCACTGACCACGGGGCGGCTCGAGGTCGCATGGCACAAGGCGAGGGAGTTCGAATACAAGGATCCGCAAAGCATTGCCCGCTACTTTCCTCAGACGATCACCTACACCGACTGGCTCGCCTCGCCCCGCACCACCGTCCACGTCATCAAGCAGCAAGAGAGCCCCTACCTTGACCCCGTCGACTACCGCGCCGCCTGGGCCCTAGCCGAGGACCTGCGGGCTGCCGGCTCCCTGGGGATTCGTTATCCATCCGTGCGCGACCGGGGCGGGCGAAACCTCGTGCTCTTCCAGCCGACGGTCGTGCACCCCGTCTCGATGGGTGCGCGATCCTTTTCGACATGGGCAAGCGCTGGCGGCCGGCCGAGATGGGAGCCTGTGCTCGAGTAGTCGGCACGAACATTGAGCTGCTTACGTATCGCTTGCGTGAGATAGGGTGAGGACATGACGTTGCAAGCAGCCCTGACGGCTGTGGACGCGCAGAATGTTGCGACCGACCTTGAGCGCGATGAAGCCCGAGAGCTCGGGCTGCTCAAGCTCGTTGAGCCGCAATTCCGGCGCGCACCTCGTCCAGCTGCTCGACACTTGGTGAAGATTCTCGGTGACGTCGTTGATGCAACCCTCCCGATCATCACGCTGAGGACCAGTATGCCCGAAGCCCACGCCCGAGAGTGGGTCATCCTTCGAGGCGCCGACGCCGCGCTGGGCGGCTGGGGGCGACACTTTGGCTTCGCCATTGGCGTGCTCGGTGGAGCGGTCAGTGCACTGCGCGATCTTGGCGAAGGCCTTGAACCGTTGACCGCGCCGCCCGGCGTCTCATCCCTGGCAGAGATCCTCGAACCGGTGTTGTTCTCGGCGGCGGTCGCGGCATCCCTTCGTGAGGAGTTCGAACCCCTCGATCGCATCCGTGAGGGGCTCGGGCTTGATGACACACAGGTGGCTGCGCTCTTCGGCGTCAGCCGGCAGGCTATCGCCCAGTGGCGCTGCCGGCAGATCCCAATGGGCCGCCGAGCCGCGGTGAACGATGTCCTCGCCACCGTTCAACTGCTCGAGCGCAAACTCAAGGAAGGGCAACTGCCTCTCCTGGCAGCCACCCCGGCGGAAGCACTTGGCGGGGCGACCCTGCTGCAGGCACTTGCAGCGGATTCAGCGCAGACCCGCACGGCCTACGAGGTGGCCTTCGACGTTGCGGCCTCCGCATGATCACGACTCAGGTGGGCGGAACCTACAGCCGGGTAGCCGACCCTGATTGGGACGACCCGCTTGATACCGACTTCTCATTCGCATCTGGCGGGAGGTGGAATGCACCGGGAACCTTTCCCGTCCTTTATTTGAACGAGACCCTCGGGGCAGCGCGCGCGAACGTATCAATGCGGCTCGCCGAGCAGCGACGATTGGGGATCACTCTGGACATGCTCGACCCTTGGGGATTGCCGGTGCTGATCGACGTTCTCGTGTCACCCGGCACTGCGGTGGATCTCACAAGCGACGATGGGCTTGCAGCGGTCGGACTCCCGATGTCCTACCCGCTCGACGCTTCGGGGGAGCAAGTCGATCACGCATGCTGCCGGTCAGTCGGTGCTGCGGCCCACGAGGCTATGCTGCAGGGCATCCGAGCGCGGTGCGCGGCGCCCGGAGCAGGCCGCGATGATCTTGAGCTCGCGTGGTTCCGCGACAACGGTGGAAGAGCAGAATTGATCGGCACGCCGCGATCGTTCCGTGATTGGTTCTCAATCAGGCAGGTCACGGAGTAGGGCATCATGAGCGAGTGGACGAAGGCAGCTTGCTCGACGACTCCCAGAATCTTCCGGCCGATGATCACGTCCACTCCGAGTGGTCGTGGGACGCAGCCGCTGGCGCGATGGAGGCGACGTGCGCTCGTGCCGTCGAGATCGGGTTGCCATCCCTCTCATTCACTGAGCACGCCGACTTCACGAACTGGACGTACGGGTCCGAGGCCGACATCCCCGGCCACTGGGCCCGTCACCTTGAGGGAGGCCTGCTCCTGCCACCCCGCCTCGACGTCGAGGGCTATCTCGCTTGCCTCGAGCGGTGCCGCGACACATTCCCGGGCCTATCGATCCGCACCGGGGTCGAACTCGGTGAGCCGCATTGGCATGCAGCGCAGGCGAGTGCGCTACTCGAGTCGGCCCCGTTGGACCGGGTGCTCGCTTCGGTTCACTCCGCGCC
>CAMAWO010000159.1 GCA_945861925.1 Bifidobacterium breve | reverse complement strand
ACCCAAGGGCGGCGCCCTCGGGAGCCGAACTAGTTCTTGACCACCTGATTGAACGCAAGTTCAACGGGCGTCTCACGGCCGAAGATCTCGACCATGCCGGTGATCTTCTGTGCCTCGATGTTGATCTCCGAGATCGAGGCATGGAGGGTTGCAAATGGCCCATCGACGACGGTCACCGAATCGCCGACCACAAAGTCGACTTCGATGGTCGGCAGGTTCGTGCCGAGGGGACCGGTTCCGATGACGGCCGCCCCGGACTTCTTCTCGGGTACCGGGGCGAGAATTCCGACAACCTCGTCGAGGGAAAGCGGTGAGGGCTGGTGGCCATGGCCTACGAAACCGGTCACGCCGGGAGTGTGGCGAACCGTGCCCCACGACTCATCGGTCATCTCCATACGAACGAGGACGTAGCCAGGGAACTTGTTGCGCTTGAGCTGCTTGCGCACGCCGCCCTTGATCTCGGTGACCTCCTCGATCGGGACCTCGACCTGGAAGATGTAGTCCTCCATGTTGAGGGATCCGATGCGGGACTCGAGGTTGCCCTTGACCTTGTTCTCGTAGCCGGCATAGGAGTGGATGACGAACCATTCGCCGGGCGCGCTGCGCATCTGCTCGCGAAAGGCAACGACTGGGTCGATCTCCTCATCCTCTTCGATAACCGTCTCCTCGACGGCGGGCGCAATCACCTCCTCGTCGACTAGTGCTTCCTTGATGATGTCAGCCTCGTGCTCCACTGCAGTGGCATCCACATCCGGTGATTCACCGCCCGAGGACGTCGAAAAGGGATCGACCGCGGGTGACACGGCGGTGACGTTCTCGTCCTGGTCGGACACGGTGGCCAATCTCCTTGTTCGGGGAAACTCTGATGTGCGGGTCGAAATGGGCGTGCGCGTCGATCTATTGATCGTCCTCTTTTGCTACGGGCGCGGGTTCGCTATCCGAAGACGAAGAGCACGACCCTCGTGAAGACATAGTCATAGCCCGCGATGATGCTTGAAATGATCGAGACGAAGATGATCACCACGATCGTGTAAGCGATGAGTTCCTTGCGAGTGGGCCAGATGACCTTTCGCAGTTCGACGATGATCTGGCGGATGAACAGCGCCAGTCGCCCAAACGGACCCTTGTGCGGACGCGCACTGCCACCCGAGGGCTCGTGCGATACGTCGGTATCGGTCATGCCTGCCTTCTTCGTCCGATTGTGCTTCTCTTGCGCGAATGTAGGTGCCGTTCTCGATCATCATTTCGTGCTACGCAGGGCCGGAGGGACTTGAACCCCCAACCGCCGGTTTTGGAGACCGGTGCTCTACCAGTTGAGCTACGACCCTTTGGAGGTCCGCGGGTCACCCTGAAGGCAGGCTGACGCCAACGTACCAACCGCCCCGAGAGTCTACGGTCCAGCCCACGAAACGGTCCAATCGCACCCTTGGCAGCCGCCCGCGAGGGATCCCATTCACCCGAGCACGGAGACCCTGAAAGAATGAAGTCATGACCTCCCGGATCTCTCATCGAATCTCATCCATCGCCGAATCAGCCACCCTGGCCGTCGATGCAAAGGCCAAGGCGCTCAAGGCAGCTGGGCGCCCGGTCATTGGCTTCGGAGCGGGTGAGCCCGACTTCCCGACCCCCGGCTACATCGTCGAGGCGGCCATCGCCGCCTGCAGCGAGCCTAAGTGGCATCGCTACACCCCTGCTGGCGGTCTTCCTGAGCTCAAGGAGGCCATCGCCACGAAGACCTTACGCGACTCGGGATATGCGATCAGCGGAGGTCAGGTGCTCGTCACGAACGGCGGCAAGCAGGCTCTTTACAACGCCTTCGCGACCCTGCTCGATCCTGGCGACGAGGTCATCCTCCCTGCCCCCTACTGGACGACCTACCCGGAGTCGATCAGGCTGGCCGGCGGTGTTCCCGTCGAGATCATGACCGACGAGACCACCGGATACCGCGCCACCGTCGAGCAACTCGAAGCCGCGAGAACCCCGCGCACGAAGGTGCTCGTTTTCGTGTCACCCTCGAACCCGACGGGCGCGGTGTACTCCCCCGTGGAGGTGCAGGCTATCGGTGAATGGGCGCTGGCGAAGGGCATCTGGGTCGTCACCGACGAAATATATGAGCACCTCGTCTACGGGGATGCCAAGTTCTCGTCAATGCCCGTCCTCGTTCCCGGGCTCGCCGAAACCTGCATCATCATCAACGGCGTCGCGAAGACCTACGCGATGACCGGCTGGCGGGTGGGCTGGATGATCGCCCCCGCCGACGTCATCAAGGCCTCCACGAACCTCCAGTCGCACGCGACCTCCAATGTCGCGAACGTCTCCCAGATCGCAGCGCTCGCAGCCGTTTCGGGCGACCTGTCCGCGGTTGATGAGATGAAGGTGGCCTTCGATAGGCGCCGACACCTCATCACCGGGCTCCTCGACGCCATTCCCGGCATCTCCTGCCCACTACCCGAGGGTGCGTTCTACGTATACCCGTCCGTTCGGGATCTTGTCGGACGCTCCCTGCGGGGTGCGACCATTGAGTCATCAGCTCACCTGGCCGGGCTCATCCTCGACGAGGTCGAGGTGGCCTGCGTGCCGGGTGAGGCTTTTGGGACCCCCGGTTACCTGCGCCTTTCCTACGCCACGTCAGACAACGACATCACCGAGGGCGTGGGCCGCATGGCGGCGCTGCTCGCTGAGGCCGGCTGACCGCTCAGCCGGCGCTTCGTCGCAGTTCGCAATTGATGAAGCGCGGTTCGGCCTCAAGTTCGATGCCGAATGCGACCTGAACCCGGTGCTTGACGGCCGTGGCGAGTTCGATGACCTCGGACGCCGATGCGCCCCCGAGGTTGGCAATCGCCAGGGTGTGCTTGGAGGAGATTGCGGCCCGAGAGTCTGAATGGGCCCGCCAACCACGGGTTACTCCGGCGTGCTCGATGAGCCAGGCGGCGCTCACCTTCACCCCCGCCGGTGACGGATACCGCGGGCAGTCCATGGGCAACGCAGCCGCGACCTCATCACCGACGATCGGGTTGGTGAAGAAGGATCCAACGCTGCTCGTATCAGGATCATCAGGGTCGAGCACCATCCCCTTGGCCCGACGGAGCCGCAGAACCGCCTCGCGAATCTGCGACGGGGTGGCTGTGGCTCCAACCTCGATACCAAGCTCCTCGGCGAGCTGGGCGTAGCGCACGTCGCTCTCGCCGCCGACCATCAGTCGGAACGTCACCTCGAGCACCACCCAGCGCTCAGGGTGCTCCTTGAACACGCTCCCCCGGTAAGTGAAGGCGCAGTCGGCGGCGGAGAGGTCGACGACCAGGCCAGTCGTCCGGTCTAGTGCGCGAACCTCGGTAATCGTCTGCGAAACGTCCTGACCATAGGCGCCGACATTTTGAATGGGCGTCGCTCCGACGAGACCCGGAATGCCCGAAAGGGCTTCGATCCCGGCCCAGCCGCACCAGGCGGTGTGGGCCACGAGATCGTCCCACGACTCGCCGCAGGCTGCCACGACCTCGACGAAATCCGGTGCCGCCGCGAACGTCAGGCCGCGGACGCCGAGCGCCACCACGGTGCCATCGAAGCCCTCGTCGCCGCATACGAGGTTGCTCCCGCCTCCAATGAGCAGGAGTGGTCGCCCGACCTGATCAAGGGTGATGACCTGCGCAATGAGCTGCGTCTCAGTCGTCGCGAGAACGAAGTCGCCCACCGGTCCCCCGATCCGCAGGGTCGTGTGGTCAGCGAGTCGAATGGTCACAGCCTGAGCCTAGGCGCGGCGTTGGATCACTCGCGCGGGCTGAGGAGCTCGGCTCGGCCCCGAAAGCGTTGGAGGATCCGGTCATAGGTCTTCTTGGACTCTTTATCCCGGTAGGCCGGATCAGTGTCGTGGTAGGCATGATGACGGTCCTGACGCAGCGGCAGGTCGCCTGCAGGCACGAGGATTCGGCCAGCACCGCTCGGCGAGCCGTACTCACGCAGGGAGAGCGACCACTCCATGTCGGCGTTGCGGTAGAAGGTTGCCTTGGGATTGGGCGGGCATTCACGCGCGGCGTCGGTGCGAACCACCATGAGGTAGCCCAGCACGGCGTCGACCTCGCCGGGGCCGGCATCGGTGAAGGTCCGCCAACCATCCTCGGTCTTGACGTTGACGCCGCGCCAACCCGAGGCAACCACTGAAGGATCCTCAAATGTGGTGAGAATCGGGGTCAACGCATCGCCAATCAGGATCGTCGAGACGTCGATCACCGCGAAGAACTCGCTCGTCGCCACCCCCGCGAGCGCGGAAACGGCAGTCGCCCACCCTGCTCGGGCCAGGGGCTGATCAAGGTGAATCTCAGCGAGCCTGCCCGGAAATTCAGCCGCAATCTGGTGCAGCCTTGCACCCGCACCATCGACATCCCCAAAGTCGAGCCCGATGATGGCAATATCGTCGCTGCTATTGGCGAGCAGCCCTCTCAGGCAGGTCTCGAGGTCGTCGGGCCACCCATCCACCAGCACGGCAATCGTGCATCGGGCCTCAGGGAGCGTCACCGCGAACTGAGCCACAGCGGCAAGGTTCGCAAGGACCGCGAACGGCGGCTTCTCAGTGAGCGCAAATCCTTCGGCGGTGTCCTTCACCACCCAGCCTAGGGAGGCAATCTCGTCGCGGAGCAGGTCGGATCTGGCGAAGTCCTTATCGGCCCGGGCCGCAGAGCGTTCGATCGCAAGCGCTGAAACCACCGCGGGCACATCGGCAGCCTCGGTCATGCGAGTCGGACGATTGCTTGGGCCTTTCCCAGCACTGTCTGGCCCTCGCACGAAGCCGTGATCGTGATCTTCACGCAGTTGTCGTCGAGCAATTCGGTGACCTTTGCGCTCACGTCGAGCCTTGCGCCGTGGTCGCTATCTGGAACGACGACGGGACGTGTGAAGCGAACCCCGTACTGGACGAGTGCCCCGGGGTCACCGACCCAGTCGGTCACGACCCGAATGGCCTCGGCCATGGTGAGCATGCCGTGCGCGATGACGTTCGGGAGCCCGACAGAAGTCGCAAGCCGCTCATTCCAGTGAATGACGTTGAAGTCGCCCGAGGCACCGCAATATCGAACGAGGTCTACGCGGGCAAGGGGGATTGACGCGCTCGGAAGTTCAGTGCCCACGACCATGTCGGAGTAGCGGATGCCTGCGGCCATCAGGAGTCGACCCCCCTAGAGAAGAGGACCGAGGTCGCCGTGACCACGTGCTGGCCATCGACGGTGTCAATGCTCGCCTTCGTGGTGAGCATGTCATTGCCGGCCACAGTCCGGATGTTGTCGATCATCGTACTGACGATGAGTTCGTCCCCGGCGCATATCGGACGGGAGTACGCATAGGACTGCTCCGCATGGACGACTCTGGTGAAATCAAGCCCCAAATCCGGGTCAAACATCACCACATGGCTCGACTCCATCGCGACCACGGTTGCAAAGGTCGGCGGGGCGATGAGATCGGGATACCCGAGTGCCCTCGCGGCCACGCAATCGAAGAACACCGGATTTACTTCGCCGACGGCGCGTGCAAACTCGCGGATTTTCTCGCGACTGGCGAGATAGGGCGCACTCATTGGGTACGCCCGACCGATGAAATCTGCGTTCAGCGCCACGGCGCTACCCCCGTCACCGTGAAACGCTGCTTCAGCGAGTTTCCTTGTGCACCGTGTGCTTGTTGCAGTTGGTGCAGTGCTTTTTGGCCTCAAGACGATCAGGATCGTTGCGGCGGTTCTTCTTTGTGATGTAGTTACGGTGCTTGCAGTCCTCGCACGCCAAGGTGATCTTCGGTCGGACGTCGGTGGCCTTACCCATGGGTCTTCCTCTTCCTAGCGCGCCGCGGGAATGCGACTATTGACTCAATCCTACTTCGTTCCTTGCCGCTCCTCACGGAGTAGCGGAGGCCGGACTTGAACCGGCGACACAGCGATTATGAGCCGCTTGCTCTACCAACTGAGCTACCCCGCCACGACCGGGCGCAGCCCGACTGATGCCGGGCGTGCGCCGTAGCCGAGCCCCCAAACGGAATCGAACCGTTGACCTTCTCCTTACCATGGAGACGCTCTACCGACTGAGCTATGGGGGCGTGAAGCCACGCAAGCGTATACGAGGGTGGCCGCTGGATGAAATCGGCCTGGTCGATGGGCGCAGGTGCCGAGGAGCACCGGTTCAAGCAGACTGGTGTCATGGAATCTTCGAGCACAGCGTGGACAGCCGCAGATCTTCCCCGACTCGCTGGACGGAACGTCATCGTCACCGGCGCCAATTCGGGCCTCGGCTACCACACCGCATCGGCCCTCGCCGCGTGCGGCGCTGACGTGACCATGGCCGTCAGGAACCTCGACAAGGGGGAAGCGGCGGCCCGGGATATCCGCACATTACATCCTGATGCCGGGCTAGAAGTCAGCGAACTCGACCTTGCCGACCTGACCTCGATCCGCGCCTTCGCCGAGCGGTGGTCAGCGGCCCATGTAGGCGGGCTGAGCATCCTGGTGAACAACGCAGGCATCATGGCGATCCCGAGGCGGGAGACAGCGGATGCCTTCGAGATGCAACTCGGCACCAATCACCTCGGCCACTTCGCCCTCACCGGCCTACTCCTGCCGGCCCTCATCGCCCAGCCCGGCGCGCGGGTCGTGACGGTGTCGAGTCAAGCCCACCGCCTCGGCAAGATGGATTTCGACGACCTTATGGGCAGGCACCGGTACCGCCCCTGGGGGGCATACGGCCAGAGCAAACTCGCCAACCTGCTCTTCACGACTGAACTTCAGCATCGAATCGATGATGCGGGCCTCTCACTGCTCGCCCTCGCCGCTCACCCCGGATACGCCAACACCAATCTGCAGTCGGCGGGGCCGACGATGCGAGGCTCTTCGATCGGGGCCCGGATGAGCAGGATGGCGAACGGGGTGCTCGCTCAGTCAGCCGAGATGGGGGCGCTGCCGACCCTCTACGCCGCGACCATGCCCGGACTTCCCGGCGATACCTACATCGGACCCGACGGCTTCATGGAGCAACGGGGACACCCGCGCATTGTCGGCCGGTCAACCGCAGCCCTCCGCGCAGAAGACGGTAAGCGCCTATGGGCCATGAGCGAGGAGTTGACCGGGGTGCGCTACCCCTTCGACTGAATTGGGCTTCTCGTGACGTGACAGGACCAGCCCGACTGCGTGTTCGCAGCCGGTGCTGCGCCACCAATGCGCTGGCCTTGGCCGCGGCCTGCGCCGTTGCCGCGGTTGCCCTGTCCTAGGGAGGGGTTCTGAACGGGAGCCTGGGCCTGAGGCGGTACGCCGGCCCCGTTGGCGGGCACCGCAGCGTTCGGGTCTGCCTAGCCGCCACGCACGCCGTTCTGCTGGGTGCCATTGGCAGCCAGTCGCTGTCCGCCGCGGCCGCCGATTCGGTTCTGCAGGCTATTGCCCTCCCAAGCCTCGAAGATGTCTGCGTGGAGGGTTGAGGCGGCACCACTTGCGAGGGTGACGCCACTACCTCCCGTGACCGCAGCAGGGTAGAGGACTGCGAGTTTCACCTGCGGGACCCGAACGGGGTGGTCTGTCAGGCACACGTTTCCGGTCGCGAACACGAGGTGGGAGATGTGGTCGGCGCTGTCGAGGCTGGTGCCGTCCCAGCACTGCGGGAAGGTGATCTGAGCGATGAGGCGAGAGCCGGCACCGCAGGTCGGCACGGTGGCAACGCTGGTTCCGAAGGTCGGCTGTGCACCTCGCGTGGCGCAGCCCCATGCTGCGGTCTGATCGGTGCGGCCGGTCAGTGCCATGAAGCCGGCGGGGAAGGCGGTGACATTGGGGCCGCGGCCCTCGTAGTGCACGCGTGCGGAGACCGGGGCAACGCGGGCGCCGTCCTGGTAGAGCGCGGGAACCCAGTAGGCGGAGAGGTCATTGGAGGCACTGCATGTCGTGGAGCCGGCGAGGAGCGAGGCCCCGGTCGAGTTCTCATTGGTCATCGTGTTGCCGAAGAACTCATGCAGGTGGCTCATGCCAGTGTGGCCTGGCATGACAATCGGGTCGACGGACGCTGAGTGGCTGAAGTCGCATTGAACGGTGAATCCTCCACCGCCCTGACGGTTGCCGCCATTGCCGTTGTCCATTGGCGCCGCAGTCGCTGCGGCTGAGGACATGATGAGGGCGCCGGCGA
>CAMAWO010000158.1 GCA_945861925.1 Bifidobacterium breve | reverse complement strand
GCAGCGACATCTTCGGCCTCCTCCTCAACTTCGAGCAACTGCTCATATCGCTCCGGGCTGATGAGCACCGCTGCCACCCGTCCGTAGCGCTGGAGGAACACCGCTTCGGTACGCGCCAACTGGACGACGTCTTGGAGTCGGTCACGCGCTTCACTGACCGGGAACGTTGCCATCTGCAAATCGTACAAGATCATAGTCATTTCGTACAGTATTTATACCCGCTACCTTCGACGGCAAGTCACCTAGTGGCGTGTCGCCCCTAATTTGGAGGTTATTTGTGGTCCGCTCTTCTGGTTGGTACTTGACCAGAGGGAGTTGATGTCGTGCCTCGTCCGAAGGAGTTCACGGTCCGCTTGACGGCGGCTGATCGTGCGAAGTTGACCAAGGTGGTTTCGTCCGGGATTCATCCTGCCCGGATGATCACGCGGGCCCGGGTGTTGCTGGCGTTGGATGAGTCGCAGGGTGACGCGCCTGACCGTCGGGTGGTGGCCGAGCGTGTCGGTAAGTCGGAGAGCATCGTGTACCTGGTGGCAAAGTCGTTCGCGACCCAGGGCGGCGGGGTCGAGGAGGTGATCGGTCGTAAGAAGCGGGCGACGCCTCCGGTGGAGCCGATGGTGACGGGCGATGTTGAGGCCAGGGTGATCGCGTTGGCGTGCAGCCAACCGCCGCCGGGTCGTCAGCGCTGGACGCTGCGACTGCTGGAGAAGCACGTGCTTGTGACGGACGGGATACCTCCGCTGGACCACTCCACGATCGGGCGGGTCCTAAAAAGGGGGCGCTCAAGCCTCACCTGAAAGCATGCTGGACGATCCCACCGCACGGCAACGCCGCGTTCGTCGCGGCGATGGAAGACGTCCTGGCTGTCTACGCCCGGCCTTACGATTCGGCCTATCCGGTGGTCGTGATGGACGAGAAGCCACTGCAGTTGCTCGCCGATGCCAGACTTGGCACGCCAGCCAAGCCGGGGCAGGTCGCCCGTGAGGACTCCGAATACGTCCGCCACGGAACCTGCTCGATCTTCGTCTGGGCCGAACCCCTGCGCGGCTGGCGTCGAGCATCTGCTGACCGTTGACTACCCCGACGCTGACAAGGTCGCCTCGGTGATGGACAACCTCAACACCCACAACATCGCCTCGCTCTACCAGGCGTTCCCTCCCGAGAAGGCCTTCGCCCTGGCCGGCCGCCTGGAGATCCACCACACCCCCAAGCACGGCAGCTGGCGTGGCATCGCCGATTCGAACTGTCCTGCCTGACCCGGCAATGCCTGGGCCGACGCATCGCCGACATCGACGTCCTCAACACAGAACTCGAAGCCTGGACCCACGCCACCAACGCCGACGAGCGCCAAGTCGACTGGCAATTCACCACCAGCAACGCCCGCATCAAACTCCGGCATCTATACCCTGTGCTTTAGAGACGACCGTCTACTAGAAGTCCGTTGTTTCCGTAGCACTGAGTATAGATGACGGAGTTGTCCGGCACGCTTTCAGGTGAGGCGTAAGCGCCCCCTTTTTGGAACCCGCCCGATCGTGGAGTGGTCAATCGGCGGTACCCCCTCCATCGACAGCACGTGTTTCTCCAGCAGCCGCAGCGTCCAGCACTGACGGCCCGCGATCGGCTGGCTGCCCGCCAACGCGATCACCCTGCGACTCATCCAACGCCAGCAACACCCGGGACCGCGTGATCATCCGGGCAGGATGAGTCCCGGAGAAGACTACTTGCTCTGCATCCGCCTACGTGAGCAGCCGATACTGAATGCCCAGCAGGCGGTAGGTACGCTCGGCCGGAAGATCGAGGGAGATGAGAGTGCGCTCGTGAGCTCGTGAGCTGGTGAGCTTGCGCGGTCAGCGCGACGAGACCGTCATAATTGCGCCCGCCCATCACTGACGCGCGAGCGAGGATGCGAGGAATCGCCGCCGCAAGATCGGCGGGCGGCACGAGGGTTCGGCCTCCGGCTCTCGACACCTGTCTGCTGCCTCGGCGGAGCGGTCATGCCGGGGGGAGAGCGCGGCGATCGCGATACTCGTATCGACCACGATCACTGGCGAGTAGCCTCCGGCACGTCAGGAAGCCGCTCGGCTCTCAGGGTCAGCATCGTTCGCTTAGACCCCAGCACGACGACGCCGTTCCGCTCGACCACCGACAGGGGGGTGACCACCGGGGTGATCTCCAGCGCTCCGTCGATTTCCGTGAGCCCCACCTGTATTCCTGGTCGTAGGCCAAGGCGTTCCCGGACGTCCTTCGGCACCACAACCCGGCCTCCCGCATCAATGGTTGCCAGCATGGTTTGCCGGTACCACCATGTGAAACTCACCGTCGCCCCATCACTCTGGGCCAGTTCATCCGAGGCGTGTGAAAAGAGTTCACGCAGCAAGCGAACAAAATATTCACATATGTGCGCCCGGAGGGACTCAAACCCCCAACCGACCGGGTAGAAACCGGTTGCTCTATCCATTGAGCTACGGGCTCTGGTTTCCTAGTCTTTCAGGAGCACCCGTGCCTGCGCCTTCGGGATGGCGAGTGCGGCGGCCGCTGCTCCGAGAGCGAGGAGGCCGGCGAGAAGCCAGGCCGTGGAGTAGTCGCCGAACTGCACGCGGATCGACCCGGTGACGATGGCTGCCGCGGCTGCACCGATCATGTGGGCTGCGAACACCCAGCCGAACACGATTGCGCCCCGTTCGATTCCGTAGATCTCCCGGCAGAGCATCGCGGTCGGTGGGACGGTGGCGACCCAGTCAAGTCCAAACAGGATCATCACGATGATGATCGGGGGATCGACTTCGGGGCCGAGAAGGATTGGCAACGCGATGAGCGCGACCCCGCGCAGTCCGTAGTAGATGCCGAGGAGAATTCGCGGATTCATGCGGTCGGTTAGCCAACCCGAGCCGATGGTACCGATGAGGTCGAACAGGCCCACGATGGCGAGGAGCCCAGCGGCCGTGGTTGCACCCATTCCATGGTCGTGCATCGCGGGGATGAAGTGGGTGCTGATGATCCCGTTCGTGGTCCAGCCGCAAATGAAGAAGGTGCCGGCGAGCAGCCAGAAGGCTTTCGTTCGGGCCGCATCGCGAAGGGTCGTGACGGCAGTAGCCGCGGCTCCCCAGGCACTGTGGGTTGTGTTGACCGACAGCTCCAGGGCCGTCTCATCTGTCGCCCCGTAGGGCCGCAGGCCGAGGTCCGATGGTCGGTCGCGCAGGACGAGCCAGACGAGGGGAAGGGTGAGCGTGGCGAGAGCGGCGACTTCGAGGGAGGCCCAGCGCCAACCCTGGTCCTCGATCGTGCGCGAGATGAAGGGCAGGAAGACAAGTTGGCCGGTCGCCCATGCGGCACCGAATAAGCCGATGACGAGGCCGCGGTGCTTGACGAACCATCGGTTGGCGATGAGGGCGCCGAACACGAGTGCCGTCGCTCCAGTGCCGAGCCCGACGAACACTCCCCACAGCAGGACGAGTTGCCAAGCCTGGGTCATGATGGTGGTGAGCGCGGTGCCCATTGCCACGAGGAGCATCGCCCCGGCCGCGATGCGACGGACGCCGAATCGCTCCATGAGGGCGGCCGCGAACGGGGCGGTAAGCCCGTAGAACACGAGGTTGACCGACACTGCGAGCGAGGTCGCGGATCGCGACCACCCGAAATCGTCTTCGAACGGGACGATCATGAGGCCGACCGATGAGCGGAACGCTGCCGAGGCGATGAGGACGAGGAAGGTGACGGCGGCCACGAGCCACGCGCGGTGGATGCGTGTGAGCATGATGAAGCGAGGGTAGCCCGTTCGATCGGCCTACGGGGTCCTCCATCAGGGAGGAGCACGTGCAGGCCACCTTCGACGAGTGGACGAACAGGTGCAACCGGCGCAAGGCTCGCAGTCGCGGGCTCATGCTCAACACGGAGATACCCCCACCTTCTGGAACGCCGGGGTCGCTGTACCCCCCACCTTCTGGAATACTCCGCGTTCAGTTGAGGTCGTGCGAGATGACGACTCCGACGAATCCTGACGGATGCGAACCCGTGGTGGCGCACCGCCACCAGTGGGGATCGCACCGCCTGGAGGGCGACGCACCGCCTCCTCCAGAGCCGCGGCCAGTTCGACCTGGGGTACCGCTCGCAGGTTCTGGTGGATATCACTGCCGGGCCGCTGACGGACGCGCTCGTCGTCCTGGCCGGCCCACGTCGCGTCGGCAAGAGCGTCATCCTGATGGACTCCGTCGACGCCCTCTGCCGGTGATCGGACATCGACCCGCGGCAGATAATCCACATCCCATGCGACCAACTGGCGGCGCGCGATCTGAGGCGCGTCCTCACGCTTGGCCGGGAACTGACACGTTCCGTGGACCGCGAACAGATTCAGCGCCGCATCTGGCTATTCGACGAGATCACCCAAATCACCGGCTGGACCGCAACTTTGAAAACTGCCCGCGACGGGACTCCCTTGGGAGACGATACCGTCGTGGCGACCGGCAGTCGCTGGGTCAAGGGGGCTGACGTAGCCGCGAACCTGTTCGCAGGGCGGGCCGGACTGGAAGATACCCGCCGCCTTCGACACGTGGCTCCGATGAGCTTTCGCGACTACCTCATCGCCTCCGGTAGACACCTGCACCTGCTGGAGCCTGCACACCCCGCGCACCTGCAGGAACCGGGAGTTCGTCGCAGCCTGGAGGCCGTCGCGTTCGACGTCGATGGGTACGACGTCGCATGGCAGGAGTACCTGACATGCGGCGGATTCCCTCGCGCTGTAGCCGAGCAGGTCCGCGACGGGCAGGTCAGCCAGGCCTACCTCAAGGACCTCCTGGCGTGGCTGCTGACGGACGTCGATGCTGACGCGCCACCGGAATCGATCCCACGGCTCCTCAGCGAACTCGAGAGGCGTGGATCGAGCCCGCTGAACGTCACCGCCGCCGCCGAGACTCTCGGTTATCCCAACAGGCCCACCCTCGACCGGCGCGTCGACCGACTCGTGGCGACGTTCGCCGCACTCCGATGTCCACAACGCAGCGACAATGGCAACATCATCATCGGTAGCCGGGCCAAGGTGTACCTGACCGACCCACTACTCGGTTGGCTGCCCCACTTTCTCCGCCCCGGCTTGCCGTCACCCGACATGACACGCCTTACGGAGATGACCGTCGGGGTCACGCTTGCCCGCGTCCTCGATGACTTGGACGAAGGACGGTGGCTCGCTGGTGACACTGTGGGGTACGCACGGACAGACTCGGGTAATGAGGTCGACCTTTGTCCCGTGGATGCCACCACATCTGCCGGCTCTGAACGCACTGTCCCGATCGAGAGCAAGTGGGTTGATACGGGTTGGCGGGGCGAAGGTCGCGTCATCGCCGGTAAGTACAACGCAGGCGTGCTGGCAACCAAGTCAGTGCTCGATGTGACCGGGGCCGTGTGGGCCGTTCCGGCACCGCTGGTCTGCCTACTGCTTCGCTAGAGCGGTACAGCGTGAAGCGAAACGTGCTCTGCATTTTGGGCGTCGGGTAACAATATGGAAACGCATGTACACGAACCGCTACCACTTGGCGTGGCATGGTGCCTTCAGCCGTAGAGCGCGCTGTCCACCGGGATCAGTTGTGGTGGGCTCTCGTGCACAGGAGTGGATTCGGGGCTGTCCTACTCCTGTCCGCTGCCTCAGGGTGAGGTCGTCGGGGACAGCCCCCGGCGGTCCTTGATTCCAAGGACGATGAACCCCAAGGACGATGCGATGAATGACATAACTTTCACCGTGGCCGGCAATGTGGTCAAGGACGTTGAACTGCGCTTCACGAACAGCGGCGACCCGGTTGCCTCGTTCCGCGTGGCGATGAGCAGCCGCCGGTACGACCGAGCGACCGAGCGCTGGGTCGATAGCGATACGCACTACTTCTCGGTCTCATGCTGGCGCGATCTGGCTCACAATGTCGTACAGTCCATCACGAAGGGCATGCCCGTGGTCGTCTACGGCAAGCTCCGCAGCCGCGAGGTCCCGCGCCCGTGCGGGGAATCGAGCCACATCATGCGATTCCACGACATCGAAGCGATCGCTGTCGGCCCCGATCTCAGCCGTGGCGTCGCGACCTTCACCCGGGTCAAGCGCGGGGCTGCAGTCGAGAGCGAGGCCCGCGCCGAGGCAGATGCTGCTGCCGCTGCGGGGATGATCGCCGATGAGCTCGAGGCGGCGGGGATCGTCGATGACCTGCCCGAAGATGTCGACCTTGAGACGGGAGAGATCCGGGGCGAGGCTGCGTGAATTCGCCCTTGACGTGGGGTTCGGCATGCTTGCATAATGCAAGCATGCCGAACATGCTCATCCGAAATGTCGACGAACGCCTCCACGCCCAACTCGTGGCCCATGCCAAGGCAGATGGCCAGTCGCTCCAGCAGTACCTGCTCGCGCGGCTCGAGGCCTTTGCCGAGACGCTGACTGCCCGAGAGGCCATCGAGCGCTGGGAAGCAGGCCTCCGGGGGAGCCCTTCGCTGAGTTCACCGCTGGCCGCCGATGCCGCAGCAGATATTCGCGCCACTCGCGAGGATCGCACCGGGCACCTCACGGAGCTCGCCAGTGCTCGGAGGGCCAGTGCCAAGCCTCGTCCTTGACGCCTCGATTCTCGTCGATGCGCTGCGGCCGATGGCCCAGGGATCCGCGGTGATCAGGGGCCGGCTCAAGGAGGCGGATTCATGGTTCGCGCCGCACACGATCGATGTCGAATGCATGAGCGCCTGGCGAGCGCTGCGGATGCGCGGCGAGATCGATGACCGAACGTTGCGCAGGGCACTCGATGGACTCGCGACCTGGCCGATCGAGCGGTTGGCGAGCACCCCGCTCATTGCGCGGATCCATGAGCTCTCGCCCACGATCACGCCGTACGACGGTGCCTACGTCGCGATAGCGGAGGCACTGAACCTCCCGCTTCTCACCCGCGACGCCCGCCTGACCCGAGCATCCGGTCCGCGTTGCCAGTTCGAACTCATCTGACGTACGGCCCCGGCGGTATTCGCCCGTATGCGGCCGCCCTTGGGCCACGACGTAGTCCCGAGGGAAGTTCGGCATTCGCGAAGTGTTCATCACTGATATGGGACGCCATCGGGTTCGATGGTCGTCATCCGCAGTGAACATCTCGACCCCTAAACACCCCGACCACGAAGCCAAAAATCACCGAGGGTCGGCGCCAACGACCGCTAGCGCCCAAACCAACTCGCACAAGTGACCGGATCGATGCGGTAGGCCGCATCAATGTCGCAGTTGGCGCGCGAGGTGTGCGAATGATTTATCGCGACGCGAGACTCGTCCAGATGTAAGCTGTCGTTCCGCCCAAATGAGTCCTACTCGACGGGTCATGTCACTGATTCTCCCAAGCGCCTTCATCCGGCCTTACCCGCGTGGGCTTGGACGAGCGCATCGCGAACCGCATCCACGACTCGTATCCCCCAGTACGTACACCCGGTGTGATAAACGACTGGATCAAGACCTAGGTAACTGGCCGCTGCCTCCGCTGGAACCCCGTATTCCGTTGCCACTAGGAGGGTTCCAGTTGTTTGCCGCGCCTGCCATTTCGCTAGCGACCCGAGGCGGCCTTGGCCAAGGCGCGGGCCTCGGCGTCGGGCGTGGTGGGGAGAGGCGCCGCCAGCGTCACGTACAGGAACTGCGTGGGCACGCCGGTGGGCGTGATCTTCCCGCTCTTGGCGTCGTACGCGAATGAGAAGTCGTTGTCGTTGATGAATGCCAGAGTGTTCGAGTTCTCCACGGCCATACCCTCGACCTTCTTCGGCATCTCCGGGACCGACGAACTCAGGAATATGACCGACTTGTACGGCGACAGCGCCACAATGTTCGAGTCCGTCGGCTTGAGGCTCTCCATGGACGGCGTGGTGGTCAGGCTGTCGTAGGACGTTCCAAGGATCGACTGACCCGGGCTCAGGGTCACCTCGGCCACGAGGAAGGCGTTGTCGGTCCGCTCCTGGACGAGCAGGCGGCTGTCGTCGAGCGCCACCATGGCGGAGAGCTTCAGTTCAGTAGTCTTCGTCGTGCTGGGATCAACAGTGGCGGGCGCCTCGAATCGGTAGACCCACTCGCCGTCGATGGTGCCCTTCGCAAGGTCCATGCGTAGGATGCGCGTCTGCAAAGAGGCGTCGCCCGTCTTCTTGTCCGGGTTGAGCAG
>CAMAWO010000157.1 GCA_945861925.1 Bifidobacterium breve | reverse complement strand
CACACCCGCCGCGCATCGCCGTCGACGTCGATGCCGCACGCGTCGCACACCCGCACCATCCGGCTCTCCATGCCCATATGCGGAGCGCAGACCAACGAGAGGAACATCAATCATGGAACTCAGCACCAATGACATGCTCGACACCCGCGCCGTGGCCGCACTGGCAGGGGTCGCGCCCGACACCATCAAGGGGTACCACAAGTTGGCTCGGGGCGGGCACCTGTGCATGCCGGTGGCCGACCTGTACATCGGGCGCACGCCGGTCTGGTCCCGTTCGACCATCGAGGAATGGCTCATCAGTCGGGGGCAGGTGGCCCTCGTCGAGCGGTGGCAGGAGGTCCCGGTGGGGTGACCCATCGTTGACGTCACCCCCCATCGGGGATACCTTCACCATCTGACCTTAGTGACAGGGGGGTCGGGTAAATGAGGGGATCGAAAGGAATCTCGGCACTAGAGTGACGAGATTTTGACAGAGTGACAGGCTGATGACAACTAAAAGGCAAGGGCTGAAAGGCCGGATTCGTGAGGGGCGAGGTCTGCTTGGTCGATTGGAGACCTGCCATTCGTGATCTACCGAATCGTTCTGGGCGTGCTCCTCATCGTGCTCCTCATGACCGGCGTGCTCATTGCCTGAGCACCACGCTGTCGTCTGTCAGAGCCAGCCTGATCTTTTGAATGCTCGGTAGAGCGAGTAGCAGGCGGTGCCCATGAGGATCAAAATCGCGGGGTAGCCCCAGGGCTGGTGCAGTTCTGGCATGTAGTCGAAATTCATGCCGTAGATGCCGGCAATCATCGTCGGAACCGCGGCGATCGCGACCCAGGAGCTGATCTTGCGCATGTCGCGGTTCTGCTGCAGGTCTTGCAGCGACGTTGAGACCATGAGCATGGTCATGAGCAGGTTGTCGCTTGACTCGGTGGAGTCCGAGGCGCGCAACATGTGCTCGCCGATGTCGCGGAAGTAGGGGACCATGTCGTCAGGGATCCACGTCGTCGAGTCGGTGACCCAGGACTGGGCGAAGGGTACGAGGGGCGAGACGGCCCGGCGGATCTCGACATTCTCGCGCTTGAGTCGGTAGATGCGATTGGCATTGTTGTCCGAAGGGATACCGGTGAACACCTCGGTCTCGACGTCCTCAATGTCCTGAGCGATCTCGTCGGTGACGGTGAGGTACCCGTCGACGATACGGTCAAGAACGGAATACAGGACGGCTATCGACCCGTGCGCGCGCAGGTCGGCGCTGTCCTCAAGACGCTCGCGGATGCCACGCAGGTCGCCGATCTGACCGAAGCGCACGGTCACAGCGAACCAGGGACCGATGAACACCGCGAGCTGTCCCGTCTGGACATCGGAGGAGTGCTCGATGTAGTCGAGGACCTTCGCGATGACGAACACGCGCCCCCCTGGGCCCACCTCAACCTTTGGCCGCTGAGCATCGTTCGCAGCGTCTTCGACTTGAAGAGGCGACAGATCGAAGACTTCTGCGACGGTAGCGATCTCGGCCTTCGTCGGCTCGAAGAGGCCAAGCCAGACGAAGGAGCCGGATTTGGCAAGGCATTGCTCCTTGAGATCAAGGAGCTTGGGCCCGACGGGACTGTCGCCCGGCATCTCCCAGCTTCGAACGTGCTGGAGTGCTAGGGCGCTGTCGGCACCGTACAGGCCCATCCCGCGAATCATGCGCCCATTGTGCTCCAGTCGGCGAATCGCCTTACGCTCGTGCACATGACCACGCTTATTCTCGTCAGGCACGGGCGCACGAAAGCGAATGCCGATGGTGTGCTTGCCGGCTGGACCCCCGGCGTCTTCCTCGACGAGCACGGCGAGTCCCAGGCAGATGCTGTCGCTGCACGGCTCTCGGTCGTAAACCTCGCGGCCGTGGTTGCGTCACCCCTTGAGCGAACCCAGCAGACCGCCGATGTCGTCGCAGCCGGACAACATGGCACCGTCGAACGACACACCGACGAACGCCTGGGCGAGTGCCACTACGGCGACTGGACGGGCCGGCCGCTTAAGGAACTGTCGAAGGAGCCGATGTGGAGCGTCGTGCAGGCGCATCCCAGTGCCGCAGTCTTCCCAGGGCCGGAGGGCGAGTCGCTCGCACAGATGCAACACCGCGCCGTCGGCGCCGTCCGAGACTGGAATGCTCGCCTTGGCGAGGAGGCAATCTACGTTGCCGTGAGCCACGGCGACGTCATCAAGGCGATCATCGCCGATGCCCTCGGTGTCCACCTCGACCAGTTCCAGCGCATCTCCGTTGATCCCTGCTCCGTCAGCGTCATCCGCTATACGAAGCTGCGCCCCTTTGTTCTCCGAACGAATGACACAGGCGGCGACCTCTCATCGCTCGTTCCGGCGAAGGGAACGAAGAAGCGTCGACGCACAAGTGACGCCGCTGTCGGCGGCGGCTCCGGTTGAGGCGGGCAGCCCTGCCCAGATGAAGGTAAGGTCATTGCGTGCCACGTCAGGTCTTCGAGTTCCAGTCGCCCGATCGCTTCGTCGTCGGCACTATCGGCATGCCGGGGGAGCGCACCTTTTTCCTTCAGGCCCGATCAGGCAACCAGGTCACGAGTGTCGTGGTGGAGAAGCAGCAGGTCATCGTTCTCGCAGAACGACTCGGCCAACTTCTTGATGAGGTCCGCGATACCCGGTCACCGGAGGTCCCGATCCCAGACACCGGCACGGAGAGTGATGCGCAACCGCTCGACCTTCCGCTCGTAGAAGAATTTCGGGTGGGTGCGATGGCTCTCGGCTGGGACGAGGCGACATCCCGAGTCGTCGTGGAGGCCCATGCCGTTGCCGAGGACGGCACCGACATTCCCGACATCGCCGATGACGATGCCGACGGCCCCGATACCCTTCGCGTCTGGCTCACCCCGTCGTACGCGCGATCATTCGCAGCGCGGGCCCAGATCGTCGCCGGTGCTGGCCGTCCACCATGCCCGTTCTGCACCCAGCCTCTCGACC
This sequence comes from Bifidobacterium breve, assembly GCA_945861925.1. Classification (GTDB taxonomy): domain Bacteria; phylum Actinomycetota; class Actinomycetes; order S36-B12; family S36-B12; genus WLND01. The sequence continues at coordinate 5,217 of CAMAWO010000157.1, read as the reverse complement.
CAGCCGGGCACGTGTGCCCGCGGGCGAACGGCTACCGACGCCGGTCATGAGCGAGGCAGCACCTCTGCCGCGGGAGGAGCTTGCGTTGGCGCTTGCCACCGGCGAACTTCACATCGAGGGTCGCCTCGTGTCGGCGTCGAACCAGACCCTGCGGTGCAAGGTCACCTCTGTCAGCGGGATCGACTTGCTCTGTGTCTACAAGCCGGTGAGCGGTGAGAGGCCACTGTGGGATTTCCCTGACGGCCATCTCGCCGGCCGGGAGATCGCGACATTCGAGCTCGCCCGGCTGGCCGGCTGGGACGTCATCCCGACCACGGTGTGGCGCGACGACGGACCTGCTGGACCCGGTATGTGCCAAGAGTGGATCAAGGAGGATCCGTCAGCCGGAGTCGTCGATCTCCTCCCAATCGATGCAGAGCATCCAGGCTGGATGAGCGTCCTTGAGGGACAGTCCGGGACAGGAGCGCCGATCAGGCTCGTCCACGCCGACCTCGAGGCAGTCCAGGAGATCGCACTCCTCGACGCCATCACGAACAACTCCGACCGGAAGGGCGGCCACCTCCTCGTCGACACTGCCGGGCGCATCTGGGGGATCGACCACGGGCTCACCTTCCACGAGGAGGACAAACTGCGGTCAGTTCTCTGGGGCTGGTCCGGCGTGCCAATCCCCCCCGGGCTGCTCGCGAACCTTCGGCGCCTGCGAGCCATCCTTGACACGAGCGAGGCTGAGGTGGTCACCGACTGGCTTACGACGGCGGAGTCCCGTGCGCTCAAGGACCGGATCGACGATCTCATCGCGCACGGAGTGTTCCCCTTGCCGTCGGATGACTGGCCGTCGATTCCATGGCCGGTGTTCTGACCGGCACCGTCAACAGGTCCGGTGTTCTGACGGGCGCTGGTGGATAGGCTCACGACGTGGATTCGTGGAGCGTGCCCCCAGTACCGTCCCTACCCGGCCTCAACAGGGGCCTTGACCTTTACGACACGGCGACCGGTAGCGTTCGGCCAACTGAACCGGGTCCCGTCGCCCGCATGTACGTCTGCGGCATCACCCCGTATGACGCCACCCACATGGGTCACGCCGCTACCTACGTCGCCTTCGACATCGTCCAGCGCGTGTGGCTCGATGCTGGTCACGACGTCCACTATGTCCAGAACGTCACCGACATTGATGACCCGCTCCTTGAGCGGGCTGTCGCGACCGGCCAGGACTGGCGGGTCATCGCCGATCGCGAGACAGCCCTGTTCCGCGAGGACATGTCGGCGCTCAATGTCATTCCGCCGCGCGAGTATCTCGGGGCCGTTGAGTCGATTCCGTCGGTGGCACGCTACGTCGAGGACCTCCAGGTCAAGGGCGCCATCTACGCCGTCGACGATGACCTGTATTTCTCTGTCCATGCTGACCCGCGGTTCGGGACCGTCGCCAATCTGGACGAGGCGCAGATGATCGCCGAGTTCGCCGAGCGCGGCGGCGACCCGGATAGGCCCGGCAAACGAGATCCACTCGACTGCCTCGTCTGGCAGGACGCCCGACCCGATGAGCCGGCATGGGACACCCCGCTCGGTCATGGCAGGCCGGGCTGGCACATCGAATGCGTTGCCATCGCTCTCGACACGCTCGGCATGACGATCGACGTCCAGGGCGGCGGTAGCGACCTTGCCTTCCCGCACCATGAGATGGGTGCCTCCGAGGCGCAGGTGCTCACCGGCGAATGGCCCTTCGCCCGCCATTACACCCATGCTGGGATGGTGGGGTGGCAGGGGCACAAGATGTCAAAGTCTCGAGGAAACCTCGTGTTCGTCTCGCAACTCCGGCACCTGGGCCACGACCCCGCGGCCATCCGGCTCGCGCTTCTCGCACATCACTACCGTTCGAACTGGGCGTGGACGGAGCAGGGGCTCACCGACGCCGAGGAGCGACTCGCCCTGTGGCAACAGGCGGTCGCGCGACCTGCAGGCACTGACGCCGCACCCGTGATCGCGCGAGTCCGTGAGCACCTGAGCACCGATATGCAGTGCCCATCGGCACTTGATGTCATCGACGCGTGGGCGATGGAACAGCAGTCGGGCACAGGCACCGATCCTGTGGCGCCGGGGCTCATCGCCACGATGTGCGATGCACTGCTGGGCGTGCGACTCCACCCATGACGCACGTCAGGTAGCCGCTGGGTTGACTTTCTCGTCATGGCCACCGAACTCCTTACGCATCGCGCTAAGGATCTGGCGGGCGAACATCCCCGACCCCTGCGATTCGAAGCGCTCATACAGCGCTGCCGTAAGCACGGGGGCCGGTACGCCCTCCTCGATTGCGGCGAGCGCCGTCCAACGTCCCTCGCCGCTGTCGGATACCCGGCCGTTGAATTCCGCGAGCTCATGGGACTCCTGCAGGGCCGCTGCAGTGAGATCAAGGAGCCATGAGCCCACGACGCTGCCTCGCCGCCACACCTCAGCGACGGCGGGCACATCGATGTCGTACTGGTAGTACTGCGGGTCGCTCATGGGCGCTGTCTCGGCATCGGCATCGCGTGCGTGCAACCCGGCATCGGCGTGCTTGAGGATGTTGAGCCCCTCGGCGTACGCGGCCATGAGTCCGTACTCAATCCCGTTGTGGACCATCTTGACGAAGTGTCCTGCGCCGCCGGGGCCGCAGTGCAGCCAGCCGCGCTCCTCGGGGGCGATATCACCGGTGCGTCCGGGGGTGCGCTCCGCGGTCTGGAACCCGGGGGCGATGGTGTCCCATAGCCCGATCAGTCGCGTGACGGTCGCCTCTGGGCCGCCGATCATGAGGCAGTACCCGCGCTCGAGGCCCCACACGCCACCAGACGTCCCGACGTCGAGGTAGTCGATGCCTGCGGCTGCGCTCGACTGCCCCCTGCGGATGTCGTCGCGGTAGTAGGAGTTGCCGCCGTCAATGATGCAGTCGTCGGGGGACAGGAGCGCGATCAAGTCGGTGACGACGGATTCGGTGATGTGGCCCGCGGGCACCATGACCCAGACGGTTCGCGGAGCGGGGAGTGCCGCGACGAGTTCCTCGAGGCTCGATGCACCAGTCGCTCCGTCTCCGACGAGATCGGCGACGGCATCCTGGGCGCGGTCGAAGGCCACGACATGGTGACCGTCGCGCATTGCCCGTCGGGACAGGTTGGCGCCCATGCGGCCGAGACCGACCATTCCGAGCGATATGCGTCCTTCGACGAGCGTGGTCACGACGACTCCTGTTGGTTGAGGGGGCGGGGATGGCACCTGACAGGAACGCTAGTGGAAGGCTGCGGGCATGACGAATGTGTTTGCCGCCGACCCGACCATCGCCCTTGCATGGGGGGAGCTCGTCTCGCTGCGCGATTCGAGCCGCACCGTGAGTGTGCGCGACCTGCTTGACGCCGACCCGGCGCGTTGCGACAAGTTCACCGTCACAGCTGCCGGCATCAGCCTAGATATCTCCCGCCAGCGAGTCGACTCACGCATCCTCGACGCGCTTCAATCCCTCGCCGTCCAGCAGCGGGTGCTCGAGCACCGCGATGCGATGCTCGCCGGAGAGCACGTGAACACCACAGAGGACAGGGCGGTGCTCCACACGGCACTGCGCCTACCGCCGGGATCGTCACTGATCACCGGCGACCGTGACGTGGCCGCCGATGCCGCGGAGGTGCTCGGCCGGATGTCCGCATGGGCCCAAGACGTGCGGACGGGCGATTGGCGCGGAGCGACCGGAGAGCGCATCACCGACGTTGTGAATATCGGCATCGGAGGCTCGGACCTCGGCCCAGCAATGGCGTATCTGGCCCTGCGCCATTACAGCGACCGTGCGATCAGCTGCCACTTCGTCTCGAATGTCGATCCTACCGACCTGACCGAAGTGTTACGTCCGCTCGACCCGGCCACCACGCTGTTCATTATCGCCTCGAAGACGTTCACGACGCAGGAGACGATGACGAACGCGTCGGCAGCGCGCGACTGGCTCGTGGGCGCCCATGGCGAGGCGGCCGTGAGCCATCACTTCGTCGCCGTGTCGACGAACGCAGAGCTCGTCACCGCGTTCGGCATCGACCCCGCGAACATGTTCGGCTTCTGGGACTGGGTCGGTGGTCGCTACTCGATGGAGTCCGCCATCGGACTGTCAACGATGGTCGCGATCGGGCCGGAGCACTTCAGTTCAATGCTCGAAGGATTCCACGCGATGGACGTCCATTTCGCGACTGCTGACCCGAGCGAGAACCTCCCGGTCCTCATGGGCCTCGTCGCCGTCTGGAATCGCGACTTCCTCGACATCCCGACGACCGCGGTACTCCCGTACTCGCAGTACCTCTCGAGGTTCCCGGCCTACCTCCAGCAGCTCACGATGGAAAGTAACGGCAAGGGCGTGCGAGCCGATGGCTCGCCGTCATCGTGCCCGACCGGGGCGATCGTGTGGGGTGAGCCCGGTACGAATGGCCAGCATTCGTTCTACCAGTTGCTCCACCAGGGCACGAGCAGCGTGGCGTGCGATGTCATCGTCGTAGCCCGGACCCCGAACTCCCTCGGTCGCCAGCAGGACATGCTCGTCGCGAATGCCCTCGCGCAAGCATCAGTGCTCGCACGAGGCCGAACAGCCGATGAGGTGCGCGCGGACGGCACCCCCGAGGAGCTCGTCGCCCACAAGGTCATGCCCGGCGACCGGCCGACCTCCGTCCTCATGGTCGAGGAGCTCAACCCGTACACGCTCGGGGCGCTCGTCGCGCTCTACGAGCACAGCGTGTTCGTACAGGGGGCTGTCTGGGGCATCAACTCATTCGACCAGTGGGGGGTCGAGCTCGGCAAGAGGGTCGCACTCGGGATCCTCGACGCGATCGAGACGGGCAGACCGACAGCGGTCAGCGACCCGGCATCGGCGCGGTCGATCGAGCGGTATCTCGCCCTCAGGTAGACCCGGCGAGGCTCCGGCTGGGCAACTGTGGCGGCCGCAGGTGGGCCAGTACAACTATCTGCAGCGAGACTACGTGTCGTCGGCGCGTCGTCGCAGGTAGCGCTCGAACTCGCGGGCGATGGCCTCACCGCTCGCCTCGGGCAGGTCAGCGGTGTCGCGGGCCTCTTCGAGTTGATGCACGTAGTCGGCGACCTCATCGTCTTCTGACGCGAGCTCGTCGACGCCCGTTTCCCAGGCTCGCGACTCCTCGACGAGGTCGGCAAGCGGGACCGGGACGTCGAGCAGGTCCTCCACCCGACGGATGAGGGCCAAGG
>CAMAWO010000156.1 GCA_945861925.1 Bifidobacterium breve | reverse complement strand
CTCGTAGCGGTCATCCCACTTGCGGCTCTAGCCGGGGTGCTCATGGTGACGGCCGTTCGGATGATCGACCGGAGGGCTGCGCTGTCGGTGCTGCGCTCAACCCGCGCCGATGCTGTCGTCATGGTGACGACGGCAGTGGCCACGGTGGCACTTGACCTCATGGTGGCGGTGGAGATCGGTATCGCGATAGCGGCTGTATTGGCCCTGCGGGCGCTGTCACGGGCGAGCACCCTGGGTCGTGAAGAGGTTCGTGATTCCTCGGAGTTGGACGATTTGCCGGTTCTCTTGGAACACGAACTCCTTCACGAGCACATCGCGGTTTACCGACTCGATGGCGAGCTGTTCTTCGGCGCGTCGCAGCGATTCCTCGACGAGCTGGTGGCTATTGCGGATGTCCGGGTGGTCGTGCTGAGGCTCGGGGGCATCGGCATGATGGACGCAAGCGGGGCTCATGCACTGGAGGAGATCATCGTCGACCTGCAGTCTCGCGGCATCGCAGTCATCCTGCAGGGGATTCGGACGGAACATTTCCCGACCCTGATGGCTGTTGGCGCCTTCGAAGCCCTCGGGACTGAGCACCACTGTGTCGAACGAATGAACGAGGCCGTCGAGCATGCGCGGATACACGTGCGGCGAGCGCTCGGGGCACGCGAGTGACGAACCGATCAGGCGCTTTCGGATCCTTTATGGGAACGCCGGCGACAGCCCCCGGGCCGTCGGGGCCCCAAATGCTCAGGGCCTTCAGCGCCATCCGTGGAAACCCGCTCAGCTACCTTGCCGGGGTCTGGCGCGAGCACGGTGATGTCATCCAGTTCCCGATTCCCAGACCGCCGATTTATCTCGTGAATGATCCCGATGCGGTTCGCAGGGTCCTGGTCGAACAGGCGAGAACGTACGGAAAGTCGACCATCCAGTACCGGGCTCTTTCCCTCGTGACGGGCGAGGGCCTCCTCACATCTGATACCGATGTGTGGCGCCGGCAACGTCGCATGGTTCAGCCGGCCTTCCACCAGGAAACCCTCGCCCAGCTCACGGATTATGTGGAGCGCTCATCCTCATCGGTCCTCGCGGACTGGGAACGAGCCGGGACCGGAGCGATGGTCGACATCGATGTCGCGATGATGCACGCAACCCTCGAAGTGGTCGGTCATGCACTCTTCGGCAGTGATCTGTCGCAGGATGCGTCCGCGCTGGCCGATGCCACGCTCGATGCACTCGACGTCGTCATCGCACGGGCACGCGTGCCGATTACGCCGCCCGGCTGGATCCCGACCCGGGCGAATCGGCGCTTGGCGGCGGCCAACAACGTGCTTGACAGCGCAGTTCGGCGCATGATTGCCGAGCGGGCGCAAGCGAAAGTCCGGACCCACGACATGCTCGACATGCTCATGGAGGTGCGTGACGAGCACGGGCAGGGCCTCTCGGGGGAGGAGATTCGCAACCAGATGGTGACATTCATCGTGGCCGGGCATGAGACGGTAGCGAGTGCCCTCACTTGGGCCTGGGCCCTGCTCGCCGCCCATCCGCAGGAGCAGGAGTCACTGCACGAGGAACTGTCGCAGATCGTCCAGGACGCGCCCCTGACAATCGACGACTACCCCCGCCTCGTCCGCACCCGAGCGGTCTTCGATGAGGCCCTGAGGCTCTACCCTCCTGCGTGGCTCATTACCCGCAAGGCCCTTGAGGCAGGGGAGCTCGCCGGCCGCGAGGTTCCAGCCGGTTCCCTCGTCATCATGAGTCCTTGGCTTCTGCACCGCCATCCGTCACTGTGGCGCGCTCCGGAGGAGTTCCGTCCATCTCGCTTCATCGATGAAGACGTTGACCGCAGTTCGTTCCTTCCCTTCGGTGCCGGACCGCGGATGTGCATCGGTCGAGACTTCGCCTACATCGAGGGCGTGCTCATGCTCGCTAGGCTCGCGTCTCGCTTCGAGGTGAGCTACCCAGGCGGTGAGGGAGTCCCTGCTGTGGAACCGCTCGTGACCATCAGGCCGGCTGGCGGGCTGAAGCTTCGGATCACCCGCCGCGCGTGATGTAGTCCATGAGTGCGGCGCGTTCGTCCTCGAGCTCGCTGAGCCGCGACTTCACGACGTCGCCGATGCTCACGATGCCGATGAGGTCGCCGGTGTCGCCCGTGATCGGGACATGCCGGATACGTCGCTCCGTCATGAGGTGCATGAGCTCGTCGATGCTCGCGGTGGGCGGCGCGCAGTGCACCTGGGCAGTCATGATCGACGCGACGGGGGCGTCGAGCACCGCGCTGCCGTGATTGAGGGCGCGGACGACGTCGCGCTCGGACACGATGCCCGAGATGGTCGATCCGTCTGAGGAGACGACAAGTGCGCCGACAGAGTGCTCGGCGAGCATCGCGACGAGCCCGGCGATGCTCGCCTCGGGGTGGATGGTGATGACGGCGCTTCCCTTGGTGCTGAGGATGGTCGTGAGCTGCACGGTGGGCCTCCCTGGCTGGTTCGTCTCACCAGTGTGGACCTGTGCGGACCAATTGTCAGCACTAAGCCTGCGCTCATCGTGCCTATCGGTCGCTTCGAAGCAGGTTCAGGACCGACCCGTGTAGGACTCCATTGGTCGTGACCGCGCAGCCGCCCTCGAGGGCGGGGCGTCCGTCGAATGCCGTGATGCGGCCGCCTGCCTCGGTGACGATTGGGATGATCGCTGCGATGTCCCACGGCCCAAGCGCTGGTTCGGCCGCGACATCGACCGCTCCCTCGGCGACCAGGATGTGCGACCAGAAGTCGCCGTAGGCGCGCTGCCGCCAAGTGGTGTTGAGCAGGGACTCAAGGCCCGTCGCGGTGATGGCGCTCCAGCCGACTGCGTCGGAGTAGGAAAGGGATGCATCGTTGAGTGACCGCACGAGGCTCACCTGCAGGCGCACCGGCTCGCGATCGAGCATCCGGCCCCACGCGCCCGTTCCGCTGGCTGCCCACCAGCGCCGCGCGAGCGCTGGTGCCGAGACAACCCCCACCACGACCTCTCCATCGACGACGAGGGCGATGAGCGTTGCCCATACCGGGACGCCCCGGACGTAGTTCTTCGTGCCATCGATTGGATCGATGATCCACCGACGCGCGGTGGAGCCATCGGAGGTCCCGAACTCCTCGCCAAGCACGCTGTCGCCGGGCCGATGCTCGGCGAGCATCGTGCGAAGGGCGACCTCCGTGGCCTTGTCTGCCTCGGTGACCGGCGTAAGGTCGGGCTTCGTCTCGACCACCAGGTCGAGTGCGCCGAAGCGATCCATCGTGATGAGGTCGGCGGCATCAGCCATGGCTAGGGCAAGCTCGAGATCAGGGCCAAGCTCAAGGGCGAGGGCAACATCAGGCGTATGGGTCACGGGTGAAACCTATCCAGCGTTCTGGTCCGCGCCGAGGGCTCCCTAGGGTGATGACATGCCCCCCTTGACGGAGTCGAGCCTGTTCGACAGCGTATTCGGGCTGCCGCTCCACCCACTCGCCGTGCATGCCGTCGTCGTCCTCGTCCCTCTTGCTGCACTGGGAGCGGTCGTCATGGTCGTGTCACGGAGGCTGGCCCGCCGATATGGCGGTCTCATCGTCACCGCCTGCGTGGCATCGTTTATCGTCTCAATCGTGGCGAAGGAGGCGGGTGAATCGCTTGCGAGCAGGGTCGGGGTCACGGCGCAGCATGCCCAGCTCGGAAATGCCGTGCCGATCCTCACGCTGATCCTCGCGCTCGGGCTCATCGGGTTCTGGCTCGTCGACCGCGGGATACCGGCCAATCGCTCAAGGCCCTGGTGGTTGCACGTCGCTGCCGTCGCCCTCATCGTGATCGCGGTCCTCGCGACAGTGTGGGTGGTTCGTGCCGGACACTCAGGTGCCGAATCGGTGTGGCAGGGCCTGACTGGCAATTAGGGATTCCTGCGGCGGGAGTCGCCGATCAGTCAGACCATTCGGTGGTCGCGCTGCGGCCCGCGAGCAGACGGCGCATCGATGCGAGCCGTTCCCGCACCCCTAGCTCCTGCCCCTGGGCCCAGACGGTCAGTGCACAGTCGGGCTCGTCATGCGAACAGGCGCGCGGGCAGTTCTCGGTGCCGGCTGCGAGGTCAGGGAAGGCGGTAATGACGCGCCCAATGTCGACGTGAGCGAGGCCGAATGAGCGGATCCCGGGTGTGTCGATGATCCATCCGCCGCCGGGTAGCGCAATGGCGCGCACACTCGTTGACGTGTGTCGGCCCTTTCCGGTGACGATGTTAACCCGACCGGTGCTGCGATCAGTTCCAGGGACGAGGTTGTTCACGAGCGTTGACTTGCCGACCCCCGAGTGACCGACGACGACGGTCACCTCATCGGCCAGCGACTGTTGCAGCGCGAGGGGCGGCTGTCGATCACTCACTTCGAACATCTCGAAGTCGAGGGGCGCGTACATTCTTCGCAGCTCGTCTGGCGCGACGAGGTCCGTTTTCGTCACGATAAGGACCGGACGGACGCCGGCGTCGTACGCAGCGACAAGCGCACGGTCGATGAGCCCGAATGAGGGGGCCGGGTTGGTGGTGGCGGTGACAATCGCGAGCTGTGTGGCATTGGCAACGATGACGCGCTCGACCGGATCGGTGTCGTCGGCGGTTCGTCGCAAAGTGGACACCCGATCGTGCCGTCGAACGACGCGCGCTTGGTTGTCGATGTCGCCCGAGAGATCACCGACGAGGTCGACGTCGTCACCGACGACAATCCCCTTGCGCCCGAGTTCGCGCGCCTTGACGGCATAGATCACGCGCGGGCTGGCATCAGGATCCGGCGACGGGATGGCAACGGTGAATCGACCGCGATCAACCGCGATAACGGTGCCTGCAAGGGCCTGTTCATGGGCGGGCCGATCCTTGGACCTCGGTCGTGAGCCACCACGGGTCGGCCGTACGCGGACATCGTCCTCGTCCATTCGATCGTGGCGACGGCTCACGAGGGCTCGCGGGGGAGGAGGAGCGAGTGCCAGCGGTCAGCGAATCCGGGCAGGGTCTTAGCGGTCGTCTCGATATTCTCGACGGAGATCCCGTGCACGCGCAGGCCGATGATCGCCGCGGCAGTCGCCATTCGATGGTCGTGATAAGTCGCGAACCGCCCGGCATGAAGCCTCGTCGGCCTGATCGTGAGCCCATCGGCAGTCTCCCGCGCGTCACCGCCTAGGTGGTTGATCTCGTGCACGAGAGCCTTGAGCCGATCGGTTTCGTGGCCGCGAAGATGAGCGATTCCGTGCAGGTGACTGGGGCTCGTCGCAAGGGCAGCAAGTGCGGAAATCGACGGGGTGAGTTCGCCGACGTCGTGCAGGTCGGCGTCGATTCCTCGGATCTCTTCGTGCATCGTGGCGGTGAGGCCATGGGCATCGTGGGTGACGATGGCGCCCATCTGCTGGAGGAGGTCGCGCAGCCAGTCGCCCGGCTGGGTGGTCGCTATCGGCCAGTCGGCGACGGTGACTGCGCCCTTCGTGACGAGCGCGGCGGCGAGGAATGGCGCGGCGTTCGACAGGTCGGGCTCAATCGTGCAGTCGTGGGCGAGCACCCGCGCAGGAGCGACATGCCAGGCATTCGGCTCTGGGATCGAGACCTCGACCCCGTGATCGGCGAGCATCGCGATCGTCATGTCAATGTGCGGCTGGCTTGGGACCGATGCGCCGGTATGGCGGATCGTGAGTCCCTGTTCGAAGCGCCCGCCGGAGAGGAGGAGCGCCGAGACGAACTGGCTGGAACCGGAGGCGTCGATCGACACCTCACCGCCGGTAACCTCGCCCGTGCCGTGGACGGTGAACGGCAGGGTGTCACCCCCATCGATGATGACCCCGAGTGATCGCAAGGCGCCGGTGATGGTCGACATGGGCCGGGTCCGGGCACCCTCATCGCCGTCGAAGCGCACATCGGCGTCAGCGAGCGCTGCGACAGTCGGCACGAATCTCATGACGGTGCCTGCGAGACCCACGTCAATGCCGACAGCGAGCCGCCTACCAGCCCTCTCCGGGGGTGGCATCGGGGTGCAGGTGATGTCGATGTTGCCGACCGGACTCTGGGGCGACTCGGTGAAGGTCGCGCCGAGGGCTTCGAGAGCGTCGATCATGAGCCGGGTATCGCGGGCGTCGAGGGCTTCGCGGATATGGCTCGGGCCGTCTGCGAGCGCGGCGAGCACGAGGGCACGGTTGGTGGCGGACTTGGATCCGGGGACACGGACGTGGGCGTGGACCGGGCCGGTTGCGGTCGGCGCCGGCCAAAAATCGTCACTCGTCATTGGCGCCAGCGTAATCCCTGCGGGCAGGGTAAACGAATCCCAAGCCCCCAACCCGTCTTACATTCATCTCGCCCAGATTCTGGGCGAGATGAATGAATGATCGCGAATTCGCTCTCGATTCGTTCAGGCGGCCCAGATTCTGGGCGAGATGCGGGTGAGGGGGGCATAGCCTTCTGGGATGGCTGAAGCGTCGAATGTGGGAGATCTCCTTCCCGAGGGCGGTCTCGCCGAGGTGCTCCAGCAGCGCCATGGCGGTCTCGGCTCGCCGATGCTCGTCCTGCGCCTTGCCATCGCGGTCACCGTCTCATGGCTCATCGCCCTGGCGGTCTCGCAGAGTGCCATCGGCATCTTTGCACCCATCACGACCCTCCTTGTCGTGCAGAGTTCGCCGTGGAGCACGCTCGGATTGTCGCTCCAGCGGATTCTCGGGACCGGGATCGGGGTGCTCGCGGCCTCGCTATGGGTCAATCTCGTCGGCCTCACACCGTGGTCCTTCTTTCTCGGTGTGCTCGCCGCGCTGCTCGTCGCCCGAATCATCCCGTGGTCGATCGCGGGGCAGATCCAGATCCCGATTGCGGTGGTCTTCGTGCTTGCCCTGGGACCGGCATCGCTGGGGCAGGACCTTTGGCGTGTGCTCGACGTCGTTATCGGTGGACTCATCGGACTGCTCGCCGTCTACGTGTACCCACCGCGTCCTCGACCTGAGGCCTTCGAACGAGCCCTCGAGACCTATCGGGACGCGATCGTGACGGTGTTGCGGCGCATCGGGGAGGAGAGCGGTAACGAGGCCGCGGTGGTTCCCGAAGGAGTGAACCACGAATACGTTCCCGCCAGCCGGGCGCTGAGGCTGGTGGCGGAGGACGCCAGAGGGGCGCTCACGAAGCTCGCGGAGAGTGCCCGATGGAATCCGCGCGGACGTTCGGTCCTGCCCCGGTTGCAGTCCGACGCTCGTCGACTGCGCAGGCTCGGGGGCATGGCGGTCCAGATTCGCGGCGTCTGTGGCGCGGCTGATCTCCTCTTTGACCGCGTCGAGCCCTCCCGGCTCGAACCTGCGGAGTTCCGAAGGATCGTCGAATCGCTCGTCGATCTCGCGGGGGCAGCGCTCGGCGAGCAGGGCGGGCGGGTCGCGCCGCATGCTCCGGAGGTCGTGCGCAGGATGAGCGATGAGCTTGCCGAAGCCATCCGGGCCGCAGCGGACTTTCTGGCACACGAGTGGCGGGGTCCGGGTGAATCGCTGGAGTCAGTGTCAGCCCTCGGCCGACTCGATCATGTCCGACGTCAACTGACGGTGTTCGCACTTGCGGGGGAGAATGGCGGCGGCGATGGAGATGAGCAAGAGGAGGAGTGATGTGCGGTCGATACGCGGCGGCGAAGGACCCTGCTGCGCTGGCGGAGGAGTTCGGGGTTGCCGTGCCGCCCGAGCAGTTACTGGAACCTGACTACAACGTCGCGCCCACGAAGCGGGTGTATGTCGTAGTGGAGAGGGAGCAGGAGACCGGGCCTCGGCGAGAGCTCGCCGTGGCCAGATGGGGGCTGATCCCCTCCTGGGCGAAGGATCCGTCGATCGGCTCAAGGCTCATCAATGCCCGGGCTGAGACAGTTGCTGAGAAGCCATCCTTCCGGGGCGCGTTCGCCAAGCGGCGCTGCCTCGTCCCGGCCGATGGCTACTTTGAGTGGTACGTGCCAACCCCACTCGAAGCCAAGGACGCACCGGTCGGCAAGGCGGGCAAGCCGGTCAAGCAGCCGTTCTTCATCCACGCAGCAGACGGGTCATCCTTGGCGATGGCCGGGCTCTACGAGTGGTGGCGCGACCCCAGCCGGGAAGAGGCTGACCCGCTCGCCTGGCGACTGACCTGCACCATCCTCACGACCGATGCGTCCGACGAGGTCGGTCGCATCCATGATCGGATGCCCATGACCAGCCCCCGAGAGGACTGGACGGCCTGGCTCGATCCAGCGACGGGCCCGCGGGCATCGGAACTCCTTCGACCCCAGACCGGGCCCGGTCTC
>CAMAWO010000155.1 GCA_945861925.1 Bifidobacterium breve | reverse complement strand
TGAGCGGCGGCTGCGACGATGTCGCGCACCGGACGAAGGTATCCGGATCTCCAGTCGCGGGTGTGCTCGATGCGCTCGGCTAGGGCAACGTCGACCCCTCGCGCACTATCGGCAAAGATGGCTCGGCCCGTTGCTCCGGTGCTGCGGCGACCATCGCCCCCCTGTGGAAAGCACACGCCATCGCGTGCCACTGACACCAATGGTTGCGTCATGTCAAAAGTTTACCCGTGATGTGAGCAGTCGGCTCCCTCGCTCTCAATGAGGCCAAGGAGTAGGTGGACGTCGTCGGAGGTCGTTCGGAAGTTCGTGAAGCAAGGCCTGAGCCACACCTCACCGTCAATCGTCGCGGGCGACACGTAGACACGGCCATCGGACTGGAGCCGGGTGCACAACTCGGCATTGTGGGCGTTCTCGTCGGGGCATCCGGGCACGGTGCGGCGGAGGGGCACGATCGACAGTTGCGGGCCGGATGTGAGCACGGCGATGCCGTCGAGCGCGCCTGCGCGTTCGTAGAGATCACGGGCCTGCTCGCAATTGCGGGCAATGGCGGCGCGGAAGGCTGCAGCGCCGTGCACCTTGAAGGCGAGCCATAGCTTGAGCGCCCGCATGGGTCGCGAGTACTCCAGGGTGATATCGACCGCGTTGAGGGCTTCCCCGGCATGCGGCACGTAGGCCTCGTCGTGCGCAAACACGTTCGACAGGGTTCGCGGGTCGCGCACGAGAACTGCGCTGCAGGCCTTCGGGACGAACATCCACTTGTGACAGTCGACCGTCACTGAGTCAGCGCGCGCGAGTCCGGCGAAGAGGTCCGAGGTGGCGGATGCGCCAGCAGCGGGCAGCCCGTAGGCGCCGTCAACGTGCAGCCACACTCCGGTGTGCGCGCAGACATCGGCAAGTTCGTTGAGTGGGTCGACGGCCCCGGTGAGGGTGGTTCCGGCGGTCGCGATGACCGCGATCGGGGTGATGCCCTCGCGCATGTCTGCGTCGATGCGTTCGGCGAGGGCGATCGGGTCCATGCGTCGCTCGGCATCGATGGCGATCGCTCGCACCCAATCCCGGCCGATGCCGAGGACCTCTGCTGCTCGCTTGATCGAGTAGTGGGCCTCCTGCGAGCAGTACACGGCGCAGCGCACACCGCTGAGTCCATGGGCACGGCTGCCTGGCAGCGCCCGTTCTCGAGCGGCCGTCAGCGCGGTCAGGTTGCTCACTTTCCCGCCGCTCGTAAAGGAGCCAGTCAGCGCCGGGTATCCGAGGAAATCGCCGAGCCAGGAGATCGCCTGCGCCTCGAGCAGTGATGCCGCACCCGCCGAGAGGGCGAGGTTGATGTCGTAGGAGTGAGCGAGGAGGTCGGCGAGTGCACCCACTTCGAGGCCGCTTGAGCCGATGTAGGCGAAGTAGCGGGGCCGCGATTGGGCGAGCGATGCGTCGAGGACGGCCGAGGCATCGTTCAGGCCCTTGATGACGTCGTCGCCGTGCTCGGGCAGCGGTGCGCGAAGTGCCTCAAGAAGTTGTGCAGACGGCGTGACTTCGGTCTCGCGAGCCTGGTCGAACTCGGCCCAGGCGCGTGCCACAAGCCCGGCCGCATGGCCGAGGGCTTCGAGTCGCCGATCCCCGAGCGACAGTGACGTGCTTGCTTCGCTGATCCCTGCGGCTTTAGGAACGAGCAAGGAGGGCCTTGCGATACGGGGCGAGCTCCGCGGTTCGGTCAACGCCGACGACACCGACGAGGCCGGAGGCGTCGAAGTACTCGACGACGCACGACTCGTCGACACTGCCGGATGTGACCTCAGCGTTGTCGGCGATGCCCGGCATGCCGAATGACTGCAGTTTGGTGTCGTACTGATCCGACCAGAACGCTGGCAATCCAAGGAATGGGGAGCGGTCGGGCTCCTCGCCGCGTAGGAGCGCTGCGAGGGTGGGACCAGCCCGGCGTGCCGTTTCGGTCGGCATATTCCAGTGCTCGATTCGGCGTGGAACATGGCTGAACAGGCCATTGGGGTGACGGGCGAGGTCACCGACCGCGACGACCGGGGCGAGCGGGGTCGACACTTGCATGGCGCTGTCGGTGAGGAGTCCATCGGAGAGGTCGAGGTCGTTGCCCCGGAGCCAATCGGTATTGGCGACCGATCCGACGGCCTCGATGACGAGATCGGCCTTGAGTTCTGTGCCGTCGCTCAGCGTGGCGGACCTGACGTCATCGTCACCGGAGAAGGCGACGATCGTGTGTCCGAGATGGAACCGGACTCCGTGAGCCTCGTGCCGGCGCCGCATCGCGGCCCCGAGTTCGAGTCCGAGGGGACGCACCATCGGCTCGTCATCGAGGGCCACCACATGCACGGTGCACCCCAGATTGATTGCGGTGGCTGCAACCTCACAGCCGATGAAGCCGGCGCCCATGATGATGACTGCGGCGCCGGGGGTTAGGTATTCGCGGACTGCGAGGGCGTCAGCCGCGGTTCGCAGGGCGTATCGACCACCCGTCGGCCCGGGAATGGGCAGTCGCCTTGGCCGAATCCCTGAAGCCACGACGAGGCCGTCGAATTCGAGCGTCGCCCCGTCGGAGAGGGTAACCGTCCTGAGCGAAAGGTCGCACCCGGCCACCGGAGTCCCAAGCAGCCATTCCACGTCATCAACGCTCGCCTTGCGCCGAAACTCGAGACCCTCGATGTCGATCCCCCCGGCGAGCGCCTCCTTCGAAAGAGGTGGCCGGTTGTAGGGGAGGTACACCTCATCGCCGACGATCGTGATCGCATCGGAGTAGTCGGCTGAGCGCAGTGACTCAGCGGCGCGCAGGCCGCCAAGGCCGGCGCCGACGATGACTACGCGTTGCATCGGCTATTCGACCGTGATCGCTTGCATTGGGCAGACGTCGGCAGCGCTATCGATATCGGCGCGACGGGATTCGTCGGCCTCCTTCGAGTAGACGAGTTTGCCGGACTCGTCCAATGCGAACACGTCCTCAGCCTCAAAGCAGCACTGCCCATAGTGCTGACACTTGTCCATGTCGACGGTCACCTTGACCACTGCTACTTCTCCTCTACTAGTGACGGGTACAGATCCTTCGACGGTGTCCGGATGCCGCGGAATTCCCAGTCGCCGCCCTTCGCGGTGGAGATGACCTCCTCGCTTTCGGTGGGCTGCGCGCCCACGTCAGTGCGAATGGGGGTGGGTCCTTGCACGATGTGGTTGCGGAGGGTCCCGAGACCCTCGACTTCAACCTCGACGACGTCACCGGGATAGACGGTGCGTGAGGTCGCCGGGGTGCCGGAGAAGAGGATGTCGCCGGGCACGAGCGTGATGGTGCGGGCAATGTCGGCGACGAGGTAGTGCATGTCCCATTCCATGCCATCGGTGGTGTCGTCTTGACGGACGACCCCGTTCACGATGGTTCGGATCTGCTTGCCGCGGAAGTCCCAGTCGGTGATAAGGCCTGGCCCGATCGGGGCCAGTGTGTCTGCGCCCTTGACGCGCAGCATGGAGCCGGCATCGGTATCGCGGAAGTCGTGGAGTCCGTAGTCGTTGCCAACGGTGTAGCCCGCGATGTATTCCGCGGCCTCGTCCGGGGCGATGTTGCGGCAGGTCCGTCCGATGACGATGACGATCTCACCCTCGTAGTTCAGCCACTTGCAGCGCTCGGGCCGAACAACAGCGCCCTTATGAGCGTTGAGGGCCGTGATCGGCTTGTGGAAGTAGGTGGGCGCGGGTGGCAGCCTTGTCATGAACTCCTGGGTGCGGGAGTCGTAATTCAGATGGACTGCGATGATCTTCGTGGGTTCGCAGGGCGCGAGGTGGATCGCCTCATCGATGCCGACGACGCGGCCATCACCCGCAACGAGCTCATCTCCGTGGCGAGTCGTGAGCACGGGTGCTCCGTCGAGGAGCACGCGTCGAAACTCGGTCACTGTGGGCCCTTTCCGGAAGTCCAACCTGATGCCGGACGATCGAACCATACGTGCACCTGACCGGTTCCGATGGAGTTCTCATACTCGCTGTACAGCACCCCGGGTGCGGTGAGCTCGGACTCGCCCATCGCGCCGGCCATCATGAGGTAGTGGGCGAACCTCGCCTCGGGCTTGACCTTGAGGAACTCCGGCATGGTGTCGAGCACGCGGGCGTGGTCACCGGCCTTGAGCCAATCCAAGCGCAGGAGGTCGGCGGCGAGGGCTTCGGGGCTGAAGATATTCGACGGGTCGCTCGCCTCGTGATCGCGCAGTTCGCGCAGTGGCCAGAAGGTGTGCGAGAGGGCACCGGATGCGATGACGAGCACCTTGCGGTGAGACTCCCTGATGGCCTGCCCGAGGGCGCGTCCGGCCCTGAGGAAATCCTCGGTGTCACCGGTCTGCGCGACGCTCATCGAGATCCAGCGCTTGTCCGGCAGGCCATCGCCGAGGAAGGTCCAGAGGTTCAGCGTGGCGTAGTAGAGCGGCAGGAAGTGGTCATCAATGGCCGTGATCCAGGTGCCGTTCTGCTCGCCGCACCCGGCGATGGCGTGGGCGAGCTCGGGGTCGCCGGCCCAGTCGTAGGGGATTCGGCACATCCCGCGCGGCAACTCCTCCGAGGTGAACAGCCCGGATCGGCGGTCTTGGGCCGTGACGACGAATTCAACGGTCGTCGCCCAGTGGGAGTCAAGGATAACGACGGTGTCGTAGTCGAGGGTGTCGAACTTGTCGCGGCGGAGGTCTCGAAGGCCCGGGACGAGCGAGATCTCCTTGCCGTCGTTGATCACGAGCCGGATGGACTCCGGCAGCATGATGGTGGGTACGTGGGCAAGCAGCCCGGCCCCGACGATCTCACCCATGGTGACCCCTACTTCCATCCGGTCGGTGCGAACACGGTGTTCTTGACGTCGGCGTAGAAGTCGAAGGACCACAGGCCGCCCTCGCGGCCGATGCCCGACCGCTTCGACCCGCCGAATGGCGCCGAAAGGTCGCGGACGAAGAAGCAGTTGACCCAGATGGTTCCGGCGACGAGGAACTTGGTGAAGGCCTCGGCGCGCTCACGGTTGCCGCTGACCACGCAGGCTGCAAGGCCGAACTCGGTTCCGTTCGCGAGGGCGAGGCCCTCCTCGTCGCTTGCGAAGGTCTGCATCGTGAGGACGGGACCGAAGACCTCCGCTGTGAGGATCTCGCTGCCCTCGGGCGCATCGACAACGAGCGTGGGCTTGATGTAGTGCGTGCCGAGGGCCGTATTCACCTCACCCCCATACGCGACTGTGGCTCCGTCCTTGCGAGCACGCTCAATGAAGCCAGTAACCCGCTCGACGTGCGCGAGGTGGATATTCGGCCCGATCTGGGTTGCTTCATCGCGAGGATCACCCTGCGTGATTTGTGCAGCACGCTCGATGAACCTGGCGGTGAAGGCCTCGACGATGCCCTGCTGAACGAGCAACCGGGTGCCGGCAAGGCATACCTGTCCGGCGTTGTCATACTGCTCGATCGCAAGATCGACGGCGAGGTCAAGGTCGGCGTCGTCGAGGATGACGGTCGGGCTCTTGCCGCCGAGCTCGAATGAGCAGGGGATGAGGTTCTCGGCTGCCGCGCGAGCGACGGCCCTCGCAGTGGGGACGGAGCCCGTGAAGCAGATGCGCGAGACATCCGGGTTCTCGGTGAGCGGAGCCCCAGCCTCGATGCCGAAGCCCTGCACGACATTGAAGACTCCGGCTGGCAGGCCGGCCTCATGGGCGAGCTGCGCGAAGTACGAGGCGGTGAGCGGAGCCCACTCCGGTGGCTTGAGCACGACGGTGTCGCCTGACGCGAGCGCCGGGCCGATGCGCCAGGTGGCGAGCATGAGCGGCGCATTCCACGGCGTGATGATGACCGCGACACCCGATGGATCCCAAGTGACGTGGTTGGAGTGTCCGCGGGTCTCGAACTGGGGGTGCTTGAGGTCGTTCATCGCGAAGTCGGCGAAGTAGCGGATGTTCATGACCACGCGGGGCATGACGCCTCGTCGGTGGGAGCGCAGCAGTGACCCGTTGTCGTGGGTCTCGAGTTGGGCGAGCTCCTCGATGTGCGCCTCGACGTTATCGGCGACCCGGTGCAGGATTGCGCCGCGCTCGGCGGGGCTCAGCGCCGCCCAAGCGGGGAACGCCGCCTTGGCCGCGGCGACGGCGGCGTCTGCCTCGGCACGACCCCCGCGGCTCACATGCGCGATGACGGCTCCGTCGATCGGCGAGACGCTCTCGAACGTGCCTGCCGAGGCCACCCGATGCCCGCCGATCCAGTGCCGGGTGTCGACCTCGACACCGGCCACGATTGCGGTCGACATCAATGCTCGCCTTCGTCGATGGGAAACTATGCTGATCCGAATAATGAATCGTTCGGACCCTAACGGATATTTGGAAATCCCACCAGCCCTTGGAGCATGATGAACCGACCCCGTATCGCGATCCTCGGCCGTTTCACCGAGTCGGCCAGCGCCCTGCGCTATCGCGGCCTCGTGAGCTCGCGGGCGCTTCTCGAATATGTCTGGGCAGCCGGCGGCGATCCGATGACCCTCCTGCCCGGCAGCGACCCGGATGCCCTCGACTGGGCGGCACGGCTGCGCGGCTTCGAGGGAGTCCTGCTGCCCGGCGGCGGCGACGTCCGTCCGACTCGATACGGCAAGGGCGACGACGACCCGAGCCTCTATGACATGGACGATATGCAGGACGAATCCGACATAACCCTCGCGGGATACTGCCTCGACCAAGGAGTTCCGATGCTCGCCGTGTGCCGCGGCCTGCACGTGCTCAACATCGTTCGGGGCGGCACCTTGATCGTCGATATGCCGGAGAACCACCGACACCACGTCCATGAGGTCGCCTTGAGTGACGACGCCGGCCCGCTGGGCATTACAGGCGGTTCAGTGACGGCCTCCTGCTACCACCATCAGGCCATCGACCGAGTGGGCGACGGCCTCACCGTTGTTGGCACCTCAGGGGACGGAGTCGTTGAGGCCGTGGTCGCGGATGCGAAGGCGTGGACGGTCGGGGTGCAGTGGCACCCCGAGGACACGTATGCGCAGGATGCGCAGCAGCGAGAGTTGATGGGCGCCCTTGTTTGCGAGGCCGGACGCAGCTGAGACCCAGCGGGGTCGATGACCAGTTGGATGATGACGAAAGCGCGGTTAGGGGCCGAGCGCGCCGACGGGGATCACGACCACGCCGTCGGGGCGCGTGTACCCGTAGCCCGTACCGGTGACCACGCCGAGCACGGCGGGAGAGCCCATGCGGCTGGTGTCGACCTTGTCCGCGAACGCGAGCAGCTTGGCGGCCGCCTCGTCGATCTGCGCGGTGCCAAGCTTCACCTCGAATGCGCCCCAACGGTCTGCGGTCGACACGATGACGTCGACTTCGAGGCCGTCGCCGTCGCGATAGTGCGTCACGGTGCCGTCCAGGGGATCCGAGAAGATCCGGATGTCTCGGATCACCAGCGACTCGAACAGGTACCCGAAGGCATTGAGGTCGCGAAGCAGCTGCGCCGGAGAGGCATCAAGGGCGGCGACCGCCAACGACGGATCGACGAAGTGCGTCCGAGGAGCGGTGCGCAGCTTCGCACGTGACCGTAGGTGCGTCGACCACGCCGGCTGTAGCTCAGTCACCATCAATCGCTCGAAGGCGCCCAAGTAATCGTAGGCCGTCGTTCGCGCCAGTGGGGAGTCGTCTCCGTCGGCGCTGGAGGCCAGGCGGGCGACCTTGTGGTCCATGGCCACGTTGCGGGCCAAGGCGCGCAGCAGGCGGAGTGCCCGTGCTGGGTCGTTGCGAGCCGGGTCAACTCGAGTGATGTCGACCTCGGCGATGCTGCGCAGGTAGTCGCGGTTCACGCGCGCTGCGTCGGCGAGGTCCAGATCCAGACACAGGGGCCAGCCTCCACGGACGGTCACGCCAACCAGGTCGGTAACGGTGAGCGCGCTGGCCGGGGAGGTTGGACGCCCACCGTCGAGGAGTGCCGACAGGGACATCGCACCAGTCGATTCACCACTCTCGTACAGGCTCATCGGCCTCATTCGAAGTCGGGCGAAGCGCCCCGCGCCGGTGTGGCGGGCGGCATCGTCATCGGGCACCGCTGAGCCGGTGAGCACGAACTGACCGGGCCGGGCCCGCCTGTTGACCTCGTTGCGAATGTGGTTCCACACCGAAGTCGCCTCGAGTTGCCACTCGTCGATCAATTGAGGCGGCTCTCCGTTCAGCACCAGGGTGGGGTCGATGCGGATAGCAGTCCGGGCTGCAGGATCGAGGTCCAGGTACACCTGACTGCCGGCCAACTGCTCGGCGGTGAACGTCTTGCCGCA
>CAMAWO010000154.1 GCA_945861925.1 Bifidobacterium breve | reverse complement strand
CGTGGAAGATGCCGCTCGGCGCGAGCGCGTGGTCGAAACCCTCGCCCCGGATCCACAGGATCTCGGGGTGCGCCCGGGCCCATTCGCCGACCGCACGGGCAATCCCCTGTGGGTCGACATGGCCGCGAACCGGTGCGAACTGCTGCTCGAGGCCGCCGAAGATCGAGTGCACATGGCCGTCTCCGAACGCGTGGCAGATGAATCCGCCCTGAGCGTCAATGACGTGGTCGGCCGCCATCGAGCGTGCCGCTTGGCCGAGCGCGAGGACGCGATCTCCGACGAAGGCGATGGCGTCGGTGACGGCGTAATCAGCGGTGCCCGGGATCTGCCGACCGGTCCAGATGATGGCGTTCTCGAGGCGGGTGACCTTTCCTAGGCTGGGCGTGCTCACTGTGCTCCGATCTTGTCGGCAACGTGCCGATGCGGGTCGTGATCATGGGGTCACCCCCGGGCTCGGGTGGCATCGCGAATGAGCCGCGGCGCCACCCGAGCGGGGTGGGTTACGTGCGCATGCTTTTCTTGGACGGACTACTTCTTGAAGTGGGTCCAGACCTGGTCGTACAGGTCGATTGCCTCAACGGAGCAACCCGGGGTCGGCTTCGCCAGAGCAGCGTTTTCCGCCGACATCACGACTGCTGGGTCGCCGGCGATCGCCGCATCCATGAAGGCGTCCGAACCGGTGATGCCATTGTCGTAGCCGACGAAGTTGGTTGCCTCACCGATGTTGGCGGGATCCATCATCCAGTTGATGAAGATCTTCGCGTTGTCGATGTTCTGGGCTCCCACCGGCACCGCGAAGTTGTCCTGCCAGAGGTTGAGGCCCTCGGACGGGAACGCGTATTCGAGGCCAGCGTTATCGGCTTTGGCGCGGTGGAAGGCACCATTCCACATCATGTGCATTGACTGCTCGCCACTGGCCATGCGACCGATGACTCCGTCTGAGTTGATGACGGCAACGCCAGGCTTCCAACCCTCGAGCAGGCTCTCGACCTTGACGTAGTCGGCCTTGTCAGTCGAGCAGGGCTGGGCGCCGACGGCACGCAGAGCCGCGTGGATGACCTCGACCTGATCGTTGAGGGTGCCGATTTTGCCAGCAGCTGGGCTGTCGGGTGAGAAGAAGTCGGCCCAACTCGTGACCGGTCCGCCGGTCTTGCTCGGGTCGTAAGCGATGCCTGTTGTGCCGTACATGTACGGCGCCGTGTACCCGCGTCCCTGATCGAAGTAGACGTCAAGGAACGCTGGCTTGATGTTTTGGCCGTTGGGGAATGATGCGGGATTCACCTGCTCGAGCAAGCCGAGTTCGATCATCTGGGCGACCATGTAGTCACTCGGGACGATGACGTCGTAGTTGGCGCCACCGGCCTGGAGCTTGGCGAGCAGGGTCTCGTTCGAGTCGAAGTTGTCGAGGTTGACCGTGATTCCGGTCTCGGTCTCGAAGCGCTTGAGCACCTCAGGCGAGATGTAGTCGGTCCAGTTGTAGAGGTTGAGTTCACCCCCATTTGCTGTCGGGAAGTCGGCTGCGGGAGCTGAAGCAGCCGCCTCACTTGCTGCTGGTGCAGCGGGCGCGGTCGCGCCGGCGCCGGCCGGGGTGGCCTCGCCACCGCATCCGGCCAGGATCATGACGCTGGCGGCACTCAGCGCGACCGCTGCGGCAAATCCGCGTCGTGTCTTCATTCGGATCATTCCTTATCTCCTTTTTCGGGCCAACAAATAGGACAGTGAAACGATGAGGATGCTCGCTACGAGCATGAGGGTGGACAGGGCATTGACCTCGGGGGTGACGGCGTTGCGAATCATGCCGAAGATGTAGACCGGCAGGGTGGTGCCGCCAGGGCCAGCGAGGAAGTACGACACGATGAAGTCGTCGAGGCTGATGATGAAGGCGAGGAGTGCACCGGCGACGATTCCGGGTGCGAGGAGCGGGAGTGTGATGCGCCGGAAGATCGTGAACTCGTTAGCGCCGAGGTCAGCGGCAGCCTCGTAGACCGCAGGGTCGACGCCGCGCAGCCGGGCTCGGATCGGTAGGAGTGCGAACGGGACGCAGAAGGCGATGTGGGCCAGCGTGATGGCATTGACGCCGAGCGGAATGCGGCTCTGGACGAAGAGCGAGAGCGTGCCGATGGCGAACACGATCTCGGGGATGATGAGTGGCGCGCCGATAAGGGTCCATGCGAAGGTACGACCGGCTCGAGCCATCGTGAGCAAACCGATCGCGAGTCCGGTGGCGAGCACCACTGAAACAATGGTCGCGACGACGCCGATTCTCAGAGAGTTGAAGAGGGCACGCTGAATGGCGTCGTTACTGAGCACCTCGGAGTACCAGGAGAAGGTAAATCCGCGCCACACGCTCACGACGCGATTTGAGTTGAACGAGTATGCGACGACGAAGATCAAAGGGAGATAGAGGAACACGAACACGAGGTAAGAGACGGCCTTGAAGGTCGGGAAATCCCGCAGTCCGAGGCCAACGCCTCCGCCTCTTCGGCGTTTGCGGCCCCTCGTCTGCTTGCTGTCCGTTGTCATATGAGGGCCTCCCATCCACCTCGGCCAGCTGCCCGGCTCGCACGTTTTGCGACGACGGCGAAGACGATGAGGACGAGCAGGGTGATGACGAGGAGGAGCACGGAGAGGGCCGCACCGAATGGCCAGTTGCGGGAGGCTCCGAACTGGGCCGCGATGACGTTGGCAATCATTGAGGTCTTACCGCCGCCGAGGAGTTCGGGAGCGAGGTAGGAGCCGAGCGCGGGGATGAAGACAAGGACCATTCCGGCGATAATCCCGGGTCTGATGCTCGGGAGGACGATACGTCGCAGGACAGTCCACTTTGCAGCGCCGAGGTCGTAGGCGGCCTCGGCCAACCGGAAGTCAAAGCGCTCTGCACTGGCGTAGATCGGCAGGATCATGAATGGCAGGAACGTGTAGACCAGCCCGACTACGGTGGCGAACGGTGTGTAAAGCATCGGGATGGGTTCGTCAATGATGCCAATGCCCTTGAGGAGTCCGTTGATCGGTCCGTTGTCGTTGAGGATGATGATGAACGAGTAGGTGCGGATAAGCAGGCTCGTCCAGAAGGGGATGGTGACGGCGAAGACGAGGGCGGTGCGGCGCTCGGGCGGACGGGTCGCGAGCCACATCGCGATCGGGATGGAAAGGACGAGGCAGACGACGCTCGTAATGATTGCGTACCAGAAGGAGTTCGCGATGATCTGGAGGTACGTCGGGTCAAATGATCGTCCTCCTGAGAGGGACTCGCTGTAGAGCAATTCGGTGTACGGGGTGAGGCTGAACTGCCACTTGACCCCGACTCCGAGTTTCGCGCGGCTGAGGAATGAGTAGATGAAGATGATGACGAGGGGGAGGAACACGAGCGCGATGAGGTACACGACGCCCGGAAGTCCGCTCCACCAGGAGCCCTGCCCGGCTTGACGTCGCTGCCGAGCCGTGGCGGACCACGGCACCTTCATCAGTCGGCCACCACGGTAAGTGATCCCTCGGCGAAGCTGACGCTGACCCGGTCGCCGATACGAGGTGGCTTGACGCCCTGCGATGGCACCCGAGACACGATGTTTACAGCCGCGTTTGCTGCTGTGCCTGCAGCCGCGGCAATCGCCTCGACCCTCATGTCACCGCCGACATAGGACACGTCGGTGATCGTGGCCGACCCCACCGGATCGATCTGAAGTGAGACGTTCTCGGGGCGCACCGCTACGTGAACCTGACCGAGGTCTGCCTCGGTGTCTGCGATCAGCCGGTCGCGTGGAACAAAGCCCACGGATGCAATGACCAGGCCGTAGGTATCGAGGGCTCCCGTGAGGACGTTCGCCTCACCGATGAAGTCGGCAACGAAACGGCTGCATGGGCGCAGGTACACCTCGCGAGGCTCGCCGACCTGCACGATCTGGCCCGCGTTGAACACGGCAACCTGATCGCCCATCGCCATTGCCTCGTCTTGATCATGGGTGACAAGGACGAAGGTGATGGACGTCTCGCGCTGGAGACGCTTGAGCTCGGACTGCATGCCGCGGCGCAGTTTCAGGTCAAGGGCGGAGAGCGGCTCGTCGAGGAGGAGGACCTCCGGTTCCTTGGCGAGGGCCCTTGCGAGAGCCACGCGCTGCTGCTGGCCGCCTGAGAGTTGCGAGGGCTTTCGTGACCCGAGGCCTGAGAGGTGGACCATGTCGAGGGATTCGCCGACCTTGCGCTTGATAATGGCGCCGGGAACCTTGTCCATCTGCAGGCCGAAGGCGATGTTCTGTGCCACGGTCATGTGGGGGAACAGGGCATACGACTGAAAAACGGTGTTCACCCGGCGACGCCAAACCGGCATGTCGTCGATGCGTTGCCCGCGAAGGTCGATCCGTCCGGAGTCGGGGGACTCGAGGCCGGCTATGCAGCGCAGCAAGGTGGTCTTACCGCAGCCGGAGGGTCCAAGGAGCACCATGAAGGATCCATCAGCGATATCGATGCTCACCGAGTCGAGTGCGTGAATCTGGCCGCCCTCGGGTGTGTGGAATGTCTTCGTGACGTCCCGCACGCTGAGCGCTGGAGCCAAAGCGTCCAAGGGATCCTCCGAAAGGGTTGACGTCAATCGAGCGCGTCCCAGAGACTAACGTCGTTAGGAAGTGGGGGAAGCCTTTTTACCAAGTCGTAACAATACGAAGGGGTCAGGCGAGCATGTTGATGAACACAACCGCTCGCCCCGGGATCACTCGCGAACTCATCGGCGCGGCTGCCCTTGCAATCCTCGACGAGTCCAAGAGCGAGTCCGAGTTCACGATGCGCGTCCTCGCTGCACGACTCGGTGTTCAAGCCCCGTCGCTGTACGCACACGTGAGTGGGATCGACGACGTCATCACGCTTGTCCATCGGCGGATCAATGCAGGCATCGACATATCGGTCCTGATGGGGAGCCGAGACCTCAGTGACCTCCGAGCCCTGGCAAGGAGCTACCTCAACTGCTATCGGGACCATCATGTTGCCGCGACGATCATCGTGTCACGTGCGATCAACGAGGATTACGCGCTATCAATCTACGAGCCGATCGCCGCTTTTCTCGAGCGATTTGGGGTGCCTGCGGCCTCGATCATGCCGGTCATGGCACTCCTCGACTACCTGGTGCTGGGCTCCGCCGTCGAGCCGTTCAGCGCCGGTTTCATCGGCTCAGAGCAGTCCTATGACGCCGAGTTCCCAGCGATTGCGCGGGCACTCCGTGGCAGCCCGCGCTCGCTAATCGACGAATCAGGGTTCGAGTTGGGGATGGCTGCGCTGTGCGCCGCGATCGAGCGGATTCGGGACGCTGCACGGCCATGATGTCGTGGATCTCAGGCGATCTGAGCGGCCGAGATCGAGCGGTAACCTCGCGGCCGCTGGCTCATCGATGAGGAACAGGGTGCGGTCGCGGCCTGCGACCCCGGCGGCCGGCACCTGAAATACGTCTGCCGCTGGGTCGAGTGCGAGGCGCACAGCTTCCGCTTTCTCGGCCCCGCTCGCGAGAACCCACACCTCACTCGCCGCATTGATGGCTGGAAGGGTGAGGGTGACGCGGGTCGGTGGGGGCTTCGGCGAACCGTGCACGGCGGCGGTTGATCGGTCTGTCACGCGGAGCGACAGATGTTCCGGGAACAGGCTCGCGACATGGGAGTCAGGACCGATGCCGAGCAGCACCACATCGAAGCGAGGGACATCACTGTGATCCTCTGGCGTGGCATGCGCGCTCAGTTGATCGGCGTAGTGCTCCGCGGATGCCTCCGGGCTCGTCGAGAGGTCAGGGCCCTGCATCGCATGAACATGCTGCGGATTGATAGCGACATGATCAAGGAGGGCTGATCGGGCGGCGGTGTCGTTTCGATCTGGATCCCCAGACGGTAGGTACCGTTCGTCGCCCCACCAGAGTTCGACACGAGCCCAGTCGACGGCGTGGCGGCCGGGCTCACGTGCGATGGCGACGAGAACTGCCGTTCCGATTCCGCCGCCCGTCAGGACGATACGTGCAAAGCCGGAGGCTGCCTGCCGCTCGACGATACGGGTGGTGAGGATCGCAGCGATCGACAGGGCCAGTGCTTTCCCATCAGGGTGCCGAAGCACCTCACGATGGGTCACGGGATGGTGTCGAGGGCGGCGAGGGTGTTGGCGTAGGAGTCGTCTGGATCGAGCCGGCGAAGCTCCTCGCTCAGCAAGGCGGCGAGATCGCGACGAGGAATGGCCACGGTCGAATCTGGGACCCCGGGTCGGCTCAGTGTTGCGGTCCGGCCATCGGGTCGGCTGATGGTGATGTCGCCATCAGGCGTCGTGAGGACCACAGAGGTCACGCCGAGACCATCATGGAGCCGAATCTCACGTGGGGCGCCAAGCGCGGCCCCAAGCCAGGCCGCAAGGAGTGGGAGGCTTGCATTGGCGTGCTGGCCGCTCACGACGATGGCCGAAACCCGGCCCACATCCTGATCGAAAATGGAGGCAAGAACGGAGCGCCATGGCGTGATTCGGGCCCAGGCGAGGTCTGTGTCGCCGGGGATATAGCCGGACTTGCGCGCCTGAAGTTCGCTGATCGGATCGGCGGCCGCTGCGGAGTCAGTGATGCGGCGCTGCGCATGGCGACCGATGAGATCATCGGACGGCACGCTGGGGGCGACACCCGGCCAGTAGGCAACGATGGGGGTATCAGGAAGGAGCAGAGGGACTGCCACCGAGTTTGCGTGTTCGGCCAGTTCTCCGCGAAGGCGCAGCACGGCAACCTCGCCGGGCCCCTGGTCGCCACCCACCTGAATTTCAGCGTCGAGGCGAGTGACCGTGCTTTCGGCACGTGGGATGAGCGTCACGATCCGCATCGGATGCTGGCGGGCGGCGGTGACTGCTGCTGAGGTCGCGTCAGACTGCGTGTCCTCGTCGGACATGATGAGAAGGGTCAAGACCATCCCGGTTGTCGGTGACCCCATTCGACGTCGCTCTGCCGCGATCGCTGCCGATACCGCTCCGCCGCTCGTATCTTCGAGCCGAATCATGGCCGCCTCCAGACCCGTCCATCGAGATTTACCATGTCGTACTGCGAGTGAGGCCCCCACCCGCCCGAGGCATATTGATCAGGCTGGCCCTGCTCACTCCATCGTGCAAGCACCGGGTCAAGGATGCGCCACCCTAGCTCGACCTCCGCATGGCGTGGGAAGAGCGGTGGATCGCCGAGCAGTACATCGAGGATGAGTCGCTCATAGGCTTCCGGACTCGAGTCAACGAATGACTCCCCATATTGAAAGTCCATCGTGACGTCACGTACCTCAATTGACGAGGTGTTCGGCACCTTGGAGCCGAAGCGCACGGTGATGCCTTCGTCCGGCTGGATCCGGAACACGAACGCATTGTTGCCAAGCTCCTCGACCGCCGCGGATGCGAACGGCAGGTGCGGCGCACGTTTGAAGACAACGGCCACCTCGGTGACCCGGCGGCCGAGACGCTTGCCGGTTCGCAGGTAGAACGGGACCCCGGCCCAACGTCGGTTGTCGACATCGAGGCGCAGGGCAGCGAAGGTCTCAGTGATCGAATCGGGGGAGATGCCATCCTCGTCGAGGTAGCCCTTCACTGGGATGCCGCCCTGCCATCCGGCCGCGTACTGCCCACGAGAGGAATGCCGCTCGATGTCCTTGGGAAGCCGGATCGCGCGGAGTACTTTCTCTTTCTCTGCCCTGACGTCGTCGGGGGAGAAGGACAGTGGCTCCTCCATGGCGGTGAGGGCGAGGAGTTGGAGCAGGTGATTTTGCATGACGTCACGAGCCGCGCCGATGCCGTCGTAGTAGCCGCCGCGCCCGCCGATGCCGATGTCCTCGGCCATCGTGATCTGGACGTTGTCGACGTAGTTGCTGTTCCAGATGGGCTCGTACATGGCGGTCGCGAATCTCACCGCCAAAATGTTCTGAACGGTCTCCTTGCCGAGGTAATGGTCGATGCGGAACACTGATCCGGATGGGAAGACCTCGCCAACAACTCGGTTGAGCTCTTCTGCGCTGGCGAGGTCGTGGCCGAAGGGCTTCTCGATGACAACGCGTCGCCAGGCATCCGGTGCGCTCGACGCAAGGCCGGAGGTTTTCAGGTGCTTGAGCACTACGGGGAAGAGGCCCGGCGGGATCGACAGGTAAAAGGCATGGTTGCCGTTCGTGCCGCGATTCAGGTCGAGGTCAGCGACGACCCTGCTCAACTCCTCGTACGCGACGGGATCTGCAAGATCGCCAGGGACGAAGCGGATCCCCTCGGAGAGCTGGCGCCAAGTGTCCTCGCTGAACGGGGTTCGGGAGTGCTCGCTCACTGCATCGTGGACAATTTGTGCGAAGTCCTCGTCCGCCCAATCCCGCCGGGCAAACCC
>CAMAWO010000153.1 GCA_945861925.1 Bifidobacterium breve | reverse complement strand
TAGCCGGCGCTTCATCGTCTCGATCGTGCCCGGTGCCACCTCGTTCTTGCCGAGGTACATCAAGGCAGCGAAGGCCCGGCCCGCTGGCCGGCCCGCCAGGAGCAGGCGGCTGTCGGCGACGTGCCGCATCTGTATCTCCACACCCCCAGCGTTGATGATGCGCGAGCGGCCGGACGTGAGGTAGACCTGTCGCATGGGCACTTGCGTCGTCAATCCGAACTCGCGAGCTGCCTCCGCACCATGCACCTCCATGACGGAGTCCGACGATCGCGCTACGGCCCTGGCGACCTCTTTCGGCGCTGGCGGGACCTTGCCGACGTATGGATTCGTGCGGGGGCGTGCGAAGACGCCTCGGGTGATGCGGTCGATGACGCCTGCCCGAACCAGGCGTGAGAGAGCTTGGTCCACTGACGCCCGTGTGCCGACTGGGAGGAGGTCGGACGAGGTAAACGGCTCACCCGGTGCGAGGGCACTCACGTGTGCGCGCACGGACTCCATTGTCGACGCTGCTCCTTTGTTCATGTCAGAAAGTGTATCTGTTTATCTGACACCTGTGAACTGGGTCCCGCATCCTTTTCTGTGCGGAAACGTATCTATTCGATACGCTGCAGCACATGAAGCGCCCGATCTTCGACTCACTCGTCGAAACGGCGTCTGACCACCACGGCTACGTGACGACGCTCCAGGCCCGTGCGGCGGGGCTCGATCCGACACAACTCCGCCTGCTCGCGCGCAGCGGGCGCCTCGAGCACGTGGCTCGCGGCGTCTACCGCGTGCCGGTCCTGCCTCGATCGGAGCATGACGACCTGGCCTTCGCGATCGCGTGGGCGAGGGGCCGTGCCGTTGTGTCCTACGAGTCGGCGCTTGTCCTGCACGGTCTCTCAAACGTGAACCCTTCCGTCGTCCACCTCACGGCTCCGCCGGACAACTACCCCCGGGCCCAGGGAAGCGGTCTCGTGCGGATTCATCGCCGGCACCTGCCAGTCAATGACGTGACAGTGGTCGACGGACTGCCCGTGACGACGGTTGCGCGCACGATCGTGGACTGTCAGGAGTTGGGGACGGACCCGGCCCAACTGCGCCTGGCCATCAGCAGTGCCCGTCAGTCCGGCAAACTCTCGGCGTCTCAGGCTGCGAAGATCAAGATGCTCATGGATCACCGCGGGGTACCGACATGAGCGACGCGCACGGGCTCCGCACCGAAGTTGCGCGCCCTCGAGTGACGGCACCGATCCACAGTGCTTGATGTGCCCTTGACTACCAACGGAGTTCGGGACCTACCCCACTCGTAATGCGTAGGTCCGGGGTTCAAATCCCCGAGGCGGCTCCACGATTTCCCTCATAGAAAGGGCACTTTCACCGTCTCGCGGGCCTCATTCAAGTGGTTGCCGAGAGGCAATGGATGGAACTTGGAAGTAACCCACGCGAACGCCGAGGAATCTTCTCGACGTTCGGCGGACTTTTACGCTGACATGACCCGCGCTGCCTGAGAACGTCGCCCCGTACCCAACAGAAACTCGGAGCAGAGCATGGGCATGAGCACCGCGCGCGGGCCGGTATCGGATTGGGAGAGCCGATCTAGGTCAACCCAGTGGAGTGATTGGCGAGACGAGTCGTGGCGAAGCGGGCGTGCGCAGGCTACGTGGGTGTGCCTGGCCCTCTCCCAAGATGCGTGCTCCGCTGCTATCACCGGCACTCGAGCCGGTGGGAATAACGGGCCCTGCGCGTGCTGTTGCGACAAAGGGGCATATCGAGCCCCACGAGGATGGTCGCTATCCCAGCGACGCGCGGACCAATGAAACCGTCGGGGGTTGACCTGAGTGTGCACCAAGACGGGTGACGAACGGATGATCGGCATATATTGGTGCGCATTCGGCAACGATCGGAGACGGGCGCATGCGACATCTTGATATCGCCGTCGGCGGGATGACGTGCGCCTCCTGCGCGATGAGGATCGAACGCAAGCTGAATCGACTGCCCGGGGTTGTCGCTTCCGTCAACTACGCAACCGGCACCGCCAGCGTCGACTTCGAACCGGATGCCGTCAGCGCTGAACGACTCATTGAGCAGGTCGAGGCGACCGGCTACTCCGCCCGACTTCCGGTGGTGGACGAGGACGGAGGTAGCGCGCAGACACCGCTTGGGAGCGAGACCGACGAGGCATCCGGGATCTCCGGGATAGGTGAGCTGAGGTCCCGGCTGCTCATTTGCGCCGTACTCACTGTGCCTGTCGTGGTACTCGCGATGGTGCCGGTCCTTCAGTTCGACTTTTGGCAGTGGCTCTCACTCACCCTCGCCGCCCCCGTTGTTGTCTGGGGGGCCTGGCCGATCCATCGGGCCATGGTGATGAACGCGCGGCATGGGGCGGTCACGATGGACACGCTCATCTCCGTCGGGGTGCTCTCGGCATTCACGTGGTCGTTGTGGGCGCTCTTCCTAGGGGGAGCAGGTGTTCCCGGTATGCACATGCCGTTCGAATGGACGTCATCTCCGACCTCGGGGCCGATGATCTATCTCGAGGTTGCCTCCGGTGTCACGACCCTCATTCTTCTCGGCCGCTACCTAGAGGCTCGTGCGAAGTCGAGGTCTGGAGCCGCCCTTGAGGCCCTGCTCAGGCTCGGGGCGAAGGAGGTGGTCGTTCTTCGATCGGGAAGCGAGGTTCGCCTGCCGATCGGGAGCCTCGTCGTGGGCGACCTGTTCATCGTCAGGCCTGGGGAGAAGATCGCCACCGATGGAGTAGTCGAGGAGGGAGCCTCGGCCGTCGACACCTCCCTCCTCACCGGGGAGTCGGTGCCGGTTGAGGTCGGCCCTGGTGACAATGTTTTCGGCGCCACGGTGAATTCAGGCGGACGACTCCTAGTTCGGGCAACTCGCGTGGGCTCTGATACCGCGCTCGCGCACATCGCCCGGCTCGTGACGGCAGCGCAGTCGGGCAAGGCGCCAGTCCAGCGGCTGGCCGATCGTATCGCCACTGTTTTCGTGCCAGTCGTCCTGCTCATTGCCCTGGCCACGCTCGCCGGATGGCTGGTGAGCGGGGCGGGCGCGGCTCAGGCCTTCACCGCTGCCGTCGCGGTCCTCATCATCGCCTGCCCATGCGCCTTGGGCCTCGCGACCCCGACCGCACTTCTCGTCGGCACCGGGCGCGGCGCGCAACTCGGCATACTCATCAAGGGTCCCCAGATGCTCGAGTCAACCCGCCGCGTCGACACGATCATCATGGACAAGACCGGAACAGTGACGATGGGTCGAATGGTCCTGATCGACGTCTTCACCGAGCCTGGCGCTGCGAGGCAGGAGACTCTGCGACTCGCTGGCGCTGTCGAGACGGCATCGGAGCATCCCGTCGCCCAGGCGATTGCTGGCGCCGCGGCGCGAGAGGCCGGCCGACTGCCTGACGTTGTCGGCTTCATCAGCACTCCCGGGCTTGGAGCGACCGGCATGGTCAACGGCCTGCAGGTGAGCATTGGGCAGGCTTCCTACATGGAGCAGGAAGGGTGTGTTATTCCTGACTCGATGCGAGCAGCGCAAGATGCCGCCCAGGGACTCGGGCAGACCGCCGTTATGGTGGGATGGAGCGGTCGGGTTCGCGCGGTTATAGCCGTCGCCGATGACCTGAAACCTGCGAGTCGGGCGGGTATTGATGCCCTGCGCGCCCTCGCGCTCACTCCCTACCTCCTCACCGGTGACAATGAGCGGACTGCCCATGCGGTCGCGACGGAATTGGGGATTGACGGCGCATACGTCATCGCCGGAGTGCTTCCGGCTGCGAAGGTTGATGTCGTGCGCAGGCTTCAAACGCAGGGTCGCGTTGTCGCGATGGTCGGCGACGGAGTGAATGATGCGGCTGCGCTGGCACAGGCCGACCTCGGAATGGCCATGGGTACCGGGGCCGACGTCGCGATTGAGGCGAGCGACATCACGCTTGTCGGGGGTGACCTACGATCAGCGGCCGATGCGATCAGGCTCTCCCGGCGCACCCTGGCCGTGATCAAGGGCAATCTTTTTTGGGCCTTCGCATACAACGTTGCGGCGATCCCGCTGGCGGCGTCGGGGCTGCTCAACCCGCTCATCGCGGGTGCAGCGATGGCCTTCAGTTCGGTCTTTGTTGTGACGAATAGCCTGCGTCTGCGGCGGTTCCGATCGTCGATCAATGTGAGCCCAGATGTAGGATCGCCGATGGGATACCGTCCGATGGGACGTCACGAATCTTCGTACGGAATCGTTGAATCCCCAGAGTGAGGAAGGGTTCGTTCGGTTGCTGTCGCGTCTTTACACACGTTTGCTGGGGGGGGGTTACGGGGGAGTCGGGTGAAGTTCGTGGCCTTGTTTGGCATGGCGACGATCGCCGCCATGCCCTTGGCTGGTTGTGCGGTGAGTTCCGGGAGTGCAGATCGCAAGGCGGATGGGCCGATGACACAGTGCCCACCATTTCCTGGTTGGGCGGCTGGCCTCACTGAGGTGACCATTGGTCCCATGCAACTCAACCCACCAGATCTTTCGCCAAACGACCCGAGTTACCGTCCGCCTATCGACGTACCGCAGTGCTCGGTGATCATTCTCAATAGGGATGCCAGCCTATTCCCGTACTCCTTCGTGCCGAACGACTCTGGATACCTCAAGCAGGTGAGTCCCGCGATCGACCAGATTGCGTTCTATGTCATTGGCCCGGTCGGCGCGACCATGACGGTCAGAGTTGATGTTTCGACGAAGGGAATCTATGAGTGGGGCAACCAACTGACCATCGGGCCGGGGCAGGTCACGAATTAGGTGGGGAACTCACGTGGAGACCACATGAGAGATCCGGTCGTAACCCAAGGATGCGTAACGTCTTGGCTGCGTCATCCCGTGACGTAATGCAGTGACGGCAGCGCCCTCGTAAGCGATTGAGTCTTTGCGGGGGTCCAACCGGGTGGATTAATGGTGAGAGCGATCGCCGGCCCAGCGTCGGCGGAGTAGTTGTGGCCGACCTCCGGGGGAGCGCCGCCGCTGATGAGGTCCATGCCGACCTGAAGGTAGGTGATGATTGGAAACCATTTCATCCGTGGGTCGACACCGGGGCCAAGTGGCTGGTTAAGCCAGTCTGGCTTTTTCAGGAGCAAGTCTGGGCTCCAGTACACGACCGGGTCGTTCGGGTGGGCAGAGAAAGTGATAACCGGCCCGTCGCTCGGGACGGCACGCTCGAGTTCTCCCGCACTGATGTAGGTGCGGGCAATGAGGCCGTCGCCGATCACGGGTTGCCACATCGGGCCAGCCGAGCGATCAACCTGCCACTGTTTCCAAAGCCGTGATTGCGAGGGAGGGCCGATCCAGATGATGCGCTTGATCTCAGCGGTAACGTCCTGGGGCGTTGAGCCTTGGGGCCAGGCTGCTTGGCTCCCGAAGGCGCCGAGTGACTCCCCGAACAACATCAGCTCGGGGCGCTGATTCTCGGGCTTCGTGCGCCAAGCTGCCAGAATCGCGTTCACGGTGCTGTCATTTTGTAGTTGAGTTGTCTCGGGGTCAATGACGAAGCCGATCCAACTCGGTACGCCTGAATACTGGACAACCACACTCGTCACATTCCCGCCGGTCACGATCTCGGTCGAGTTGATCGCGTCGGGGTCGATCCATCCAGTGCCGGTGGCGGCCATGATCGCGAGGTACTCGCGGTCCCAGGCACCGACCCGATCGAGCTCCTCGACGGCAAGTGCGCTGCGCTGGGCGGGTGTCTGGGCCTGGTCCATCCCGACATAGACACGGACGGGCACCTCTGCTGGTTCACCGGTGACCGCCTCGATCGCGGCGGTGGTGACGGTGTTGGAGACGAAGAACCGTCCCTCCCTGCCGAGCGTTGCCCATGGAGTGAGGCTGTCGGGGCTACCACTGTTGGCCCCCACATTGGCGGGGGATTGTCCGGCGGCATCGGCGTTCTGGGCGTTGTAGGAAGAGATGAGAAGCCCGAGGCTCACCTGGATTGTGGCAAACCCGGCGACGATGAGAATGCCGGCGACGGCAACGCGCACGGTGAGCACTGAGCGATAGGCATGGTCCGGCTGTCGTCTTGAGACCCAGCGGTGCAGCGGTCCCCGGCGAGTGAGGAGGGCAGCAACCAGCCTCGTGGCAAGACGGACCGCGCGCCCGGCGATGACGAGGAGGGTCGCGACCACTGCGGTGACGGCGACGACAGTCACGGTTCCGGGCAGGGCAGATGGCATGTCCAGCGCGCTTTGCTGCTCGGCCTGCCAGGCAACGGAAACCGGGGTGAAGATGAGGGCGGGCAGCCAGATAACCGCGACGATCATGACCTGGATCCAGTTGCTGGGATGGTGCCGGCGCACCCACGAAATCTTGTTCACTGCCCAACTCAGGGTGGCGCCAGCTGCGTATCCGGTTAGCGTGCCGAGCGTCGTGAGGAGGAGAAGAAAGGTGAGAGCATGGGGAA
The DNA here is from genome assembly GCA_945861925.1 of Bifidobacterium breve. GTDB lineage: Bacteria > Actinomycetota > Actinomycetes > S36-B12 > S36-B12 > WLND01. The sequence goes on along the minus strand of CAMAWO010000153.1, from coordinate 1,946 downwards.
GCAGGGATGGCGTGAGGGCGGCGGCGTAGCCGCCTGCGGCGCCAACGAGCCCGACGGCGCTGAGCCTCGCTCGCACGATGCGACGCTCCGGGATATCAGTGGTTGAGGCTGATTCGGTCACAACACACATCATCCAACGATCACTGATGAGACGACAGGGCCATACTGCAGCAACAAAACTCTACGAAGTCGTTAGTCTACGGCCATGTGCTGTTTCGTTTTCATCCTTGCTCTGCTCGGTCCACGGCTTGCGTTCTTGTACGCATGGATATTCACCCCTCGGGTTACCGAAGCCTTCGCAGGAGGGTTCTGGCTCCCGCTCCTCGGTTTCCTGCTCCTCCCGTGGACGGCACTGGGATACGTTCTGGCATGGTCGCCTTCCGTCGGGGTTACCGGCATCGGCTGGGGGGTCGTGGCCCTTGGCCTTGTCGTTGACCTGAGCAGCTATGGCAGTCGCGCTGCCCAGGGCCGGTACAGCTCAGCAAACTAGTCGGCGGGTATTACTGAGCCGGTCTGGGGCTGCCATTTGTGAGTGCGACGCAAACCGTTGAGGCTGCGAACGCATCGGATACTGATCCCTGAGCGCCCGAGGTGGTGCTGCCGATCGTCGTCGCGAGCACACCGGTTGCCTCTGACGCAGTCCGAAGGGCAGCGATGGCTGCGGCAGCGTTCAGGCCAAATGTGACGATGTCACTCGAAGAGGTGACGGACTCGATCGACATCTGAGCCTCACCTATAGACCGCACCAGCACCGCATACTGGGCCTCGAATGTCGTGGCGAGAGCCACTGCCTCGGACACATCGACCGGAACCTTGCCTATCTGCGTGCCGAGTTCCTCGACGGCCTGACCTACTGCGTCACTCCGCTCGTTGAGACGAGCCCGGATCTGATCACCGGCCGTCGCACCAGAGACGGGATCGAAGGCGAGGTCCTCACCGATCGACTGAACATTGTCGCGGATGCCAAACGCTGCCCCGCAGACGCCATCGGCCCACGCGACAGTCGGGTCGACCGGTGGGGGCGTGGGGGAGGGTGCGACGGATGCGACAGCGCTGCCCTCCAGCGCCGGAGCATTAGGTGAGCAGCCGGAGAGGGCGACGGCCAAAGAGACCAGTCCGATTGCCGGTATCACGATCGCTGGGGCTAGAGCACGGGGCCAAAGGGTCATGCTGTCGACGTTAGCCCATCTGGGAAGCACGCCCACCTAAGGAGCAACGAGCGTCACGAGCGCGAGGCGCTTCGTCGCTCGCGTGCACGCGACATAGATGTCGGATCCCCGGGCGGCCTGCTTGCTGATGGCCACCGGGTCGACAACGATGACGGTGTCGAACTCGAGTCCCTTCGTCTCACGTGCGGTGAGCACGGCGATCGGCGAATCAAGAGCATTGTCCCCCGTACCGAAATCGTTGCTCGCGCCCCTGAGTTGCCGCGCTAGCCGCAGGTAGGAGTGGTCCGGGAGGACCACGCATGCCCGGCCCTCTGCATCGCCGACGAAGGTACGAATGCTCGATGCGAGATCAGGCTCCTCGCACGAGATGAGATCGGCCGGTTCACCCTCGCGAATGGGCTGGAGCAGCGGAGCCTCACCGCCAGCTCGGGTAAGCCACTCGACTGCCGTCGCCGCTGTCTGCTTGGTTATTCGGTAGGTCACGGTGAGGGTATGAAGGTCGACGGTTCCGCCGATGTCGCGAAGGGCCTGGTCCCAGTCCCGTGCTCCTGCGGGATGCGTCGTCTGCTGAAGGTCGCCCACGATCGTCATCGATCGACGGCTCGAACGCCGCGCAACGCAATGCCACGCCATGGTTGAGAGCTCCTGAGCCTCATCGACGACTACATGGCCGTAGATCCATTCGCGATCTTCGAGGGCCCGCTCGGCGACGGTCGTGGTGAGGACGTTCGCGGCAGGGTCGCTCACCGACAGCTCGGACATCCCGTCGCCGGACTC
>CAMAWO010000152.1 GCA_945861925.1 Bifidobacterium breve | reverse complement strand
GACATCACGGAGGGCGCCGTCCTCACCAGCGGCGCCATGCAGCAACGGGATGACGCACGCGGGTGGGTGCGCAGATAGTCGGTCGATGAGGGCGCCGTCGACGTCAACCTCGGTGACCTCAATGGACGCATCACTCATTCGAAGGGCCTCAGCCACTCGCCGACCCGAGCGAAGGGACACCTCGCGCTCAGGTGAGAGGCCTCCTGCTAGCACGACAACCTGCACGGTAACCCCACCCTTCGTTCAACGTGACCAACGGTCGTGCTCGCAGGGTCATCCCTAACGGATGTCAGGGGCTGGCACCCCAGACCCGGTGGACTCATGCAGCACGCTGGCGGTGCCGAATGTCGCGGTGAGGTCAAGCTCAGCTTCAAGGACCGACGCGAGACGCCGAACCCCCTCGCGGATGCGATCAGGTTCTGGGTAGCAGTACGAGAGGCGCAGGTTGTGTCGTCCTTGGCCGTCAATATAGAAGCCCGTGCCTGGGACGTACGCGACGAGTGCTGCGAGCGCCCGAGGAAGCATGGCCGTTGCATCGAGGCCGCCGGGCAGGGTCACCCAGGAGTAGAAGCCTCCTGCCGGGGTGGTCCAACTCGTCCCGGGGGGCATGACGGCGGCCATGGAATCGAGCAGGGCATCGCGACGCTCGCGATACAACTCACGGAAGACCTTGATCTGCTCACGCCACGGTTGGGTGGCAAGGTATTCCGAGACGGTGAGTTGGGAGAAGTTCGACGGGCACAGGACAGCAGACTCCGCGGCGAGCACGAGTTTCTCCCGCACCCCGTGCGGGGCCACTGCCCACCCGACCCGCAAGCCCGAGGCGATGGTCTTCGAGAAGGAACCGAGGTAGATGACACCCTCTGGGTCGTCAGCCCGCATGGCCCGAGGGGCCTCACCCTCGAAGCCGAGAAGACCGTAGGGGTCGTCTTCAAGGACGAGGATCCCGGCACGTTGGGCGATCTGGAGATTCTGCGCACGCCGTGCGCCGCCCTGGGTGACGCCAGCGGGGTTGTGAAAGGACGGAATGGTGTAGATCATCTTGACCTTGCGCCCACGTGCCCGCACTCTGGTGATCGCGTCCTCGAGTGCGGAGGGAACGAGTCCCTCGTCATCCATGGCGACGTGCTCGACATCGCACTGATAAGCGCGGAAGACGCCGAGGGCCCCGACGTAACTCGGTGCTTCAACGAGCACAACATCACCGGGATCGCAAAACACTCGAGTGACGAGGTCGAGTGCCATCTGTGAGCCGGTTGTCACAACGATGTCATCGGGGTGGGCGCTGACGCCCACTGGTTCCATGACGTCAAGGATCTGCTCACGCAACCGAACGTCGCCCTGCCCTGATCCGTACTGGAGCGCTTGAGCACCGCGCTGGGAGATGAGTCGGTGGACGGTATCGGCGACGGTGTCTAGGTTCAAGGCCTGCACGAACGGCATGCCACCAGCGAGTGACACCACCTCGGGACGAGAGGCCACAGCGAACAGTGCCCGGATTTCGGACGCCGCCATCCCGTGGGCACGCTCAGCGTAGGAATCAACCCACGGATCAAGCCGAGAACCACTCACGGTCGCCTACGATAGACGCGTGATCAAGCGAGTGCTCATCTGGGCTGTGCTTCTCCTCGTCGTGGGGGTCGCCTCTGGATTCATCACCCGACTTCTTTGGCCCCGCCAACTCGGCTCTTCGAGTGTGCCTACTCTGGAGCGCAAAAGCGCGTGATCCCGCTGGCGATGCCCTCTGCAACCTGCTCTTGGACATCGGGGTCCGCGAGTCGCTGAGCGTCCTGAGTATGACTGAGGTTGCCTATATCGATCCGAATGGCCGCCATGCGGGTCATCCGAAGCAGGTCCCACGCCCGCGGATGTGTGCGGCAGTCCAGGAATGACGTGCGTGAGCAGATCTCGTCCTGGACTCTTTCAGCGAGAAGTCGTCCACTCGTGGAATGCGCCCCCCCACTCGGCTCACCAAAGTAGAAGCTCACAACTCCGTTCACAAGTGAACTCGAGGTCTGTGCGCAGTTAATGGAGATGAGGAGATCGGCTCCGGTCCGATTCGCGAAATCAGCCCGCTGGCTCTCCTGCGGAAGTGAACCCTCACTCCCCGAGCGGGTGAGGAGTACCTGGGTTCCGAGCGCCGCGAGGCGCCCCTCGACTCGCACCGCTATCGCCTCACAAATATCGGCGCCGGCCTCGAAGCCCGGGTCGATGACGACCACCTTGTCCATGACACCTGTCCGAAGTTCGGACAAAGTGACCCGGTCACGCAGTCGAGCTGCATTGCCACCGCTGATGGTTCGTACGAGGCGGTCGAATGCGCGGTAGGTGTCCGGTCCGCAGACACCATCGGCGGCGACCCCCACGCTGCCTTGGAACTCACGCAGCGCCTCATCAGTCCGAGGCCCGAACATCCCGTCCGTCCGGCCCGCATCGAAGCCAAGTTGCGCCAGGCGAGCTTGTAACTGTGCCACGTCGTCACCCATGACCAAGTGCCCTGGTACGTACATGAGCACCCGGTCACGAAGTTGCCAGCGCGCCTCCTCGAGGCGGCGGTAGGTATCGGGTCCGACGATGCCGTCGACGGTGAGCCCGCGCTCCTGCTGAAACAGGCGCACGGCCGCCGCAACAACCTCGTCGTACCCGCCCGCAGTTTGCTCATCGAGTAGGCCGAGGTGCGCAAGTCTGCTTCGTACCTCGGCGACAGCAGGCCCGGATGCGCCGAGACCGAGCAGCATTCCGCTAGAGATAGGGAGCGAGGTCGGCAAGTAGTGCCGCCTTCGGCTTTGCGCCGACAATGCTCTTCACAACCTTGCCATCCTGGAAGACGTTCAGGGTGGGGATGGACGTGATGCCGTACGAGGCTGAGGTTTGCGGGTTCTCATCGACGTTCAGCTTGGCGATGACGATGCCATCATGAGCCGCAGCGATCTCCTCGAGGATGGGCGCCACCATCTTGCAGGGGCCGCACCATTCTGCCCAGAAGTCGACAACAACTGGCTTCGTGCTCAGCAGCACGTCGTCAGCGAAACTGGCATCCGTGACGATCTTGGTCGCTCCCATGAAGGCACTCCTGGTCGTAAAGGTGGGTGAAAGAACGTGGTGCAGGGTCAGGCTACTCCGAAGCAGCGAGGAAGCGCTCGGCGTCGAGTGCGGCGGCGCATCCAGAGCCGGCGGCGGTGATCGCCTGCCGGTAGGTGTGGTCGACGAGGTCGCCGCAGGCAAAAACGCCGGCGACAGAGGTCCTCGTGGAGCCAGCGTCGACAAGGACATACCCCTCACCGTCAACACGAACGTGCTCTCGGACAAGCTCAGAGCGGGGGTCATGACCGATCGCGATGAACAGTCCGGTGACCGGCAGGTCGCGCAACTCACCGGTGATCGTGTCCCGCAGCACGATGCCCGAGACTTTGGCGTCGCCCTGAATCTCCTCAACAGCACTATTCCACGCGAAGCGCATCTTCTCGTTCGCGAGTGCGCGCTCCTGCATGATTTTGCTTCCACGGAGCGCATCACGGCGATGGATGAGGGTGACAGTCCTTGCGAAGCGGGTGAGGAAGGTCGCCTCCTCAAGGGCTGAATCACCGCCCCCGACGACCGCGATGTCCTGATCACGGAAGAAGAAGCCGTCGCAGGTAGCACACCATGACACCCCATGCCCAGACAGGCGCTTCTCACTAGGCAGGCCCAACTCGCGGTAACCGGACCCCATGGCGAGGATGATCGATCGAGCCCGGTGCGATCCCCCCGATCCATCGATGACCACCTTGGTGTCGCCAGCGAGATCGACGCTCGCGATGTCGTCGGTGATGATTTCGGCGCCAAAGCGCGCCGCCTGGGCGCGCATCTGCTCCATGAGTGCTGGCCCCATGATGCCGTCAGTGAACCCGGGGAAGTTCTCGACCTCGGTCGTGTTCATCAGCGCGCCGCCGGCGGTCACGGACCCCTCGAATACGAGCGGTGAGAGTTGTGCCCGCGCCGCGTAGATGGCGGCGGTGTAGCCGGCGGGACCGGAACCGATGATGATGACGTCGCGAATCTCGTTCATGTGCGCCCTTCAGGAAACAACAGGCCCCATGGCCCGCAGTGCAAGTCTAGGCCGGGTTCGTCGGGGACTGTTGCGTCAGTTCAAGGTGAGGGACACCACGTCATGGCCGAGGATTGAGGAGTCTTTCTGGGTACAGTCCAACGTTACGATCCAGACCTCAAGTAATTCAAGGATCGACACCCCGGCGCTGGCCGGCACCACCACGATGGCCGCCGGCGAACCCTTGTACGTTGCGCGATCGACGAACAGCGCCTGGATCCGGCCACTGCCGGTCAGCCAGGCGATGCACGACCTAAGTGTGGGGAGTGACGAAGTGAAGCCGTCCTGCCCCTCGGTCAGGGAAGCGTCCTGGGTCACGTCGGCTATCAAACGTGCTGACGATGCACCGATGCTGTCAACGACCTGGCGAACATCGGCTGGCAGGGATTCATCGGAGTAGTCAATGCCACTTGCGACCACCTGCCGAGAGGGACGCTCCGTATCACTCGCGGGGGCCAACCCAGGAGTGACGTTCTCGATCGCGAACGAATCAGGGCCTGCGTCAGAGCCCCGCGTCGCCGGCACCACGATACCCACCGCGACCAGCACCAAGGCTGCGGCGACCAACCCGGTGACCAAAGACCGCCGGCGTCTTGGCGCGAGTTCGGTGACGGTCGCCATGCTTGTGGTGACCTCACCCGAGGACCGTGCATCACTTTCATCCTTGAGCGCGGCCTCAAGGCGTTCCCACACCGCTCGCGGCATTGTGTCCGGACCGCGAAGGATCGCAGTGACCCATGCCTCGGATCCCTGCTCACCTACATCGACGTGATCATTCACGCGTTCTCACCCCTCTCGCGGGTAGGACGGGCGAGACCTCGTCCTGGTTCCCTTCCTGTGGTGAATTTCTAAGATGGGCGAGTGCCACCGCCAATTTGGCGCGTCCTCGACTGCACCGACTCTTGATTGTTCCCGGGGGACAACTAAGCATGGTTGCGGCATCCTCGACGCACCAACCCGCCACATCGACAAGAAGAATGGCCTCGCGCTGGTTCTCTGGAAGGGCGGCAAGCGCCAAGGCGATGGCGATGTGATCCTCGCGTTGCCCGACGTGATCAGTTGGGTCGATGAGTGCCCGACCAGCCTTCGTGTCAGCGTCGGGAAGCGGAAGCGTGGCTCGAACCGCATTGCGCCGCAAGCGATCTAATGAGGCATTCACCACGATCCTGTGTAACCAGGTGGTCACTGCCGACTCGCCTCGAAATTGGCTCGCACGCTGAAACGCGCGGATGAGCGCCTCCTGCAGCGCATCGGCAGCATCGTCTCGATCACCGGTGGTCCGAAGAGCCACCGCCCAGAGGCGGTCGCGGTGCCGCTCGACGATCAGGGAGAAGGCGTGAGGATCACCCGCCACGTGACGGGAAAGCAACTCGGCGTCGCTTGTCGCCTCGAGTTCCTCCATGGTTGCACAGCCTAACGCAGTGGATCGGGGGGAACAGGCGGTCGCGATCATCCTCGGACCTCAACCCCACTGACCCCCAATGAGAAGGCACCCGGTGTGGTTGATGAATCAGGAAGGGAGGGGAACCACAGGAGGACGTATCGACCTACTTTTGCTCGTGGTGATCGCAATTCGATGGACCGCCCACCGGCCGGGGCGCTCGCAACAAGATTCCAGGTCCCGGGGTCCCGGTAGACCTTGTCGGATACCCGAACCTCGGTTTGCGCCCCGGAATCGTCAAAGTCGACGGAGACGGAGTTCACCGAGTGCGCAGAACCTAGGTCCAAGATAATCCCGACTCCACCCTTGCCATCACCATCAGCGGAACCGTAACGACTCGTCGTCCAAGCCGTGACCGGATCCCCGTCAATCACAAGCGGTACCGCTGCCTCGTTCTCACGGCCCTTGCGTCCGTCCGCCTTACCGTTTCGATTGTCATCGGCGTACGGGTCGAACGAGGTGACGCTCACCACCGGAATGACCTGTTCAATCCCCGCCGTCTCGGCGACGACGGGGGCTGCAGTGTTGGTGAGCAGCGAGTCGGCCGCCGCATTGGGGTTCGGGATCCAAGGGCTCGTTCCGCCAACGATGAGGGTCCAACCGAGCACTCCACACACGGCGATCGCGGCCATGCCACCCACACAGGTGAGTACACGTCCGACGGTGCCGAGAGTCCGAGTGTCTCCCGCGACGTGGATGGGCGGTTCAGTTGGGCCGGTGGTGTAGCCGCGGAGGAGTCCGAGCATCATCGAGAAGTCGGCAGCACTCGTCACCAGACGGACAGCCCGGGTGCGCTCGGCGTCCTGAACAGACTTAGCCACGCAGTCATCAACAGTTCGCGGCACGGATGCGGAGATTCGTGAAGGTGCAAGAACATGGGCGCCGATTCGCGGTGCCCTCGGGAGACCTATCGTTGGCAGGCTACCTGAGCCCGGCCAAACCCCGGTGAGGAGCAGGTACAGCAGGCTTCCGAGAGCATCAACATCGGCTGCCGCTGGAGTCAGGGAGGTGTTGAACTGTCCCCAAAAGGCCGCATCAACAGCGAGTCCCCGGACCCTGACCTCCTGTGCGTCCGTCATGATGACACTCGATGGACGAAGCCTGCCGTGGCACACACTGCTCGTGGCACCCGCCGCGACGGCGCGGGTGACATCGTCGACGATCGAGATCGCCTGCTCGAGTGGGAGGGGCTCCCAGTTTCGAGCCTCCATCATTCCTTGAATCGTGACGCCGATGGCCCACTCACTGACGATCGCGATCGTCGCGGGGTCCTCGTCGGTGGCTGGCACATCGAACACATCAAGGATGCGCAGCAGTCGTCGATCATCGACGAGAGCCGAGGCTCGCGCTGCGGCAACCACACCCGGTGATCGTGGGTCGTCACGTGGAATCAATCTGATCGAGACATCGCGGGCGAGCACATCATCGAACCCGCGCCAATGAATGACCGAGGTGTCACCCCCACGGGACACCACCTCGTCGAGGAAGGTGTAACGCGCGATCCGCCTGGACTCGATCACCGCTTGCGCACCCTTCGCTTGACGACACCTATCATCTCTGAGACCTCGCGGATACGGAGCAATAAGGCCGCGGCGAGGTAGGAAAGGGTCCCGACGGCTGACACCGCGACGATCATGACGAGGACGGATCCCTTGTCCTGTGAGCCAAGGCCGGTGACGTAGGCGACAAGCAGCGCCCGGGCGCCGAGCATGACCAGGAGGGCGATCACACCGGCCGCCGCCATGCGTAGGAGCGCCTTCAGGGTCCGTGCGGAATCAATGCCCCCGAGCCGCCGTGCGAGGAGGATCCACGACACGGTCATGCCGACCCAGTAACTCACCCCGTACGCGAGGGCCAAACTCGCCACCTGGGGTCCGCCACTGCCCACGACACGAAAGAGTGGAACGGCGAGAACGAGCCAGACGAGGCTGAACGCTAGGGTGATGAGGAACGGGGTTCTGGTGTCCTCAAGCGCATAGAACCCGCGGAGCAGCACGTAGAACAAGGTGAATGGCAGGAGCGCAAACATGAAGACGGAGACAATCTGGCCCATAACCGCCGCCTGGGCAGGGACAGCGGCGCCGTAACCGAAGATGAGCACCGCAAGACCTGAACCGGTGATCATGAGAATCGCCGCAATCGGGATGATGAAGGCCGACACCAGGCGCATCGTGGACCCGATTTCACGGCCCACACGCGCAAGATCCCCGCTGTGGGCCAGCCGGCTCAGGGCGGGGAGCATGGCGGTCACGATCGAGACCGTGATGACGCTGTGCGGGAGCATGAAGACGAGGTGGGCCTTCTGATAGGTGGTGAGCCCGGCCGCCGTTACGCCTGCTGCGGTGGCGTCAATATTGGCTTGGGTCGCGAGACGGGCGATCACCACATAGGTGGCCTGGTTGACGAGAACGAGCGCCACCGTCCAGAAAGCGAGGGTGCCGGCGCGGCCGAGGCCGGCATCGCGCCAATCAAAGCGCAACCCCCACACGTGACCACTGCGCAGCAGGATCGGGATGAGGATGAGTGCCTGCAGCGCCACACCAAGGGTCGTGCCGATACCGAGGATGAGGACCTGGGATGAGGTGAGGTTGCCGTCTGCGGCCGCCGAGGTCCCCGCGACCGCTATGAACAGCAGAAAGGTGGCAATCGCGGTGATGTTGTTCGCGATTGGGGCAAACATCGGAGCACCGAATCTCCCACGCGCATTGAGTACCTGACTCAACATGGTGTAGATGCCGTAGAAGAGGATCTGGGGCAGGCATAGTCGGGCGAAGGCCACGGCTAATTCGAATTCAGCCTCCGGGTAGTCATCGGGGGTGTAGAGGTTGACGATCAGGGGGGCGGCAATAACCGCCACCACGGACAACGCCAGCAGCGCTGTCCCGACGAGGGTGAGAAGCCGATCGGCGTATGCCTGCCCGCCGTCTGGGTCATCCTGCATCCTGCGCACTAATTGCGGAACGAAGACCGC
>CAMAWO010000151.1 GCA_945861925.1 Bifidobacterium breve | reverse complement strand
AACCCGGCCACACGACACTCGTTCCCTCCCTGAGGGAAATTGTCTGCACTGCTGGTAACGCGACCGGCGAGATCGAATACGGCACGGACAATGGGCCGACTGCAAGCGCACGTTCACTCGTCATGGAAGCCAGATCCAGCCGGGTGATCACGCAGAACAGGCACAGCAGGATGAGCACAGACGACGTGCCGCAGGACAGAACTACCTGAAGCCTCATCAAGCGCTTTGGTGTAGCGGTGGCACCTCGGTAGATGGAATGCAGGGCCCACCCGAAGGGGATCACCGCGAGGCTGAACACCGGCCCCCAGGCCATGCGAAAGGTCGGCGGGGCGGCGATCAACCAGACAAGGCTCGTGAGCACACTCGGGGCCAGGGCGAGCAGGAGCGTCCGACCGCGCAGCGAGTTGTTCCAGCGTTTCGCGAGCATGATCGCCACCGCCGCACCGGCGAGAAGCGCACCGAACTCGTAGAACTCCCACTGCGACGGCAAAGCCTCGAGCCAAGGCGCTACCCACGACCAACCTTGCGCCGCCTCACGGAAATTGGCTGCGTCCCGTGCAGCCCCCAAGGTCGCCTCCCGCAGCAGCACCGGATCCGGGGCCCGCCAGGGCACGTCGAACGGAAGGATCGACAGTGGAAACTGGAGCCACCCGCTCAGCAGGTAGTCACGCACGGTCTGAATGACCGCAAGGACGACAGCCGCACCTGCCAGCAATGCCCACAGCCCGCGATTCAAGCCCGACGCCGAGCGGCCAAGTGCTTCGAGCCGGACTGCCCGCACGAGGAGCACCGCGAGTACGCCGAGGAGGTAGAACACCATGATCGGGCGCATCGAGACGAGGAGCAGCCCGGTCACAACCGCAATGGCTCCGTTCGGCTGCCAACCACTCGGCCTCGAGAGAGCGTCGCAGAGGTAGGCCAATGAGACGAACGTGAGGATCATGACCGCAGAGTCAGAGGTGGGACTCGTGACCCAGTAGTCCGCGAGGGCGATGAGTGGGATCCAGGAGGCGACGAGGCCGATGAGGAGTACGAACGTGCCGACGCTGTAGCGGCGCTGCAGCAGGCGCAGGACGAGATCAGACGCCATGAGCATCATGATGAGTCCGTTGATGAGTCGGTATCCGATTCCGTCCCACGGCCCGTTGCCCAGAAATGCGGCCAATGGGAAGAGGGAATTGTTGTAACCGAAGGGTGCGTACAGATTCGCAAGTCCGTGAATCGTCGCGAAGTCGCCTGAATACTTCACGGAACCAAGGTGGTAGAGCCCACTGTCGTAGTTCGTCACCGGACCGAGCGCGGCAACGGCGAGCACGACCGCACACAGCGCCAAGGAGACCAGGAGTGGCGCCAGCCACCAGCGACGTCGCCATGAAAGGCCTCGACGCATTGGCGCGCGTTGGTACCGAAGGAGAAGCCACGCGGCGCCGCCCATAAAAGCGAGCGCCGCGAGGAACGCCCACGTTGCTGGCGGACTCCGCAGCGGGACACGAAGATTGATGACGAGGATCGCCCCGGTGGCAACAAGCAGGCCCCACCACAGCGACATGCGCAGGATGACCGCAAGTGACCTCGACTCGCGTCCGATGAGCGATGGAGCAAGTCCGAGGACCATGAGGACGAGGATGGCCCCGGACCAGGTGAGCAGGACGAGGACGGGGCCGAGCATCACAGGTTCAGGGAAGCACGGAAGTAGTCGATCGTTGTCGCGAGCCCTTCGCGCAGCTGCACAGTCGGCTCCCATCCGAGTGTTGCCTTGGCCCGGCTGATGTCAGGCTGACGTCGGACCGGGTCATCCGTGGGGAGCGGGTGATAGGTGATGCCGGGGTCGCTGCCGATCTGTCTGATGACCTCGGCTGCCAGTTCGGCAATCGTGAACTCCCCTGGATTCCCGAGATTGATCGGGCCGGTGACGGAGTCATCGCTGTGCATCATGAGGACAAGGCCCGCGATGAGATCATCGACGTAGCAGAAGGATCTGGTCTGCTGACCCTCGCCGTACATGGTGAGCGGCTTACCCGACAGGGCGCTCACGACGAAGTTGGAGACCACTCGACCATCATGCGGGTGCATGCGCGGGCCGTAGGTGTTGAACAGCCGAACCACCTTGATCTTGAGGTTGTGCTGGCGGTGATAGTCGAAGAAGAGGGTCTCAGCGGCACGCTTGCCCTCGTCGTAGCAGGCACGCGGCCCGATCGGATTGACATTGCCCCAGTAGTCCTCGGTCTGCGGATGCACAAGCGGGTCGCCATATACCTCGGAGGTCGAGGTGATGAGAATCTTCGCTCCGGTGCGCTTCGCGAGGCCGAGCATGTTGATCGACCCGTGGACGACTGTCTTCGTCGTCTGGACCGGGTCTCGCTGGTAGTGAATCGGGCTCGCGGGGCAGGCCAGGTGGTAGATCTCATCGACTTCGACATACAACGGGAACGTCACGTCGTGCCGGATGACCTCGAAGCGTGGGTTGCCGAGCAGGTGGGCAATGTTGTCCTTCGTCGACGAGTAGTAGTTGTCGATACACAGGACGTCGTACCCATCGGAGAGCAGCCGTTCGCACAGATGGGAGCCGATGAACCCGGCACCGCCCGTGACGAGGGCTCGGCCCTTGGCGATTGTCAATGTGTCCTCCCTAGATGACGCCTAAGGTAGCGCGTCGCCTGAGCAGCGAATCCCGGCACCGTGGCACCGAAGTGATATCTCCTCGTCCATGCATCGGCACGCTCGTCGACGACGACAGGGACGGCCTCGGTCGGAACCTTGATCGCCTCGACCGGCCGGAGGTAGTCGGGCCGCCTCACGGTGTGGGTCGCCTCGCTGCCGAAGCCCAGATTCTCGACAAGGTTGACGTTCGAGGTGGCGGTCCACTGGTCCGCCGCCATGCTCGCAAGGACGAGTTGACCGTCCCAGGTGTCGACCTGCTTGCGGGCGAGGAGTTCAAAGGTGCTCGTCCAGTAGGCGAACCCGCCAAGGGAACGGCCACCCGCCCGCCACAACTCCTTCGCCGGCAGTCGACGGCGCCAATCCCGGATGTCAAGATCATGGGCCTCCCATGACCGGCGCCAGGTCGCCCACCCCCAGATATGCGGGACGCGCGAGAACCGGTAGGCACCGGTGCTGCTCATCTCCTCCGGGGGCACGTAGTTGCAGCCTGAGATCGCGAAGACCCTCGGATCGTTCGCGTAGCGCTCCAGCAACTCACTGCAGAACGGGAAGAATGAGACGTCCGGAATGATGTCGTCCTCGAGGATGATGCCGCGCTCCTCATGTGAGAAGAACCAGCTCACTGCGGTGGCGACTCCCAGGCCGCATCCCAGATTCGCTTCTTGAAACAGGGTTTCGACGTTGCAGGACCAGTCGATCTCCTCGACGGCTCGGCGGCACGCCACGACGGCCTCCTGCTCGCCGATTCGATCAGGCCGGGGTCCATCGACGGCGAGGTAGATCCGCGGTGGGCGCACCTCGCGAAGGCGGGTGATGAGTCGCAGCAGGTGATCTGGGCGATTGAAGGCGAGGATGAGGCAGGCGTCGTCAACTGCCATCGCGCTGACTGCGCAGCTCTCTGATCTGCTGGTCGAGCAGGGCGACATCCTCCGCCAGGCGCCGGATCCTTGCCTCGTGGCGGCTGAGCTCGTAACTCAGTTGGATGCTCACCAGAACGAGGAGGACAACGGTCATGAAGAAGAGCAGGTTCGCGGGGGTAGCCACCCCGACGGTCTCGCTCACCCAGTACAGGGCTCGCGGGATGACCGCGAAGACGAGGGCGGTCGCGGAGACGATCAGCCACAGGACCGCGTACTGCTCGCGCAGCACGCCCCGACGAAGCAGGCTGAACACGAAGATGAACGTCACTAGGGACGCGAGCCCCGCAAGGATGTTCGGGATCATGACTGGTCGCCCCTCGACTTACGGCCGCCCTGGAGGCCGGTTGCGAGAAGGGCGAGTGTCGCGCGGCCGAGGTAGAGCGCCGACCAGATCGCGTTCTTGCTCGGCCGCCCGGTCTGCCGAAAGTACATCGTCACGGGTGTTTCGTGGATCACCAGACCCCTGCGGATCGCAATCGCGAGGGATCCCACGGTGTCACCGAGGTACTCCGCCGGGTAATCGACAGCAAAGAGTGCGATCGCGCGAGGCCCGGCGGAACGAAAGCCGGATGTTGGGTCGGTAATGACGCCCTTGTTCATCCTGCTCAGGCTGAAGGACAGAAGCCTCATTGCCCATCGTCGCGGCCCGCCGACGAAGTACATGGAGTCGGGGTGAAAACGGGTGCCGACCACCACATCGGCTAGGTCCAAGCCGCCAAGCACTCGGTCGAGGTCAGCCGGGTCATGCTGGCCATCGGCATCCACCTGGACGAGCGCCTGGTACCCCTCGCGCCGCGCGAAGAGGAAAGCGGTCCGCATGGCGCCACCGACGCCCACGTTGAAGGGGAGCGACACCACGACAGCCCCAGCCTGAGTGGCAAGGAGTGCCGTGTCGTCGGTGGAGCCGTCATTCACGACGAGGATGTCGGCATCTGGGCGGTGCTCGCGGACCTTGGCAATGACACCTGCGATCGACCCCTCCTCATTCCAGGCGGGGATCGCGACGAGCACGCCCTTGCTTCTCACAAGGGGTCACGGTAGTCCACGCGAGTCGCAGGACGGGCATGTCAGCCCCTGATGCTCGAATACGCGTCATGTTCGCCCTGCAACTCCCACAGCTTGTCGCATCAGTGACCGCGCCGCGACCAGGAGCGCAATGCGCGCGCGCCACGCACGGCTTTGAGAAGAAGAAGGACCGGGCCCGGACATTCAGCGAGGACTGGGAGGCGGTGCTCAACCTCGCCGGCGACCTGTCCGGCGTCCCTGCGGACGACGCCCTCGAGGTCGTGTGGGAGGACAACGAACCGCACAGCGAGTCGGAGCTCATGGACGCGCTGACGAAGCAGCGCTCCCTCGGCGTTCCCCTGGCGACGATCTGGGCCGAGATGGGCTACTCGCCGGAGATGATCACGACGATGCAGGACGAGTTCGCCAAGGAGTCCGCGGCTGCCGCCGCTGCCCAGGCCGCGGCGTTCGGCGTCGACGTCCCGACCGCCTGAGATGAGCGACGACCCGCTGAATCGGGCACGCCGCAAGCTGCTCGCCTCGACGAGTGCGATGCTCGACACGCTGACGGCAGAGGATGTCGGCGGCACCCTCCGCTCGATCGCCCCCGGCCTCGAAGCCGCCCGTGCAACCGGGCGCACCTCGGCGGTCACCGCCATCCCGGGCCTGCGCAAGGCCGTCGCCGACGGAGACGAGGCACAGCGCAAGGCGCTGGACTGGCAGGAGGCTAAAGCCGCTGAACTGCGGGCGGAGCTAGCCGGACTGCCGGACGCGCCCGGGCTGTCACGACAGCGTCCACGTGCACCTATCGTGTGGACTTCATCCTCTCGGAGGGATCGGTTTGCGATGTCGATTGAGGAAGCTCGCATTTTGTCCGTCCTCGACGATCGAGTGCGAGACCTGGCTCTTTCTCCGGTGGCAAGCACACCGCAAGCGGTCGAGAGGTATCAAGATGGCGGCCATACCCTGCTCAACAGGGTGCTTTGGCAGGCTCCTGAATCCTTGCAGAGACTTGGCGACGCGGACCTCGGCAGGTTCCGGTCGATGCTCAATGGCCTGCAATGGCTCAGTCGCGAGTTTGGGTCTCCGGGGATAACCGTATGGCGTGGCATCCCCACCAGCAGGGGCCTGGCCGTGAATCGCCTGACGCCGGGTGACCAGCTGCCTAGACTCAAGGGTTTCATCTCAACCTCGGTTGAGGAGAGTATCGCTCGCTCGTTCCTAGGCGACGGACCCAAGGGCGTTCTGTACCGCCTGAGCGTTCCGGAAGGCACTCCCGGTGCGTGGCTGCCTGCCTTCGGACCTGAGAAGTGGCGCTGGCAGGCAGAGTTCCTTCTTCCGCCGAACTGCAGTATTCTCGTTTCTGGTGTGGACCTGAGCGGTCGGGTCCCGATAGTGCTAGGGGAGGTGACGTTCTGATGGCGGTCGTCTTCGAATTCGACGAGCCGTGCGAGTTCGTCCGCCCCGGCGAGACTTACCAAATCACGTCCTACGTCGAATTGCTATCCGCACTTGGCGTCTTGGACGGGGCGACGGACCCCCAGGGAACTCCAACTGCCACACAGCGCGCGGCGATCGAGACTTGGCTGGCTGAGGACACCCCAGGCTTCCTGCTGCGCCTCGACCTTGAGGACCGAGGCATCTCCGTGCGACATTTGGCGCCCACCTCTCAGTCGTAAATGAGAGGACGCCGTCAGATGAACCTTCGTACCATCGTTGAGTCGATGCATGGGGGAACTGCGGCCCTTGCGTCTGCACGGCTTCGCCGAAACGTGCTTCATGCCCTAGATGAGGGGATGGAAGCCTCGGGAATCAGCCAGGCTGAATTGGCACGGCGCTTGGGCAGGTCGCGTAGCGCAGTCAGCCAAGTGCTGACCGGCGATGGAAACCTGCGCGTCGAGACGTTGGCCGAGTACTTGGAGGCCATGGGCTGCGAGTTGGTCGTCTCGGTTCGCGTCGTGGATGGCCCATCCACGGCAGCACCCATGCATTGTGAACCGAGTGACCACGCAACCGCTCGGCCAAGGTCCGCTTAGCGGCTCCCAGGTCGCTGAAGCTGTTCACGGCCTTCGTCAATCGGAGTTTCCGCGGCCACTTGGAAGATCCCGCTGATGAACACCGCTGTCGCGACAATGGTGACCACCGCGATGGCCGCCAGTGGTATCCCGGTTGCTGTCGTCCACGCCGGCTCTACCTTGGGGTCGAAGAGACCGAACCCGCTGCCTGCAAAGTACCGATGCGCATTCGCCCAGAACGCGAGAACGGCGCTGAGCGTCACCCCAACCGCCATGATGATGGCGGGAGTCACGGGTAGGGGCAGCGGTCGCCCGAACCGCGGCCCGAGGCTCACCACCCCGACGAGCAGGGTGAGCAGGGGCAAGAGGTAGCGCGGTTGCACAACCTCGCCAACCCCCAGTCCCTGCGACTGCAGGAACATCAGCGGTACGAGGACGAGCGAGCCCGCAACGAGAGCAGTGGCCACCAATTTGCGCACGGTGGCCTCCTGCAGCCCGCGATAGAGCAGCGCCCCGACCACGGCCGTTCCGATAACCGGGATGAACGGCGGCATGAGGGTGTCGTTCCAGCCGAGGTTCCAACCGCCGACAATCCCCTGCAACAGCGTGGGTAGGTAGACGAGGTTCGTGAGAAACAGGCCCGCACCGGCATGTGTATTGCCCATGGCCGCTCCCGAGGGGGCGATAACGTCGACGGGCGAGACCGCGATGTAGGTGACTATCGCGACGAGAACGATGGCGCCAAGCGTGACGAGCCTGCCGGGAGTGCCCAGCGCACGTTTCCACCCAGACACCGTGAGCGCGATGAGGGTCGCAAGGACGACGTAGGCGCTCGCGTCGACCCGCGAAATGATGGCCATGGCCGCGGTCACCAGGGTGGCAGCGGCGAGCAGCAAACCCCGCCGGTCACGCCAGTTGCGATGTCGCAGAAAGGCGATGGCGAAGGCCCAGTAGCCGCCGATGCCGATGATCGACCACGCACTCGGGTTGGTGGAAGCCGTGACGAACAGGCCGAGCGGAATGAACGTGACCGTGATCGCAAGCACCGATGCGCTGGCCAGGCCGGCCGGGGTGAGCCGCAGGAGGGCGGCGATGACGAGCGCGGTTAGGGCGGCGTTGAACAGGCGCATGGCGAGCACCGACCGCTCGACATCGGGCCCGACGAACACCGACATCACGGCATGGAAGCCCGGCGGGTAGAGGCTGACGGTCGCATTGACCCGCTCGGTCTCGATGAGCGCAGCATCGTCCATGATCGAGGTCGTGCATCCGGCGGAGACGTCCGCCTTGAAACGGAAGCAATCAGAGGCCGCCGCGACATTCGCGGGCACCAAGCGAGCCGCCGGGTTCGCCGGCGACTCCTCACAGACCCCCACCCTGAACCCCTGGGCGCACCAGATCGAGCTCAGGTGGAAGTCGTCGTCGGGGGCCGAGCCGACCGGCGAGGTGAGTGCCCAGCCCGAGCACATGATGAAGAACGCGATGGGCAGCGCCCACCACGCACTCGAACGAACCCGCTCCGACATGCCACCCCTGCTCAACCGTTGAACGAATATTGGCCTTGCGCGTCAGATCATTGCTGACGCACCCGCCACCCGGGCCGCGAAGTCCCGCCACGACGGGACCATTGCCGGGTCGACCTCGCCCCTGAGGTTGTCGAGCCCCCCTCGCCGACCAAATGTCGTGAAGAGTTCAGCCATCTGAGTCTCAAAGCCCGCCGGCACGCGCATGGCGCCGCGACCCACCATGAGATCGCCAGCCGGCTGGATGCCGTCGAACAGCACCGGGGTGCCGAGGCGGATCGCCTCGAGCACCGGGATTCCGTAGCCCTCGACGCCGAACGACAGGAAGGCATCGGCTCCGTGGACGAGGTCGTGCACCTGAGAGTCGGAGGCTCCCGTCACCCAGGTCACCGGGGTGCCGGACGCGACCGCCGCGCGGATCTCGGCGTTGATGGCCTCGGACGACGACGACGCGTTGCCGATGAAGACGAGCTCGGCGTCGAGCCCATCGCGAACGGCAGCCTCGAAGCCGCGCAGGATCTCGACTGGACGCTTCCGCGCCTCCATGGTGCC
>CAMAWO010000150.1 GCA_945861925.1 Bifidobacterium breve | reverse complement strand
GTCGGCTGGTGCCTCTACTGCCGATTCGCCTCCGGGCACCAGCCAAGACCTAGGAAAATCTGTGCCTTACGTATATCCCACGTCTGCACCGAGTCAATCGTGCACAACTCCGATTGCCGACAATGCCTGGACGGGATCGATCGGCCCGAACGGCACCTCTTCAACGCCGACGTATGTCTCAGCTATTGAAGTGACGGCGGGCAGTAATTGCACGAATTTCGTGTGGATCAGTACCACCGTGAACCCATCGAGTGGCGGTGGGAGCGTGCAGTTGGGCAATGAAGACACATACGTCCCGATGAATAACACGCAACTTGCCTCCACAAAAAATGACACTTCTCAGACCGTCTACTACTACTCCGGCGGACTCGGAACGACGGTATTTCAGATTCAAGATTCCACTGGCACTCTCGGCGGCACCTACACAGTGAACATCGTCGCCCAATGAGCCTCGGATCTTTCTAGTGCTCCCGGATCATGGGTGAAACGACGAACGTGGTGGAGCTGAGAGGTGCATGCGGGTTGGGTGCGTGCACGGCGTTGATCGCGCTTCCACGAGCCTTGCAGGGCTTGCGGTGCGGTGTGTCGCACGGGGGCTGCGAGCCCTTCGTAAGCATTGTCACTTTTCCGGGAACCTTGCCGGGATATCCTTCGTCAAAGAGACGTCGGGATGACTCGCATCCCCCTTCGTGAGACATCGGGGTACGGCTATGGGAACACGCCTGAAACTACTGACTGTTGGGTTGGTGCTCGTCACTGCTGCGGTGGCGGGGTGTTCGTCGACGACAGCGGGACCTGCTGGCGCGATACAGGACGACGTTGAGTTGGCAGCGCCTGCGTCGGCACCGGCGTCATCGTCTGCGGGTCCCACTTCCTCACCTGGCCCGGTCAGCCCCAGCCCCGCATCAACTGAGGCACCGGCAAGCCCGGTTGCGTCGCCGACGGATTCACCCTCACCGTCGGGGTCATCTGATGATCCGATTCTTCTGGGCGGTCCTCCCGTCCCAGCAAACAATAATGTGTGTGATGCGGGTTTGGCGTATGTCTGTGGTGGTATCGGTGAGAGTGGTGTGGGCACCGTTTTCTACGCCTCGTCGTCCCCGTTCCCGTGCGGGGCGAACATGGAATCGTCATGCAACTACCTTGAAGTCGCGCCAAACGGCTGGAACGGGAAACTGGTCGACTGCAACGGGTGCGGTGGAAGCCCCGATAAGACGTCGGACTGGGGCCAGAGCGGTATCGGCACCGGGAGGGGATACGCGTACTGCACTGGTATGGGTGACAAGAACCAAATTCCGAACGCGTCTGGCACGGACATTGGGTCGGGGTACGCGAACACCACCGCCATGGTCCAAAACTGCGTCCCAGGCGATGCCGGACAACAGGTTCGCAAGTACCACGGTGGCGGCATGACCGACTGGTCGCTGCCATCCCTAGATGAACTCAACGCTCTTGCCTACTACCCAAACCGTAACGCGATTGGTGGGTTCGCGGACGACTCCTACTGGAGTTCCTCGCAGAGTAGTGAGGCAGGTGGAGGTGCCTTCGCAGGGGATCAGAACGCGTATAAGGAGAACTTTGGCGATGGCAATAGACAAATGGTTCTCTACAAGGATAAAAAGTTCGGCATCCGCGCGATAAGGGCCTTCTAGCAATTCATCTATTTTCAATTCACCTCGTCGCTCCTGTTTCAAGAAACAGGTGTTTGTTGGCCCGGTGTTTGGGGTCGGCCTTGATGGTGGAAGGTCGGCCCCCACCTTCATTCCACGATGGTGTCCGCTGACAGCGCGCACGTCGTCGAGGCCGACAGCTAGATCGCGGTGGTGGCTGCCTGACCTGGCATGGCTTGGGGGTCAGGCAGCCCACCCACTCTGGATTCTGCCGGGGTCAATGACTCGAGTCTCCGGGGCGCCCTCGGGCGAACTGAGTCGGATTCAAACTGGCTGCTTTTCCGCGACTCTCCTCAACGTCGAGGGGCTGCCAACGACCGTACGGAGTCGTCTTCCCGACTGAGGAGACTGATTTCGCTCGGGCCTGCCCGCAGACGGGGGCGACGGGTTCGCTCGAGTTTCCTCGTACGCGAGTTCCTCAAGTCCTCTTCACGAGATTCGCTCGCTCATGAGACAACACGTGATGTCGCGACGCGCCTTCGCATTCTTGTCCGAGACGGCCATGCCGGCGGATGGTCATGAAGCCGGTGCGTGCGCGGGCAGTCCCATGCGGCGATCGGGGGTGGCTCCCACTCGAATGTTCGAAGCTATCGTGCCGTGTGACCGCCGCCAATCTGCACGATTGGAGTGACCCTCTGCGTCCAGCTGCGCGGAGGGGCTGCGAAATGGCTGTCATGCGAGGGAGGCCCTTGGTACGTCTCCGTCCACCTCGTCGACGGGTGCGATCTGGTCGTCGGCCCTGAACTGCCAGATGCCCATCGCGGCCACCGAGGGGTCGCCGTTCGTCAGCAGTGCGCGGGCCCTCGAGGGTCCCCGGTAGCTGATGGCCTTGCCCGCTTTCAGCAGGTTTAGGCATTCCGCGAAGGTGGTGCACGCGGTGTTGCCGATGGCTGTCACGAGCGGGATCTGGGCTGCGATGTCGGTAGGCGCGACGGATCCGGCTGCCTCGGCAGCGAGTGCGGTGATGACCACGGCGTCGTATGTCTCGGGTGCGAAGACGAAGTTGGTCAGGCTGGGGTTGACCGCGAGGAAGGCCGCCTGCATCTGAGGGTCGGCCAAGGCGCCGGGAATCGTGCCCTTGACCCCTTCGAGTGCGCCGGCAGGGAGGCCATCGGCAAGGGAGTTGTCCATGTTCCCGTCGCACAGGTAGAGCGTGACGTCCTGCGGCCCGATGCCCGCGTCGATGAGGTTGCCGATCACGCTGGTTGACTCGCTGAGGCCGAAGAGGACGATGGCGTCGGGCTTTGCGGCCTTGACCTTCGCGACGTTGTCGGCGAACGAAGAAGCGGCGGGGTTGTAGACCTCGTGAGCGACGACACGTCCGTTGAGTTCCTTGAAGGCCAGGGTGAACGAGTCGGCGAGCTCCGCGCCGTAGGCATCATCGATCTGCATGATCGCGACCGAGCGCTTGCCCTCATCGAACGCGAGTCCGGCCAGGACCAGGCCCTCGTACGAGTCGGGCGGGGCTGTTCGGAAGTAGAGGCCCTGGGTGATGGCCGGGTCGCTGAGCTTGACTGCGGTGTTCGAAGGAGAGAACAGCAGCACGCCAGCGGCGACGGCCTGATCGATGACGGAGAGGGACATCGTGGAGGTAGTCGCGCCGATGATGACCTGAGCCCCCTTGTCTATGGAGCGCTCCAGCGACAGCGAGGCGACCGACTGGGTGTTACCCGAGTCGCCATTGATCTTCTGCACCGGCATCCCGAGCACGCCACCGGCCGCGTTCACCGCGTCGACGGCGGCACCCATGCCGGCGAACTCGGGGAGGGCATAGGACGCCAAGGGCCCGGTTGCGGCCAGAAGGGTTCCGAGGATGAGGGGGCCGCCAGTGGTCGCGGCGCCTCCCGCCGGCGTTGACGCAGCGGACGGTACTGAGTGGCCCGAAGGCGTCGACATGGCGTTCGCCGATGGGCCAAACGCGCCCGGTACGGGCGTCGACGGCGAGCACCCGAACAAGACAGGAACGACAAGCATGACCGAGGCGAGCTTCAGGATCCCGTTCACCTCGAACGCTCCGTCCGGCTTTGGATGGTCGCCATGCTCACTGCTGAACGGTTCACTCTGAATCGCCAAACTCCCAAACGATGATCGCAAGGGACAGTAGGACACGAAAAGGGTAGCCACAGGAGAATTGTTCTGGCAACGCGTTGACGCTAAAAACGAAGGCAGCATGCTCAGGACATTCCTCAGCGTTTCCCTGGACGGAGTGGCTACGTATCCCTCAGGCAATTGCAGACTCCACAAAGCGGGCAAAAGCAGGTAAGGCAGAACTATTCAGAATGATCCTTCCGGTTATTGCTGCCGGGGGTCCCTTGTAGCAATAGCCGGCTCTAGAACTGCCAACCTTGACGAGTCGACCGCACGACCTCGGAGCCGCCCCAAGGTTTGCCTGCACCGTGCAGACGAGATAACCGAGGGGCCGGGTTGAACTCGACGACCTCCGACCGGTTGCACACCCCGCCGATTTCTCAGGCATCGCCTCATTTCACACGTTTTCTTCGGTTGCGGTCGCGGTCGGCTCCGGTTCCGGTTCCGCCGGGCGTACTCGATGAATTGCGGCCCGCCGTCGTCCGCGCGAGGTGGGGTTCTCAGAGTCTGAGAGGTGCCAGGTCGCGGAGTCGTCGGCGCCGTCGTGGGGGAAACGCGAGTCTTGCAAGTCCCACAAAAAAGGGGCCGCGTCGAGGTCGTCCGAGGTTCATTCGTTGGGCCGGAGCCGGTGCGCGATAGGGGGTGCGGTGCCGACTCCGGCGGTTCGAGCGTATCCAGAGCATGCTATTGCTGCTGGGACCGAGGCAGTGACACCCGGAAAAAGATTCTGAATAGGTCTTGTGGGGAATTGGTACGACTCGCACGGGTACGACTCGCACGGGTACAACGAAGACGGGTACAACGAAGACGGGTACAACGCAGATGGCCTCACTTGGTGGGACGTCGCCCGCGCACTGCTGTCTGACGCTGATCGCGTGACCTTCGATGCGCTACGCGCCGACGGTTGGTCAGGGGAACTGGGCGACCTCCTCAATACGGTCGCAGCGCTTTCTGCTCCTTGAGTGCAGGCGACAGCCCACAATCGCGGGCGACATTGAATCAAGGGAACGCGACACCGTGAACGAGAACAAGGCAGACGGAACCCGGACGGGGTTGAGGGCGACCACACCCGAATCGGGGCGACCTTGGGGGAAGTGGGGAATTGCTGCTAAGCGACGCAACACGTCTCTCACCCGTCGGTGGATTCAGGCTTAATCAGGGGTACAGTGACGCGCAATACCGCTGCAGTTTGCCTACGCAACGCGGAAAGGGGCTGCGGTGGCAGGTGCATTCTGGTAAAGACTTAGCGGGATAAGCCACGGGAGGCATGATGTTCGTTCGGCGCGCGGGTGCGGCGATGGTGGCGTTGGCGCTGCTGGGCGGGGTGTCTGTGGTCACCGGGCAGTCCGCTCGTGCGGCGACCTGCGATGGGGCGAGCGCGCCCTGTGCGATCGGCGATACCGGCCCCGGTGGCGGAGTCGTCTTCTACGACGCCGGCTCGGTGAAGGCTTGGGGGCGCTACCTTGAGTCCGCGCCGGCGAACTGGAACAAGGACCCCTACTGGATATGGTGCGACAAGGGCAAAGCCGGCTATGACGAGGCGCTCAAGACAGGCACGGCGATCGGCACCGGTGCGGCGAACACCAAACTGATCATCAAGGCCTGCGGAAAGGATTCAGCGGCGGGGGCTACGTCGGCTTATCGGGGTGGAGGCCTTTCCGACTGGTTCCTGCCGTCGAAGCGCGAGTTGAACCAGATGTACGTCAGGCGCACCGTCGTGGGGTTGGTAGACGGCATCACCGGGGACCAGGATTACTGGTCGTCCTCGCAAGCCCGCAAGCGGACGCCGACCGCGGACCTTCCCAGCGAAGAGCAGACTGGGAGGTCCCGCCAGATGACCCCACGACTGCGGGGCCTTGCGAAGGGGGTTCCGGTCAGCGCGTGGGCCCAGCAGTTAACGAACGGCCTTCAGCAACCCGTCGCAAAGTGGGGGGCGGGGGGACTTCTCGTACGTCCGGTCCGGTCCTTCTGACAGATAACCACTTCGGGACGTCGACAGACCGCCCGGTGCTTCACCTTGTATATCGCAGGCGTCAGCCTCTGACAGTGACAGGCCCGGATACCGGCCCTATCAAGGCCGGAAATCAGGCGTGTGGTCTAGGGCGTGGAGGCTTTGGCGTCGAGGATGTCGTCCGTACCGATGCCGCGTTCGGGAGATGGACTGCTCGAGCAGCCAATGCTTGCGGCCGTTCTACCGTGCCCGATCCGGTGAGCGGCGCGTCGTCCACGTCGATGCCAAGCCCCTGAAGCCCACAGCGCACGTCGGCCGATGCCCCCGAACGCGACCATTCCCGAAACGGCAATCAGAGCCGCAACACGTCACCCATCGGTCGATTCAGGCTAAGGGCTTTGCGCCTGTCCCCCAATCATTATCGACCTGCGGCCTCCTGCGCCCGGCGCCAGACCATGCCTTGCAGCAATCACGGATCAGCCCACGCGGGTCGCGGCGGACCTGATGGACGCCGCTGCGGTTGAGGGCGAGCGGCAGTCCCGCTCAACCAAGCAGCAGCTCGATCACTGGGCGCGGGTGGGACGCTCGGTGTCGGCTCCCAGTTCAGCGTCGCGCCTGCGAGTCGCGGCTGCCGGCGCGGGGAACTCGCGGCGCAAGAACTCACCCACCATGCGCGTGTGGTGTTCAACGCCGAGGTCGATGCCGCCATCTCCGAGACCACGCACTCGGTCCGTTTCATGCCGATAGGGGATACGACAGGCTGTTCGATAGCGGAGAGGAGGTCGGCTAGCTATGACTGCCATCAAGGCCCCAACAGCGAGCACGGTGCTGAAGGAAGCGAGCCGCGAGATGGTCCACCAGTCGGCCGGTGAACTCGCTGGCTACCTGCTCGACCGGATCGGCCCCCGCTACACCGCCGTCGGTCTCGGGCTCTCCGACGCACGTCAGATCAAGGCCTGGCGCGATCAGCACGCCAGCCCGCGCGAAGGCGCCGTCGCCGGCCGACTGACCCTCCTCGCCCAGATCGTTCGCGCGATCGAGATCGCATACTCCGCGGAAACCGCTGCCGCGTTCCTCCGTTCGGCCAACCCTGACCTGGATGACCAGCCACCCCTGCTGGTTCTCGCGGATGGTGATCCTCTCGGGGTCGGCAGGCCCCTGCTGCGAGCGGTCCGGTCGTTCCTCGAGCCGTGACGCCGCGCCTTCCTCTGCCGCCGGGCGCATACCGGCGGCTACCGAACTACGGGGTGTGCCGGGTCGCCCGCGACGTGTACGAGTCACCTGCCCTTCCCTCTTCAGAGGGGCCCGTCCACCGGTTCGATGACCCTGAGCAGCGGTACTCCGTCCGGTACACAGCGCAGGATATCGAGACCTGCTTGCTGGAGACGATGCAGCGGTTCCGCCCCGCGCTCACGACCGAACTAGACAGACGGCTCGATGCAGTGACCGGAGTCGACCAGGCAGACCACACCCCCGACGCTGCTGCCGGGCTGATCGACTGGCTTGCTCGGCAACGCGTCGGCAGACTCCTCACTCACGAATCCGACATCACGGTGATCGACCTGCCGACCGGGTTTTTCGCGAGCACTACCCGGACGCCGACCACCCAGACATGTCGCACGTCCTCGCCGGCGACCACCACGGTCGGCCGGTCACCCAGGCGATCTCTGCCGCCGTTCACGCACTCGACCCGCTCCCCGGCGGGATCGCGTACCCCTCACGCCGTGCCACGAACAAGACCTGCTGGGCCGTGTTCATCCACGTGTCCGTGTGGCCGGAGTCCGACGATCCGCTCAGCCCGCACGACCCCGAACATGTCACCGCTGTGCGCAGCGTCTGCGCCCGCTACGGGATCCCGGCACCGACCGACTGGTAGCCCCACCCTGCTGCCTGCGTGGTTCCGACCATCATCAGGACGAACAACAGAGCAGCGGTTGGCCAGACGGACCGTGCGTCGCAGCCGGGAGTGCACGGTAGCTCAAGTTTCTCGCGCATGGCCTCCGGCTCCCCCGCCTGATTGGCCAGAGAGAGTGTCGCAAGGCTGCCCCAAGGAAATCCGGAAACGACGACACTCGTTCAAGTTCGACACCCGTGCCCGTGAAGTGCTGCTGCTGCTGCTGGCGAAGGAACGTGCCCTACACCTAGATGACCCGCGCCTGGCGTACGAGATGTGCCACTACCTGGCCGAGCAGCCAAACAAACGCAACCATGCTGCCGTGGAACGCATCGTGACCACAGTGCGGGGCAAGGCGACGACGGACCCCAGGTTCATCGGGCTGGAAGCGTGGCACACCTTCACCTTCCTGCCGGCGGTCAAGCGGGCCGAGGCGAAGAAGGCTGCGGTGTTAACGAGCACGCTATTTGACGAGGTGGGCGTCATCTCCAGCGACGATGCGTATCGGCAGCGTCCGTGACGTCCAGACCTCGATGGTCGACTCGTGCTGGTCGGCGACCTCACCCAAGAGCCTCGACGAGGTCGCCTGCAGTTCAGGCGATGCGGACTACCGGGTTTCGAACATCGTCGGCGATCCGTCGCAGTGCGAGGACGCCTACATGGACACCCCCGGCGGCTACGCATGCCTCAAGCCCTGGTAGCGGGGACCGCGGTTCCTGAGGCCCGGGAGCCGGAGCGGAAATGAGGTGGCCGTATTGGATCGCGCTTGCTGCCCTGGCCTTCTTCATCTATTTCCCCCGCATGCTCGGTGTCGATACTTACAATGACAGAACGGTCTGATTAGCCAACTCAGTGCTGGCGAAGCGGTCAGGGTGCGCGTTTGCGAGTATCACACGGTGCGTTAAAGCCCGTAGTGCATAGTTCGAGGTAACAGCAGGCGGCACCGGCGACAGGAGCGGCGAGCGTTGAGACCTCGGCGCTCCGCGCGGCTGGCTGATCGTCCTCGTGTGCCGACGCGGTTGGCATGGGTGCCGCCACGACCGTGAGACACAGTGCACCTGCGAACAGCCGAGCGGATCGCGATAGCGACGCCGTCGGTGAATCCCTCCGGCTAATGCTGCCTGGTCTTTCGGATAGGTACGTCACGTAGTGCAAAGCGGGCTGGCCCTTCCGAATGAGCAACGCGGCGAAGGCAATCGAGTCGCGAGCATACAGCGCAAGCGGGGGTGCGACCTGTTCGCCA
>CAMAWO010000149.1 GCA_945861925.1 Bifidobacterium breve | reverse complement strand
CTGGACGAGAGCATCACCATTGAGTGGAACGATCTTGAGGCCGTTCGACAGGCAGTCGCCGAGCACCCAGAACAGATCGCCGCGATCATCACTGAGCCGATGATGCTTAACGCCGGTGCAATCATGCCGCAACCGGGTTTCCTTGAGGGCCTTCGCGAGATCAGCCAGACCCATGGAATCGTTCTCATATTTGACGAGACCATCACGGGCTTTCGACTCGGTCTGCAGGGAGCAATCGGCCGATTCGGTGTTGAACCAGATCTAGCAATCTACGGCAAGGCAGTGGCTGGCGGTTTCCCCGCTTCAGTCCTCGTGGGCAGCGCCCGACTCATGTCCCTCTTCGCCAACGGCACGAACCACTCCGGTACTTTCAACGCCAATGTGCTGTCCTGCGCTGCCATCGTTCATGCCCTCGCGATCATGCAGAGCACGAGCATCTATGACGATGTGGAGCGAACCGGGGGGCAGTTGATGGCCTCCTTGGGTGCCCTCGTTGCGGAGTTCGATCTGCAGATACAGGTTCGCGGTCTCCCGGCTGCCTTCCACGTCTCCTTCGACACGACCGATCCAGTCACGTCCTTTTCGGATCTCCAGAGGGCGGACTCTGATCGCTATAGACGCCTTGTTCCACACGCCATTGATGCAGGCGTCTGGCTCACTGGTCGAGGAATTTGGTACGTCTCGGGAGCGCATGATGACGCGACCAACGATGCGACCTTGGCTAGGATGAGGAAGGCGCTAACGAATTTTGTTGAGCACGAGCGCACCGAGTAAGGCTGTCTGCCGCTTGGATTGAAGGTGAACCCGAAGAGGACAGGTGGTCAGGACTCAATCAGCGAAGTCTGAGGGACGAGGTCGTTCCTCAGACCGCCCAAAAATGCGGGACGTGGCCGATCTAGCCGGTGTGTCGATACAGACCGTCTCCAATTTTGTGAATGGCCGTCATGACCAGATGAGCGAGGAGACGCTCGCGAAGGTCTCCCACGCAATGGAGCAGCTCAAGTACCGACCCAACGTGGCAGCGGCGTCCCTGCGCTCACAGCGAGCCCGCACCATCGCGTTTCTCGTTTTGGACGAGCACGTTGCTTTCTTGGCCGACCCACTCACCGCCCGCCTCATAGCCGGCGTGGGCGATGTCGCTCGCGATCATGGGTACGGGGTGCTGGTGCAAGGCGGACGCCCAGACCAACTCAATGCAGAGTTGCTGTCGCCACTGTTTGAGGGTCGCGCCGACGGCGCCGTCATTCAACTTTCCGGACCGCGCAGTCTTCGGCGCGACACCATCGTTTTGGCGGCTTCCGCAGGACGATCGATCGTGATCGTAGACGAGACCGGACTCGATGATGACGTGATGGGTGTGCGGGCTCAGCAGGAGACCGGTGCGAGGCGTTTGGCTGAGTTCCTCATCGAAGCTGGGCATGACCGCATCGCCTTCATCGGCGCAGCAGTTCCGTGGGCCGTGGTCGAGCAGCGCCTCGCCGGATTTCGAACGGCCATGCGCAGAGCGCGATTGCGCGTCGACCCGGATCTGATCCTGCTGGAATCGACGTACCAAGCGCGCGACGGCGAGGTACTCGCCCGACGGCTACTGGAGTCGAAGAAGCCCCCGACGGCCATCATGTGCGCGACCGACCTGCTCGCTGCAGGAGCAATGCGCGCCGTTCGCACGATGGGTCTGAATGTTCCCAACGATGTCGCGGTCACGGGCTTCAATGATTTCGAGTTCTCGGAGTATCTGCAGCCACCCCTCACCACCGTCCGCGTTCCCGCCTACGAGATGGGACGCAAAGCGGCAACTATGCTCATTTCAGCTATCGAGGACCGAACGCCTTCAGAGCAAACCGCAGTGTTTCCCACCGAACTCGTCCTTCGAGGTTCGACCTAGCGAGCCGCCTACATCGCATTCCCTTGACATGAACGATCGACCTGCCTATTCTACTTGAACGTTCCAGATAAAGCTACGTTGGTAGTGCGCTGGCATTCGCGTCAGGCGATTCAGGAGGTTGCGATCATGATCATCGTGGAGAACTTCGGCGAGGTTGACGGCAAGCCGGCACACGCTTGGCGTCTGGAGAGTACTGACGGGCTCAGTATCCGCGTCACCGACTATGGCGCTCGACTGACCGAGTTGCATGTTCCTGGCAGTAGCGGTCAGACAGCCGACATCGTCCTGGGTTTCGACGACGTTGAGTCATATGTCGCCTCACCAGCCTACTTCGGTGCAACGGTGGGAAGGTACGGCAACCGGATCACGAAGGGACAGTTCCGGCTGCTGGGCACGGACTATCAGGTGGACTGCAACGAGGGGACCAACCATCTTCACGGAGGCAAGAACGGGTGGGATAGTCGAATCTGGTCGGCTGACATCGATGAGCAAAACAACTCGATCACCTTTAGAACGAGCAGTCCTGACGGTGAAATGGGCTTTCCGGGAGCCTGCGACGTCGTGTCTACATATCAACTCCAAGACGGCCAGTTGCGCATCATCCTGCAGGCTATTCCGAACATGAACACTGTGATCAACATGGTGCACCACAGCTACTACAACCTTGCGGGCCATGCCTCAGGCCCAGTCCTGGACCAATTGATGCAACTACCCTCGGAGTTCTACGTTCCTGTGGACGGCCAACTCATGCCCACGGGTGAGGTGCTTCGGGTCGACGGCACCCCCTACGACTTTCGAGAGATGCGGGCAATCGGCGCTCGATTCGATGACCTTCCGCCCCTCGGAGTGGATGTGTTTCCAGGCGGCTGTGGTTACGACCATAACTGGTGCCTGTGGGGTGGGACGACCGAGTTGATCGAGGCCGCTCAACTACACGACCCTGCCTCCGGCCGACGAATGAAACTGTCATCCACTGAGCCCGGTGTGCAGATGTACACCGGTGGTTACCTTCATGATCAGATGATCGGCAAGGGTGCCCAGCCCTACTGCAAGTATGCAGGCTTCACATTGGAGACCCAGAAGTTCCCAGACTCACCGCGACTCCTGCAGTTCCCCACGACAACCGTGATGGCGGGCGAGACATATCGCCACGAAATGCTTCTCGAGTTCTCGTCCATTTGAACTTGTCCAGCTCACCTCGCCTATCAGCGTGACGACAGCGTTGATCTCGGAGGTGAAACCGAAGCGCGTCTGTGACAACATCAACAGTGGCAGTATCGGCTGAGTCCCAACAAGAAGGAACGTAATCACCACCTCATCAATCGACAGGGTCAACGCGAGAAGTGCGGCCGCAAAGCTCGCCGAGCTACAGGTCATGGTCCTCACACTCGCCAAGGACGAGACGGAGCAGCTGAACCAACCCCGTTTTCACGGGCTGAGAATCATCCGCCTGCGGTAGAGCCGGAAGCAGTACCAACGGATTCATGTCGCCTGGATCCTCTGGCTTGCCTCATCAAATGTAGCCAAAGGTGCCAGCACTGCCTCCATGCGCCGTGGCGTGGGCGTGACCCCGAGCCAAGGCTCCGGTGACCCGTGTGGTCGTGCGAAGCCACCAGGAGCCGTGCGGCGGCGTCATGGCAATGCACCGAGTCATCGTCGGCCCACAACTGAAGCCCGACAATTTGCCACAGCGATGCAACCAAGCACCGCTCACCTCGCGGGGACCTGCGAGCCGCCCTCGCAAACGGTCACGTCTGCGGCCCCTCCTCCTGTCCTGAAGCGATGATGGCACTTCATCCCGCCGCTCTCACCGTCTCGCCGCGATCCGTCAATGCAACAGTGGCAATGTCCGTGGTCGCCCGGACCTGAGATCGGCCACCAGGTTGCGCATTGCGCACGAGCAGGCAAGGCTTGGGCTTCGCGTTTTGCAACGCGGCGCAGTGCGCGCAGTCAGCCTTGCCTAGCGTCTGGAGCAATCATGGGTCGCCCCGACGTTCAAGTTGTATGGTTCAAGCGCGACCTGCGCGTGAGGGATCACGCATCCTTGACGGCCGCAGTCGACACCGGTGCACCCGTGCTCCCCCTCTACGTGATTGAGCCGAGCCTCATCGCCCACCCGCACACGTCCCCGCGACACGTCGAGTTGGTGCTCGATGGCCTCGCCGACCTGCGGGAGTCATTGGCTGCGCTTGGGGCGCCACTCATCGTGCGGGTCGGAGAGGTGGTCTCGGTACTTCAGGACCTGTCGATCGAAGTGGCCATAAAGTCGATGCACTCCCACGAAGAGTTCGGCATATTGGCTACCTGGGAGCGCGATCGTGAAGTCGCGGCTTGGTGCCGCGCGCGCGGCGTTACATACCTCGAGCACCGTCAATCAGGTGCAATGCGCGGACTCACGTCACGTGATTCTTGGAGTCGGCAGCGCATGGCACTGTTCAATCAGCCGCTGCATCGCGTGCCCGCTGCCGTGCGACCCACGGAGGTCGCGCTCGGTCCGATCCCAGAGTTGCGCGACCTCGGCATGGCTGCGGAAACGATGGTCTATCGCCAGCGCGGCGGCGAACGCGCCGGACGTGAGGTCATGCGAACGTGGCTCACTGAGCGTGTCGCCGGATATGAGCGTCACCTATCGAGTCCCGTGACCGGCTGGTCAGGCTGCTCACGTCTGTCAGTGCATCTCGCGCTCGGGACGGTCAGCGCACGCGAGGTTCACGCCCGCGTGCAGGTACGCAAGGGTGAGCCTGCATCACCGAGATTCTCACTGAATGCCTTTGAGGAGCGTCTCGCGTGGAGAGACCACTTCACGCAAAAACTTGAAGACGCACCAAATATTGAGCTCAGGGCCCTGCACTCTGCCTTCGACAGCCTTCGCCTCACCACGGTCAACTCGCAGGCACTCGAGTCGTTCGTCAAAGGACAGACTGGCTATCCAATGGTCGACGCGGTGCTGAGATCCCTAGCCGCCACAGGTTGGACGACCTTCCGCATGAGGTCGATGATCGTCTCCTTTGCGTCATATGACCTGTGGCTGCCGTGGCAGGAGTCCGGTCGAGTGC
Organism: Bifidobacterium breve; assembly: GCA_945861925.1. Taxonomy (GTDB): domain Bacteria; phylum Actinomycetota; class Actinomycetes; order S36-B12; family S36-B12; genus WLND01. The sequence continues at coordinate 3,906 of CAMAWO010000149.1, read as the reverse complement.
TCGCTCGATGGTTTACCGACTACGACCCTGGCATCCACTGGCCGCAAATCCAGATGCAGTCAGGAGTCACTGGCATGAACGCTCTGCGCATCTACGACCCGGTCAAGCAGCAACTCGATCACGATCCGACCGGTGCATTCGTGCGCCGATGGGTGCCGGAGCTTCGAGACGTGCCTGACTCCCTGCTCGCGACGCCCTGGCTCGTCGCCACAGATGAGCGACATGACTATCCGGACCCAATCGTTGACCACGCCGCAGCGGTCTCCCAGGCCAAGCGACGCATCGGGGCGGTGCGAACGCAGATTCGCGGTGATGGATCGACACGGGCACTCCTCGAGCGCCACGGTTCGAGGCGTCCCCCACCGACCCGACGTCGCCGCTAGCCTGAAGTCAGCCGAGCGGAGGTTCCTGGTCCCGGGGCCGACCGAATGCGTCGGACATCATGAGGCGCGTGGAGTTCATCGGCGTTCCCATTGCCGTACTGACGATGCTCCTAGCCCAACGGCTGGCAGCACGTGTCGGCGCCACCGAAGCTGGCTGGGTCGCCGTAATTCCGGCCCCCGAGATCGCCCGCATCGTCATCGGTGTGCTTGCCATCTTTATCGGGGAGTTCTCCATGGCCCGCCAGCCGCGCGCCATCCGCACCGGTGGGTCCCCCACGCGCATGCACCGCATGCTGCCCTTGGGTTCGGCAGCCCTCGTCGTCGCGTTCATCACAGTGGCGAACCAATACTTCGGGCCTGGCCTCGCGGGTGCCATCGGCGCGTTCCCGACCATGACCACCACCATCGCATTGTTCATCGCCCATCGCTTCGGGGTGCGCCACGCAAACTCCGCGATGGGCGGCATGGTCAAGAGCCTGCCCGTCTACCTGACGTATTGCCTCGTGTTCGCGCTCCTGATCCTCCACACCACGGTCTGGTGGGCAGTGGCAGGTGCCACTGCGCTGGCCCTGGTCGTGGCGAGGGTGACGGCGAACTCCTGGGTGTCACGGCAGGCGCGACCGGTCGGGGCAACACCCCGACGGCGGAGCACCAGCGGGATCAGCGCGCGACCCGCCCGCCCGTTCCCGTCGGCGAAGGCGTGGATGGTCTCGAACTGAAGCTACGGGTCCTTGACCACGAACGCGAATCGACCCGGCTCCGCCTGCTCGCTGCAGGCACGTATGTGCTGGCCTACCTCGGCGGCGTGCTTAAACTGGTGACTTCCGGTGGCATAGCCGGCTCCTCCGCCGAGTTGGGACCGACATGACCGAGCAGCAGGAATACCGGGTCATGGAGGTTCGTGGGGTCGTAGAACTGCGGGAGTATGCGCCCTGGGTTGTTGCGGACGTTGTCGCGTCCGGCTCGGCCGAGCAGGCGGGCAGCGCGGCATTCCGGCCGCTCTTCGAGTACATTTCCGGCGCGAACCAAAGCGCCGAGCCATTGGCGATGACCGCGCCGGTGATCCAGCAGCCCACCAGTGAGCGACTAGCGATGACGGCACCGGTCATCCAGGAGGCTGCGGGCGCAGGCGAGTGGACCGTTTCCTTCGTGCTCCCCGCTGGACGCTCGCTGTCGGAGTACCCGACACCCACAAATTCGCGCGTGTCGCTGCGCGCGGTCCCGGGAGAGACAGCCGCTGCGATTCGCTGGTCGGGGCGCTGGACATCGTCGAACATCGCGCGCCGTACGCAGGACCTTCGACAAGTGATGGCCGAAGCCGGGTGGCAAGAATCCGGGGAGCCTCGGTGGGCCCGATTCGACCCGCCGTGGAAGCCTCCGTTCGCGCGACGCAACGAAATCGTTATCCCCGTGCACCGTCCAAGTGAGCGATCCCAGGACTAGGGCATGTTTCCTGTGTTGATCGAGCGTGAGACCTGAATGCAGAACATCGACCGGGCAGTCATCGAGTTCGTACCTGCGCGGTCGGCGAACTGTCCAGTAGCGGCTCGTCTTGACGAAGGCAAACGGAATCGTTCCTGCAGCCAGCGGCCCCCGGCCACACCCGGCCGGCGATAGCCCGGCCGGGTCCTGTCAGGTGGCGGCTCCCCCGTCCTTAACGGCTTCTAGCCGAGCACTCAGTAGCCACTCCACTTCAACGATCATGGTCGAAATACCAGTCGGGAACCACGCCAGAATCTCCACGAGATCGGCCGGCATCATGGGTCGCAGCTTCTCCGCCATCGCGTCGACGGCCGTCCCGGACGTTGTTGCAGCGGCGAAGTCGAGTACCGAATCTCGCGCTCGTTCGACGTGCCCCTCGCGCGCATGGGTTCGCGTGCAGGTCCAGAGTTCCTGGGCAAGCTCCGGCCAGACCATGGTGTCCCGCCAGAAACCCGGGAGGATCACGTCGCCATGGCAGGCGACTATGTCAGCGCTCAGGTCAGTATCGGAAGCCGGCGGGATCGTCGAATCCATGACGCCGGGGTGCGGCTGCGATGGTCGCCCGACCATGGACAGGCTGAAGATCAAGCCGATCGGATTTGCCACTGAGTAGTTCGCCATGACGGCCTCGAAAGGTGCCGAGAGATCGACGCCTTTCGGTAGGCAGCATCTCGATTCGTTCAATGCGGCATGCGCCTGCTGTCGGACTCTGCGGCTGAAATCCGTGTGCTCGGCGAGCTTCACGATGTCCTCGAGTTCGTCAACGGCTACCAGGAAGGGCTCGGGGCATTGCGCGAGGATTCGGTAGATCGTCGGGACGAACGGCACGCCCAACTGTCTGCGGATCTGGCTATAGCCCTTGGCAATTTGCTCATCTGCCGCTGCTTCGGGAACGCCCAACTTGTCGATAGGCCGGGGGTCCTTCACGATTTCACGCTCCAGTGCAAGAAGGGAACCATCGCCCCAACCGCTAAATCGCGCCAAGCGAGACGTCTCGCTCATGAGCGATCCGTCCAGACCGACAGCGCAGCGATGGCGGCATTCACGATTGAGCCGGTGTCGAGGTCGTGCGCGGCATACAGGTCTCCTATTGTCCCCGAGTGTCCGAATGAGTCGACTCCCAGGGGGATGCAGGGAACCCCGAGGGCTGAACCCATCCATGCCATGTTGTGGGACGCGGCGTCATGGACCGTGACGATCGGTATCCGCGTCGGGAAGACCGACCGAAGGGCTCCCGGGAATGACGGCGTCGTCGCGGTTCGGATTCCCTGCCGAATCGTGCGCTGCCACGCAGCGTAGAGGCGGTCGCCAGGGCACTGGTGCGTTACGCGATCGTTGGTCGTGCTGGATCGTGGGCGGAGGCGGGGTCATTCAGATTACGAGTTGAAGTTCGTCGAATGCGGTCGCCAGCCGGAACACCGACGCGACCTCGACTCCGAGTTCGTAGTGGCCGCGACGTAGGTTCTGGACGAACGCGTGACCTCGGATCACGACGCTGGCCGTTCGGTCGGTCTTCAGTCCACGCATGGGCCGCAGCCGGGCCTTGAGCCTTCCGTGGTCGGCTTCGCACCGGTTGTTCTCGTACTGCCCGGTGTTGTGGAAGGCGGCGGGGATCAGTTCGTCGGTCACGTTCGCCAAGGCTGGGGCGCGATCGGTGATCACCTCCACCGGTGAACGATGCGCCATCAGCGACGTGGTGAAGAACCTTCGTGCCGAAGGTATATCCCGGTGCTTGGAGACGTACACGTCGATGACCTGGCCGTGCTAGTCCACCGCCCGATAGACGTACCGCCACACTCCGGAGACCTTGACGTAGGTCTCGTCGACGAACCACCGGTCCCCGACGGCGCGCCGGCACGGACGGGCCGCGTCGATCAGCTCAGGGGTGAATCGCTGGACCCCCCGGTACAAGGTCACATGGTCCACCTCGATGCCGCGCTCGGCGAGGAGCTCCTCAAGATCCCGGTAGGACAGTCCGTACCTCAGTTACCAGCGGACCGCCAACAGGATGACGTCCGGCGGGAAACGGAACCCCACGAAC
>CAMAWO010000148.1 GCA_945861925.1 Bifidobacterium breve | reverse complement strand
ACCGAGCGCACCCTGGCCTTCCCGAATGACGGACTCGCAGACGAGGGCGTGAGCGTCGACGAGAAAATGCTCGCCGGTCTGCGCATCGCCAAGGAGCGCGGGATGAGTGCGCCGCCTGTTCCTGCAACCACCGCTGCAGCAAGCTCGATGGAGGACTGATCCCATGACACTGACCCCGGTCATCACCGAACACTGGGATTCCCCCGATCTCTACACCCTGGCGGGATATCGCCGGTTCGGCGGTTACGGCGCCCTCGCATCAGCCCTGAAGCAGGACCCAGACTCGATCATTTCGGTGGTCAAGGACTCGGGGTTGCGCGGACGAGGCGGCGCCGGCTTCCCGACCGGGATGAAGTGGGGCTTCGTTCCCCAAAATGATGGCAAGCCGCACTACCTCGTCGTGAACGCAGACGAGTCCGAGCCGGGGGCCTGCAAGGACATCCCCATCATGATGGCGAATCCGCATGCCCTCGTTGAGGGCGTCATCATCGCGAGCTACGCGATTCGGGCGAGCCACGCGTTCATCTACATCCGTGGTGAGGTCCCGAACGCCGTTCGCAAGGTCGCGAATGCAGTTGAGCAGGCACGCGCGGCGGGGTTCGTTGGCAACAACATTCTCGGCACCGATTTCTCGCTCGACATCGTTGTCCACGCAGGGGCCGGCGCCTACATCTGCGGCGAGGAAACAGCTCTCCTCGACTCACTCGAGGGCTACCGCGGCCAGCCGCGCCTGAAGCCGCCATTCCCCGCGGTCGCTGGGCTCTATGCGTCGCCGACCGTCATCAATAACGTCGAGACGATTGCGAACATCCCGTACATCATCGAACGGGGGGCGGCCTGGCTGCGCCAGTTCGGCACTGAGAAGTCCCCTGGTTTCAAGGTGTTTGCGGTCTCCGGCCACGTGAATCGCCCCGGGATCTTCGAGGCACCGCTCGGCATCACCATGCGCGAGTTGCTCGACTACGCGGGTGGCATGCGAGATGGCCGAAAGCTGAAGTTCTGGATCCCCGGGGGCTCGTCTGTCCCGATGCTCGTCGAGGAGCACCTTGACCTCCCCCTCACCTACGAGGACATGGCGGGTGCCGGCACGATGCTCGGCACCGGAACCCCGATGGTGTTCGACGAGACGGTGAGCGTCGTGAAGGCGGTGACCCGCTGGCTGGAGTTCTACAAGCACGAGTCATGTGGTAAGTGCACCCCGTGCCGGGAGGGCACCTACTGGATCACTGGGATGCTCGAGCGCTTCGAGCACGGCCATGGGCAAGAGGCTGATGTCGAGAAAATTGCCCATGTGTGCACGCAGATCGCCGGACGCTCGTTCTGCGCCCTCGGCGATGCCGCTGCCACTCCCTACCCGGCGGCCCTGAAGTATTTCCGCGACGAGTTCCTCGCCGCGACCCACACCTCGGCCGACGAGCAATTCGATCCGGTCGCGTCGTATCTCTTCGCAGGGGCAACACGATGACGATGACGAGCAGTACCAGATCCGACCTCGCTGCAGTTGAGATGGTGAGCGTGACCGTCGATGGCGTGACAATCGAGGTGCCCAAGGGCACCTTGGCCATCCGGGCGGCCGTGCTCCTCGGCGTCGAGATCCCCAGGTTCTGCGACCACCCCCTCCTTGACCCGGTTGCGGCCTGCCGTGCCTGCCTCATCGAGGTCGAGGGCATGCCGAAGCCGCAACCGGCGTGTGCTCAGGTCGTGAGCGATGGAATGCACATCAGAACTCAAATGTCCTCGCCCGTGGCGCGGGAGGCTCAGGAGGGCGTGCTCGAATTCCTCCTCCTCAACCATCCCCTTGACTGCCCGGTCTGCGACAAGGGTGGCGAGTGCCCCCTGCAGAACCAGGCGATGTCGGTCGGCCGTCCCGAGAGCCGCTTCGATGGCGAGAAGCGGGTATTCGACAAGCCGATCAACGTGAGCGCCGAAATCCTCCTCGACCGCGAGCGCTGCGTATCATGCGCGAGGTGCACGCGGTTTGCCGATCAGATCGCCGGGGATCCGATGCTCGAGCTACTCGAGCGCGGAGCCAAGCAGCAGGTTGGCACCGCCGCGGATCAGCCCTTCGACTCCTACTTCTCCGGCAATACGGTGCAGATCTGCCCGGTCGGGGCGCTTACGAGCGCTGCCTACCGTTTCCGGTCTAGGCCTTTTGATCTGGTGTCCGTCCCCACCACCTGCGAGCACTGTGCGTCGGGCTGCTCTCTGCGCACCGACTACCGCAGGGGTACGGTCACCCGCCGCCTGGCCTGGGATGACCCGGATGTGAATGAGGAGTGGAACTGCGACAAGGGAAGGTTCGCGTTCCCCTACCTCCGAGAGGGTCGAATCACCGCCCCAATGATTCGCGAGGATGGCGAACTCCGGCCAGCATCCTGGCCCGAGGCTCTCGATGCTGCCGCGCGAGGCCTTGCTGCGGCCGGCTCATCCACCGGCGTGCTCGTCGGAGGTCGGGCGACAGTCGAAGATGCCTATGCCTACGCACGCTTCGCCCGGGTGGCGCTCGGCAGCGACAACATCGACTTCAGGGTCCGCGAGAGTTCGAGCGAGGAGGCGGCCTTCCTCGCGGCCGTCATTGCCGGCACCCCGGTGACGACCACTTATGCGTCACTTGAGCAGGCGCCCATCGTCATGACCGTCGCGCTCGAGCCCGAGGACGAGTCCCCGATCGTGTTCCTGCGTCTTCGCAAGGCCGCCCGAACCGGGCGAATGAGGATCGTGAACGTCGGGGCCGTCGCGACCAAGGGGCTCGCCAAGATCCGAGGTGAGCTTGTGGCGGCCCTGCCCGGCGCCGAGGCGCAGGCGCTTGTGACACTTCCCGCCGATGTCAAGAGCGCCCTCGGACAGCCGGGAGCAGTCATCCTCGTGGGGGAGCGCATTGCGTCAGTTGTCGGCGGTCCCTCAGCGGTCGCCGCTTTGGCAACCGAGACCGGAGCATCGCTCGCCTGGGTGCCGCGCCGGGCGGGGGAGCGGGGTGCCCTTGACTCAGGAGCCCTTGCCGGATTGCTACCCGGCGGACGGCAACTTGTTGATCCGACGGCCCGCGAGCAGGTTGCGGCAGCGTGGGGGATTGACGCGAGTGAGCTCCCCACTGACGTTGGCCTCGCAGGCGAGCAGTTGCTCATAGCCGCGAGCGAGGGGCGCCTCGCGGCTCTCATCACGGGTGGGGTTGAGCTTGCCGATTACCCGGACCTTGAGCTCGCCGAGGGGGCAATCGAAGGGGCAGGCTTTGTCATCGCCCTCGAGAACCACCACTCGGCCATTACCGAGCGTGCTGATGTGGTGTTTCCCGTCGCGGTCGTCACCGAGAAGTCCGGAACCTTCATGGACTGGGAGGGCCGGTCCCGGCCTTTCGGGCAGGTCTTCCGCGACTCACTTGCCCAGAGCGACGCGATGGTGCTCGGCATGATCGCGACCACGATGGAGCGTCGTCTGGGCGTCCATGATGTTGCTGGCATTCGTCGCGAGATCGGGGATCTTGGACGGTGGGGTGGCCAGCGCGCCCCGGTTCCCGCGCACGCTCCCGCGAACACCCCCGTCGACGGTGATCGCCTCGTACTGGTCGCCTGGCGCGCACTCATCGACTCGGGCGTCATGCAGGAGGGGGAGCCCTTTCTCGCGGCGACCGCTCGACCGGTGGTTGCATCGATGTCTGTCCGCACCGCGGTCTCGCTGGGTAGCCCTGCCGCTGTGATCGTGACGGGCCCCAAGGGCAGTGTCGAAGTGCCGGTTCAGGTCGGCGAGGTCATCGATGGCGCCGTGGTGCTGCCGCTCAATTCACCCGGCTGCTCGGTTTACCGGGATCTCGGGGCTCGCATCGGAGATGCGGTAAGTGTTCGCGCCGCTGAGGCTCGCGAAGGAGGACGGTCATGACTGATCCGACATTCGGCCCCTTCGGAGTCGACCCTTGGTGGCTCGTCATCCTGAAGGTGCTCGGCATCTTCGTGATGCTCGTCCTCCTCACCCTCTTCACCATCTGGTGGGAGCGACGCGTGGTAGCGCGCATGCAGCACCGCGTTGGACCCAACCGTGTCGGTCCGTTCGGACTTCTCCAGTCACTCATGGATGGCATCAAACTCGCGCTCAAAGAGGAGATCATCCCGAAGGGGGCACATCTCGCCGTCTACTGGATTGCCCCGGTCATCTCTGCGACCACCGCGTTCATCGCCTTCGCCGTCATCCCCTTCGGTCCCACGGTGTCGATCTTCGGGGTCGAGACCCCGCTGCAACTCACCGACTTCCCGGTCTCGGTCCTCTACGTGCTCGCCATCGCCTCGATCGGCATCTACGGAATCGTCCTTGCGGGGTGGGCCTCAGGTTCCACGTACCCGCTGCTCGGCGGGCTGCGCTCAAGCGCCCAGATGATCTCCTACGAGATCGCCATGGGGCTCTCCTTCGTCGCGGTGTTCCTCTACGCGGGGTCGATGTCAACGTCGGCGATCGTCATTGCCCAGGAGCCCATCTGGTACGCGGTGATCCTGCTGCCGTCCTTCCTCATCTACGTCACCGCAATGGTTGGTGAGACAAACCGCGCGCCCTTCGACCTGCCTGAGGCAGAGGGCGAACTCGTCGGTGGTTTCCACACCGAGTATTCGAGCCTGAAGTTCGCACTGTTCTTCCTCGCTGAATACATCAACATGGTGACGGTGTCCGCGTTGGCAACGACGCTGTTCCTCGGTGGCTACATCGCGCCATGGCCACTGTCCCTCTGGGAGGGGGCTATGACCGGATGGTGGCCGATGCTGTGGTGGCTCATCAAGGTGCAGGTCTTCATCTTCATGTTTATCTGGCTGCGGGCGACCCTGCCGCGCATGCGCTACGACCAGTTCATGAAATTCGGCTGGAAGGTCCTCATTCCGGTCTCGATCGTGTGGATCCTCATCGTCGCGACCGCCCGGGTGCTGCGTGACGAAGTCGTGCTCACGACTCGTGAATTGCTCATTGGCGGAGCGGTCACCATCGCGATCCTGCTCATCGTGTCGTGGGTATTCCAGTCTCGCTCCGACCGCCGCGAGGCGGTCAGAGCCGCCCGGGAAGAGGCCGAGGAGAACCTCACCTTTGACCCGATGGCGGGGGGCTACCCGGTTCCACCAATGCCAGGCCAGCAGGCGGTGGGCACATCGCGCCGTGCCCGGGCCGGCGTCACCATCGTGCAGGAACGCAGCGAAGTCACCCAGGAGGCCATCGATGGCTGAACTACCCCAGGCCGCCCGCGGTTTCGGGGTCACCTTCTTCACGATGTTCAAGAAGGTGGTCACCGAGCAGTACCCCGAGGACCGCGACAAGTACCCGCCGAAGCCGCGCTTCCATGGTCGTCACCAGCTCAATCGGTGGGCCGACGGTCTTGAGAAGTGCATCGGCTGCGAACTGTGCGCATGGGCCTGCCCGGCCGACGCGATCTTCGTCGAGGGGGCCTCGAACAGCGAGGAGGAGCGATTCTCTCCGGGTGAGCGCTATGGGCGGGTCTACCAAATCAACTACCTCCGTTGCATCTTCTGCGGTCTGTGCATCGAGGCGTGTCCGACCCGCGCCCTTACGATGACGAACGACTACGAACTCGCCGACTTGAGCCGTGCCTCGCTCATCTACGAGAAGGTCGATCTCCTCGGGCCGATGCTCCCCGGCATGCTGCCCGCACCGCATCCGATGGTGCCTGGCCTTACCGACCGCGATTACTACGCGGGCAAGGTCAAGGGCTCGGTCCCCGAGCAGGAGATCGGCCACGCGACGGCTTCGGAGCGACCCCATGAGCGGTGAGAACTGGGTGTTCTGGATCAGCGGCAGCTTCGCCGTGATCGGCGCACTGGGTCTGGTGCTCTCCCCCAAGGCCGTGCATAGCGCGCTGTGGGTTGCGTTTACGATGATGAATCTCGCGGTTCTCTACATCGCGAATGCGGCGCCCTTCCTCGGCATGGTGCAGATCATCGTCTACACGGGCGCGGTGATGATGCTCTTCCTCTTCGTGCTCATGGTGGTGGGGGTCGATTCGTCTGACTCGCTCATCGAGACCCTGCGGGGCCAGCGGATCCCGGCGATCGTGCTCGGACTCGGCCTTGCGGTACTTCTTGTCGTCGGCGTGGGTAAGGGCCTCGTGAACTCCGCCACGGTGGGCCTCGTCGAGGCCAACAGCATTGACGGGGGCAACGTCGAAGGTATTGCCCGGCTCATCTTCACCGACTATCTCATTGCCTTCGAGGCAACCTCGGCCCTGCTCATTACCGCGGCACTAGGAGCCATGGTGCTCGCCCACCGTGAGCGCTGGCTTCCCCGAGCCACGCAGCAGGAGCTGTCCAAGGCACGATTTCGCTCCGGATTGCATCCCGGTAACCTCCCGACTCCGGGGGTCTACGCACGACACAATGCGGTCGATACCCCTGCCCTGCTGCCGGATGGATCGATCAGCGAGGAGAGCATCCCCCGGCCACTTCAGGCGCGAGGCGACGTTCGTACGGTCGATCATCACGAGGTCAACGAGATCAAGGAGGTCGACTCACAGTGAATCCGTCGAACGTCGTCATCCTTTCGGCGATCCTGTTCTCCATCGGCGCGGTCGGTGTACTCGTGCGTCGCAACGCGATCATCGTCTTCATGTGCGTCGAGCTCATGCTGAATGCCGCGAACCTCGCCTTCGTTGCGTTCGCCCGGATGAATGGCAACCTAGACGGCCAGGTCGTCGCATTCTTTGTCATGGTCGTTGCAGCGGCCGAGGTCGTCGTCGGACTTGCCATCATCGTCACCATCTTCCGAACCCGACGATCCGCTTCAATCGACGAGCCCAATCTGCTCAAGTACTAACAGCAACAGTTCGGGAAAAATTCGACCGCCCGGAAGCATCCGGGTCATTCGACAACCGATAGGACATGAACGTGACGAACGAGGAGGCGCGGTGATCAACGCCAGCGCTGTCGTCTGGGCAGAAGGCGCACCCACGCTTCAGGAGATCATGCCCGCCGAGGGCGTGTTCTCGCTGATCTGGCTTCTTATCGCGCTTCCTCTCCTTGGCGCGGCTGTGCTTCTCCTCGGCGGGCGACGCACGAACACCTGGGGCCCGTACCTCGCAGTCCTCACCGTAACCGCGTCGGCGATTCTTGGCATCCTCATGATTGTCGGCCTTATGGAGCGCGGTGCGGAGGAGCGCTCGATCGGCCAGAGCCTGTTCACGTGGGTGTTCGCCGGGCAGTTCGAGGCCGATATGGCCTTCCAACTCGATCAGCTCTCGATGGTGTTCGTTCTCCTCATCACTGTCGTCGGAGCCCTCATCCATGTCTACTCCCTCGGCTACATGCAGCACGACCCCAATCGGCGCAAATTCTTTGGGTATCTCAACCTCTTCGTTGCGGCGATGCTGCTCCTCGTTCTGGCGAACAACTACTTGCTCCTGTACGTCGGCTGGGAGGGCGTCGGACTTGCGAGCTACCTCCTTATCGGGTTCTGGCAGCACAAGCCCAGCGCGGCTGCTGCAGCGAAGAAGGCGTTCATCATCAACCGGGTGGGCGACGTCGGCCTGAGCATCGCGATCATGGTCATCTTCGTCACCTTCGGATCGGTGACCTTCGACGACGTCTTCGGGCAGGCGAGCGAGGTGAACGAGGGAACCCTCACTGCGATCGGCCTGCTGCTGCTGCTCGCCGCAGCCGGCAAGTCGGCGCAGTTCCCACTGCAGGCGTGGCTCCTCGACGCCATGGAGGGCCCCACCCCGGTCTCGGCTCTCATCCACGCAGCGACCATGGTCACCGCCGGGGTATACCTCATTGCCCGGAGCAACGCGATCTACGACCGGGCAGTCTGGGCGGCGACCGCCGTGGTCGTCGTGGGGCTCATTACGATCTTCATGGGCGCGATCATCGGCTCGGCCAAGGACGACATCAAGAAGTCGCTCGCCGGTTCGACGATGAGTCAGATCGGCTACATGGTCATGGCGGCCGGCCTCGGTCCCATCGGCTACGTTTTCGCGATCTTCCACCTCCTCACCCACGGAGTCTTCAAGGCCGGGCTCTTCCTCGGGGCGGGCTCGGTGATGCACGGGATGAACGACAACGTGAACATGCGGCGGTACGGAGCGCTGCGGGCCGCAATGCTTGTCACCTTCATCACGTTCATGGCTGGATATCTCGCCATCATCGGGATCCCGCCGTTCTCGGGATTCTGGTCCAAGGACGAGATCATTCATGCGGCCTTCGAAAGAAGCCCCATTATCGGGAGCCTTGCGATTCTGGCGGCTGGCATCACCGGTTTCTACATGACCCGAATGGTCGCGATGACCTTCTTCGGCAAGGCGCGCTGGGAGGACGATGCCCACCCGCACGAGTCCCCGAAGGTCATGACCATCCCGCTCATCATCTTGGCCATTGGTTCGACCTTCCTCGGCATGGCGCTGCTGTTCTGGGGCAACATCGAAAGCTGGTTGGAGCCGGTCGTTGGGTTCTCGACCTCGACCTCGCCACTTTCGACCGGAGCGGTCATCGCCATCTCGCTCACCTTCGTCATCATCGGTTCGATCATCGGCTGGATCAGCTACGCCCGTCGGGAGGTGCCGATCGTGGCGCCGCGCGGCTCCCTGCTGACCCGGACTGCACGCGCCGATCTCTATGGTGACGCCGTGAACGAGGGACTCATCGTACGGCCGAGTTTTTGGCTCTCGAGGGTGCTCATCTGGTTCGACGGCCGGGTGGTCGACGGATTGGTGAACGGCAGCGCCGCGCTCGTCGGAGGCGCGTCGGGGCGCATGCGCCGGTATCAGTCCGGATTCGCCCGCTCCTACGCCCTATCCATGGTCGGCGGCACTGTCCTTGTCCTGCTCGCACTGGTCCTGGTGAGGCTCTCGTGAACACGTTCCCCTGGCTGACCGCACTCGGCGTGCTCCCG
>CAMAWO010000147.1 GCA_945861925.1 Bifidobacterium breve | reverse complement strand
AGGATCGATCCGTCCCGGGAGACTGCGTTCGCGCTGCTGCGCGCGGTTCGAGAGGACGAGGCGTACGCGAACCTCGCAATGCCGCTCCTCCTTCGTGCCCGCAAGCTCACCGGACGTGACGCGGGCTTCGCCACCGAACTCGGGTACGGGACTCTGCGGTGGCTGGGCTGGTACGACGCAGTGCTGCAGTCGTGCATCACCCGGAACTGGGCGAGCGTCGAAGCCGGATTGAAGGACGTGCTGAGGCTCGGCTGCCATCAACTCCTCGCGATGCGGGTCCCGAGTCATGCAGCCGTCGACTCCTCCTGCGAGCTGGCCCGGCGCAACGGCAACCCTGGCTCCGCGACAGGACGCGCCGGGTTTGTCAATGCCGTGCTGCGCAAGGTGGCTGCACGCAGTCCCGAGGAATGGGTCGAGCAACTCGGAGTTGCGGGCGATGATGTCGAGAGCCTTTCGACACGCCTCTCCCATCCGGCATGGATCATCCGAGCGTTCCAGGATGCGCTGGGTGACCGGCGCGATGAGGTGGAGTTCCTCCTCGAGGCGGACAATGAGCCAGCGCGACCGACCCTCGTGGCCCGGCCTGGCCGACTCAGCGCGGAAGAGCTGCGGGCGCTGCCGCAGGTGCAGCCGACCCGCTGGTCACCCATCGGCGCTGTGCTCACCGACGGCACGCCCGAGTCCCTGAATGTCGTTCACTCCGGTCTTGTCGGGGTTCAGGACGAGGGGAGCCAGCTCATGGCGCTGGCCCTTGCCGCCGCGGTGGTCTACCATGAGGAGCATGCCTGGCTCGATATGTGCGCTGGGCCGGGTGGCAAGGCGGCACTGCTCGCCGGCCTAGCTGCCGAGCGAGGGATCGAACTCGTGGCGGTTGAGCAGCATCATCATCGGGCAGTGCTCGTTGACCAGGCAGTCGATGGCGCGGCGCACGTGGAGGTCATCGTCGGTGATGCAACGACGGCACCGTGGGGCAAGCGGCGGTTCGACCGAGTCCTCGTCGATGCTCCCTGCACGGGCCTCGGCGCGCTGAGGCGCCGGCCGGAGGCCCGCTGGCGCAAGTCGCCCATGGACCTCTCATCGCTCGGCCCCCTCCAACGGGCCCTGCTCAATGCCGCTGGCGATGCCACCCGTCCCGGCGGAGTCATCGCCTATGTCACCTGCTCCCCGCACCTCGCGGAGACGGAGTTCGTCGTGAGCGACGTCGTCGACAGGCGCGATGACCTCATCATTGAGGATGCCCGGACGCTTCTACCTGGCGTCGAGGACCTCGAGGACGGTCCCTTCGTACGGCTGTGGCCGCATCGGCACGGAACCGACGGCATGTTTCTTGCGATCATGCGTAAGCGCTGAGCATGCTTGTGCGACAAGGCCGACTACCCTGACCCCGTGGGCGTCCTGATTTCCCCGAGCGTGTTGAATAGCGACCTGTCTCGACTCACTGACGAGGTGGGCCGGATTGCGATCGCAGCAGATTTCGTGCACCTCGACGTCATGGACAACCACTTTGTCCCGAATCTCACCTTCGGTCTGCCGATCATCGAGTCACTTCTGCGTAACTGCCCGGTTCCGGCCGACTGCCACCTCATGATCGCCGATCCTGACCGCTGGGCCCCGTCCTACGCCGAGGCCGGGGCAGCGAGCGTCACCTTCCACGTCGAGACGGCTCGCAGCCCTGAGGGGATCTGCCGGGATATCCGAAGCGCAGGCGCGCGCGCTGGCGTGGCAGTTAAGCCCGGTACCGATGTCGAGGAGGTGGCGAGACTGATGCCGGGCTTAGACATGATCCTCATCATGACTGTGGAGCCGGGATTCGGCGGGCAGTCCTTCATGGCCGACATGCTGCCGAAGATCAAGCGTGCGAGACAGCTTGCAGAGTCTGCCGGTACCGACGTCTGGGTGCAGGTCGACGGCGGCATCGACGCCTCGAATATCGAGCTGTGTGCGAGCGCCGGGGCCAATGTCTTCGTCGCGGGCTCCGCAGTGTTCAGCGATCCCGATCCCGCGGCGATGGTCACCCGCTTGAGGCACCTCGCTGACGGTGCCGTCCCTCGATGATCGACTGGGACGCCGCGATGGCCCGCGCGCTCGAATTGGCCGTGGCTCCGGACGCGCCGCGTGGCCTGAACCCGCGAGTCGGCTGCGTCATCATCGGTGCTTCCGGCGACACGGTGGGGGAGGGGTACCACCGCGGTGCGGGAACCCCGCATGCCGAAGTGCAGGCCCTGGACGAGGCGGGCGTCGCGGCCAGGGGTGCTACCGCGGTTGTCACCCTCGAGCCGTGCCGTCACGTCGGCCGAACGGGTCCGTGCGTTCAGGCACTGATCGCTGCGGGCGTGAGTCGGGTCGTGTTCGCCCAAGCCGACCCCACTGTTTCGGCGGGAGGCGGTACGGGTGAGCTCCGGGCCGGTGGGATCGAGGTGATCGGGGGCGTGCTGGAGGAGCTGGCATCACTCGTCAATCGAGGCTGGACCCACGTGCAGCGAACCGGCCGGCCCTTCGTCACGCTGAAGATCGCCGCGACCCTCGACGGCCGGGTTGCCGACGACTCAGGCGGCCCGACCCCGATTAGCGGCCCGGAGTCGGCGCTCTTCGTGCACGCATTGCGAGGTGACGTCGATGCTGTCCTCGTCGGCACCGGCACTGCCATCATCGACAACCCGCGGCTGACGGTCCGTGAGGCAGATGGACGGATGGCCGACCGCCAGCCGCTGCGGGTGGTCATTGGAGAGCGCGACCTTCCGAGGTCCTTACACATATTCAATGATGAGGCGCTGACGGTTCACCTGCGAACCCGGGTGCCGACCGAGGTGATGGCCGATCTGGCGGGCCGTGGAGTCCAGCAGGTGCTCCTCGAGGGCGGGCCGAGCCTCGCTGCTGCCTTTCTCAACGAGGGCCTCGTGGATGAGGTCGTGTGGCTGCTTGCTCCTCGCCTGTTCGGGGTCGGTCCGGTTGCGCTCGGTCCGATGAGCGGGCCGCTGTTGGTCGATGTGCGGGAGTTCGGCCGGATCGGGGATGATGTGCTCGTAAGGGGCGCACCTCGCACCCCAGCACCCTGACCGAAGGATCACCTCATGTTCACCGGAATCGTCGAGGAGCGGGGAACTGTCGCGTCGGTGGAACCACTCACGAACGCCGAACGTATTGCCATCAGCGGGTCCGTGGTGCTCGCTGATGTGCGTCCGGGGGATTCGATTGCCGTGAACGGGGTGTGCCTCACGGTTGTCGATATCGGGCCAGACTCCTTCACCGCCGACGTCATGCAGGAGACCCTCAAGCGCAGTTCGCTGGGGAGCGCTGGAGTCGGCTCGGAAGTCAACCTTGAGCGCGCGGCTCGGTTGGACTCTAGGCTCGGCGGTCATCTCGTTCAAGGCCATGTCGACGGCACTGGGGAGGTTCTCGTGATCGAGGCTGATCCCCACTGGACCCTCATGCGGATCTCGCTTCCTGCAGGTTTGGGGCGATACGTTGTTGAGAAGGGATCCATCACCGTTGACGGGGTGTCGCTTACCGTCGTCGGTGTTGGCGACGATGGTTTCAGTGTGTCGCTCATCCCGACAACCCTGGCGGAGACGACGCTGGGCTCGCGCCGTGTGGGCGACACGGTCAATCTCGAGGTGGACGCCATAGCGAAGTATGTGGAGCGCTTGATGCAGGGAAGGCTTTTGTGATACCCGCCGATGAGATGTACCTCGAGGATCCCCGCCCGGAGCTCCCCTCGCCGCTCGCCGCTGTGCTCGACCATGATCAGCCGACCGTCGAAGGGACGGTGCGACTGGATTCCATCGAGGAAGCGATCGCGGCGATTCGCCTCGGCAAGGCCATCATTGTCGTCGATGATGAGGATCGCGAAAACGAGGGCGACCTCATCTTTGCCGCGTCGGCGGCGACACCGGCACTCACTGCTTTCATGATCAGGTACACCTCGGGCTACATCTGTGTTGGCATGGATGGCGAGCTTCTCGATCATCTCGGCCTACCGCCGATGACCGCCGTGAACGAGGATCGCAAAGGCACCGCATATACCGTGTCCGTCGACGCCCGGGATGTCATCAGCACCGGGATATCCGCGGAGGACCGCGCCCACACGATCAGCGTCCTCGCTGACTCGGCGACGGAGCCGGGCGACCTCACCAGACCGGGTCACGTGATGCCGCTGCGTTCCGTGCCCGGTGGGGTGCTGAGGCGTGCCGGTCACACTGAGGCCGCGGTCGACCTCACCCGCCTCGCCGGGCTCACTCCCGCGGGGGCCCTGTGCGAAATGGTGAACGACGTCGGCACGATGATGAATGCGGCGGACTGCCGGGCCTTTGCTGACGAGCACGGGCTTTTGCTCATCTCGATTGCCGACCTGATCCGTTATCGCCGGCGCCACGAGAATCACGTCCAGCGTGTCGCCTCGGCGAGGCTTCCGACGGAGTTCGGAGACTTCACCGCGGTTGGTTTTCGAAGCGATATCGATGGCATTGAGCACATCGCTCTCGTTCGCGGTGATATCGGTGACGGGCACGATGTCCTCGTTCGAGTGCACTCCGAGTGCCTGACGGGCGATGTCCTCGGGTCACTGCGCTGCGACTGCGGCCCCCAGCTACAGGCGGCACTGCGCCGCATCGCGGAGGAGGGCAGGGGGGTGGTGCTCTATGTGCGCGGGCATGAGGGCCGCGGCATCGGACTGCTCCATAAGTTGCGCGCGTATGAGTTGCAGGATCGCGGGCGCGACACCGTCGATGCAAACCTCGAACTCGGACTCCCCTCGGATGCCCGCGACTACGGCACGGGCGCGCAAATCCTTGCCGATCTCGGAATCGTGAGCATGCGGCTGCTCACGAACAACCCGGCGAAGCGGGCAGGGCTTGAGGGCTACGGGCTGTCGATCGTCGAACGAATTCCGATCGAGGTGCTCGCAAATGAGCACAATGTTGACTACCTGCGCACGAAGGTCGAACGGATGGGCCACACGATGGCACCAACTCAGCCGGTCGCTGTCGTTGGGTCGGGCCGATGAGCGGCGCCGGGGCTCCAATCGCGGGAGTGCCCGTTGTGGGTGCACGGATCGCCCTTGTCGCATCGATGTGGCACGCGGTCATCATGGACGGACTCATCGCGGGTGCGGAACGCGCCTGTGCGCGGTCGCAGGCTACGGCGACCGTGATCCGCGCCTCAGGGTCCTTTGAACTGCCGATTCTGGCAAAGGCATGCGCACGTTCGGGCCGATTCGACGCCGTGGTCGCGCTCGGCGTCATTATCAGGGGCGGCACGCCCCACTTCGAGTACGTGTGCGCGGCAGCGACGTCGGGGCTCAGCGAGGTCGCCCTCGACACGATGATTCCTGTCGGCTTCGGCCTGCTCACCTGCGATACCGAGGAGCAGGCGCTGGCCCGCGCCGGCCTTGAAGGATCACTCGAGGACAAGGGCGCTGAAGCCACTTGGGCGGCATTGACGAGCCTCGCAGCCCTGCGTGCACTTCAGGGCAACGTCTCGGCCTAGGCTCAGTGTGTGAAAACCTTCGATGAGCTGTATGCCGAACTCGTGCGCAAGACCGCGCACGGTGATGAGGATTCCGGGACCGTGCGACTGATCGCCCAGGGCGTGCACGCCGTCGGCAAGAAGGTTGTCGAAGAGGCTGCGGAGTCATGGATGGCTGCCGAGCATGAGGGGCCTGAGCGAACAGCTGAGGAGATCTCCCAGTTGCTCTACCACGTACAGGTGCTCATGCTTGCGTCAAACGTGAGCCTCGATGACGTCTACCGTCGGCTCTGACCGGCATGCTGAGAGTCGCTGTCCCGAACAAGGGCCAACTTGCCGAGCCTGCGCGCAGCATGCTGATTGAGGCCGGGTACCTCCGCGATGCGGGGGTGCGCGATCTCGTCGTCCATGACCCGATTAATGATGTCGAGTTCTTCTTCCTGCGTCCCAAGGACATCGCGATCTACGTGGGAGAGGGCACGCTTGACGCTGGCATCACCGGCCGCGACATGCTCTTGGACTCAGGTGCCCGGGCGAGCGAACTCCTGCCTTTGGGTTTTGCTCCGTCGAGTTTTCGGCTGGCCGCGCCGATGGGCACGGTGAGCTCGCCGCTGGAGTTGGCTGGCAAGCGAATCGCAACCTCCTACGCGGGACTGCTGAACTCCTGGCTGGTCGAACAGGGCATTGAGGCGCGGGTGGTCCGGCTCGACGGCGCCGTCGAGAACGCGGTGGCTCTCGGCGTCGCAGATGCGGTGGCTGATGTCGTGGCGACGGGTACGACACTCAAGCGCGCTGGTCTTGAGCTCGTCGGCGAGGCGCTGCTCGTCTCGGAAGCCCTCGTCGTGCGGCGCGAGGGTGCACCTAGTGACGTTGCGGTCGACACCTTTGTTCGCCGGCTGCACAGTGTCATGGTGGCGCGGTCATACGTGCTCGTCGATTACGACATCCCGACCAGCCTCCTCGAGGAGGCCTGCCTCGTGACCCCGGGCCTAGAATCCCCAACAGTGTCGTCGCTTCATGATCCTGCGTGGTCGGCGGTCCGTGCCATGGTGCCAGCGGCGGATGTTCATCACATCATGGACGAGTTATACGACATGGGAGCGCGGGGGATCCTTGTCACCGACATTCATGCATGCCGGCTGTGACGCCTAGAGCAGGCGTCTCGGGTGCGTCGATCATCGTGTGGCGCCGGGTTGCGTGGAACGAGACCGACGCGGCGGGTCATAACCACTTCACTGCCGTGTTCCGCTGGATCGAAGAGGCCGAGCATGCGCTCTTCCGGTCAATTGGAGTGGAAGCGACGATGATCCCCCGAATTCCAAGGGTCCACATCGAGGTCGACTACTTCGATCGACTGTACTTCGATGAGGTGATTGAGGTTCGCGTCGGCGTGGCCAAGGTTGGCACATCCTCGTGCCACTTCGGTTTTGACGTGCGCAAGACAGACGGCGGACGGGCCATCGGTGGCAGTTACGTCATCGTTCATGCCTCAGGAACTGCATCTGGCGCGAAGCCGTGGCCGGAAAGGATTCGTGAAGGCCTCACTGCGCGGACTGAAGTGACCACGGACCTTTCCAGCTAGTCCGAGGTGCCTTTGGTTCACGGTCGATGGCGAGGCCCCGGCGAAATCCTGGGAGACGAGGTCCTCCCCGAGGCGCTCCAGACTGCCGCCGAGATTCTTTCGGGGGTCGACGTGACAGTCGAACCGGCCGCGGTACCCTTATCGCGTTAATCTGACGCTCGTCAGGTAAACATCTCGTAACGACTCGTACGTTTGCTTGAACCGGGTTGTGAACAAATGTCACAATCCATTAGCTCCGCAATCGCGGGCGTAATTTTCGCATGGCAGGACCTTTGGGTTCGCTCTCAATCAGGAGGTGGCATGAGGATTCGTCTCATGGCAGTGGCGGCAGCGGTAGGCGCTGGCTCGCTTGTATTGTCCGGGTGCGTTTCGTCGGGAACAAGCAGTTCCGACGCGAGCTCAGCTCCGGCAGAGGCATCGGCGGCAGCTTCGGATGCTGCATCCGCAGCGGCACCGACCGGTGATCCGCTCGTTCTCGGTATCGTTCAGGCCGGTTCCGGCTTCATGGGCCCGATCGATACGCCCGCGCGCAACGCCCTTCTCATGGAGGTCGATGCAGTGAACGCCGCCGGTGGCGTCAATGGTCAGCCGATCACGGTTGAGTTCATCGACACCGAGACCAAGTTCGAGAAGTACGCACCTGCGGCCGAGGAAGTTATCGGCAAGGGCGCCAATGTCCTCGTCGTTACGTGCGACTACGACGTGTCCTCGCCGGCAGCGCTCGTCGCGGAGGGCAAGAACATCCTCAACGTCGCGCCATGCATCGGTGACCCGATTTACGGTCCTGCGGGCGGACTCAAGCTCGGCTTCTCCATGGGCGATGGCGTCCCCGGCGAGGCTTCGGTCATGGCTGAGTTCGCGAACAGCAAGGGCTGGAAGAACGCAGTCCTGCTCAAGGACACATCCATCAAGTACACGCAGAACCAGTGCGCGGTATTCGAAAAGCGCTTCACTGAACTCGGCGGCACCGTCGTCAAGACCTACGACTACGTGCAGGGCGACTCCGTCAAGGAGACCGTCTCGAAGATCTCAGCAGCCGGTGCTCCGGACGTCATCATCAACTGCGGTTACAACCCCGGTGGTGGCACGGTGGCTAAGGAGATCCGCGATGGCGGCCTTGCGACCCCGATCGTCTCCGGCTTCGGCATGGACGGCGACTTCTGGGTCGGCGCCATCCCGAATCTCTCCGACTACTACGTCGTGACGTACAACGCGAAGAACGGTGACGATGCAAACGCAGCCGTCAACGACTACGCGGCGGCGTACGAGGCGAAGTACGGTGCCAAGCCGGACGTCGGTGGTTTTGTCACCGGTCCGACAACCCTCCAGGTCATCCTCGAGGCGTACAAGCAGGCCGGAAGCTGGGACGGCGACAAGCTGACGGCAGCCCTTGAGACGTTCAAGGACGTGCCGACCCTGGCCGGCCCGACCTCGTTCTCGCCTGATCTTCACATCAACGTGGGCCGCCCGATGGCGATCCTCGAGGTCAAGGACGGCAAGCTGGTCTTCATCGAGGCAGTTGCCCCGAAGAAGGTCGTCTTCCCGTAATGATCGACGCGCAGTCACCCCGGTCACGCTCCTTGAGCGTGACCGGGGTGACCCGTTCATTCGCCGGCGTTCATGCCCTGACTGACGTCAGCCTGGCGGTTTCCCCGGGCGAGGTACTTGGCCTTATTGGCCCCAATGGTGCCGGAAAATCGACGCTCGTCAACATCATCAGCGGCTACGACTTGCCCGATGCCGGGAGTGTTTATCTTGATGGGCATGACATCACCCGGGCCAAACCGCATATTCGAGCGAGGCATGGCCTCGCTCGAACGTTT
>CAMAWO010000146.1 GCA_945861925.1 Bifidobacterium breve | reverse complement strand
GCCCCGCACCTGACCCGCCCTTGAAGATGAAGCCCTCCTCCTTGTACCAGTTGAGGATCGACTCCATCGTGTCGTCGACCGACAGGATGAAGCAGGCACTCACCTGCTGCGGGGCCGTCGTGCCCACGTTGAACCACACCGGCGAATTGAAGCTGAACACCTGGTGCAGCAGCATGTAGGTGAGCTCATGCTCGAAGATCTCGGCATCGGCGTCGGTCCGGAAGTAGCCGTGCTCGCGGCCAGCCTTCACGTAGGTGAACACGACCCGGTCGATGAGCTGCTTCAGGCTCCACTCGCGCTGCTCGGTGCCGAGAGCACCGCGGAAGTACTTCGTCGTGACGATCGTCGAGGCGTTGACGCTCCAAGAGTCGGGGTATTCGACCCCGCGCTGCTCGAAGACGATCTCACCGCTTTTCCAGTTCGTCTGGACGACGTCGCGGCGCTCCCAGTTGACGGAGTCGTAGGGGTGCTCCCCCACTGTCGTGTAGAGCCGCTCGATGACAAGCCCAGGCTTGCGCAGCGTGTTGTGGACGAATGACGATGAGTCAGTCGACGGACTGGTGGTGGTCACGGACATTGATCGTGCCTTCCTGATTCGAGCGGATAGCGGACTGGGAAGTGTGTGGGTGTGCTCGCGGCCTAGCGGGCGCGTTGATCGTTGATGACGGCGGCGGTCAGTGCCGTGGGCTCTTCTCCTGTTGCATCGCCCTCAGCCCGCAGCAAGGCGATCTCGGCTTCGAAGTCCTCGAGGGTGTCAAATGAGCGGTAGACCGATGCAAACCTCAGATAGGCAACCTCATCGAGTTCACGCAAGGGGCTGAGGATCGCGAGGCCCACCTCCATGGCAGGGATCTCAGCGTGCCCTTCAGCGCGGAGGGCGTCCTCGACGCGCTGAGCAAGGAGTGCGAGGTCATCATCGCTCACTGGCCGACCCTGACAGGCCTTTCTTACCCCCGTCGCCACCTTCGCCCGGCTGAAGGGTTCGACCACACCAGAGCGCTTCGCTACGAGTAGCACCGAGGTCTCGGCCGTCGTGAACCGGCGACCGCATGTCGCGCACTCGCGGCGGCGGCGGATGGCGGCTCCCTCTTCAATCGTGCGTGAGTCGACCACACGGGAGTCATCCTCTTTGCAAAATGGACATCTCATTGCTGATCACTCCCTTCACTTCTCGCTCAAGCGCCACACCTGCCACATCAGATGCGCCGCGGTTGTGTTCAGGTGTGCCAGACCGGGGCAACCCTGTGAATACACCGTGACTGCGTCACCACAACCTGTTGAGGACTAGCAGGCTTGCGACTACTACATCTAGGGGTAAGACGTTAGTCTCCTCATGGAACAAACGCAAGGCTTGCATTGTCGGCGTGTCGGGCTCACCGTCGTGAAGATCTGAAGGTTCGGTCAGACCCCTTGGGGAACGATGAGTTGCTGGCCCGGAACGATCACCGAATCGCGAAGCCCGTTCAGTTCGCGAATCTGCTCGACCGTCTCGCGAGGGTCCGTGCGTTGTGCTGTGTTCATCGCAATCGTCCACAGCGAATCGCCCGATTGCACCGTCATGATCGCCGTGGGCGACTCTGTACGGCTAATGTCAGCGGCCCCGGCCAACTGCCCAAATGCTACGACGAGACCCACCAGGGTGAGGATCGTTGCGGCGAGGAGAACAATTCGACCACGCAGTCGCGCACTATTGGCCCTGCGACGTCTCCGGGCAATTGCCGACTGGCGTGGATCACTGCTCCAGCCAACGGATCGGTCAACGACGACCCGCTCCGCCAGACTCACACCGGAGGGCTCCTGACGGACGCTGCGCACCGGCGCCATCCGCTGGGTCGGCGCCCTTCGCCCGGCGGCCGCCATACTCCCACTGGTCGCCGTGCGCTGGCTTGACGATATCCGCTGGCTTGTCGTTATCCGCTGGTCCCGACGATCTGCAATCGCTATCGACATGATGACTCCCTTCCTCTCACTTCACCCGCCGCCTGCTCAACTCGATGCATGCCGCGCCGTTAATATTCGAACGTGTGTTCGATCTAATAGATGTCCGATTTCTAGCAGATCTCGGACGCCGCGTCCATAACATTCGAACATATGTTTGATTTCGGCGTGTCGTCGCTGTACGGTTCATGTCAGTGGCGACTGCGATTGAAGCCTGACAACGAGGTCTGACATTTGCCGTCACACCAGCTGCGCACCTCCGTTCAGGGCACAACCCGATCCAGAAACCCGAATCACCATGAGAGAGGCCACCACGTGAGCGCACGAGTCACCGAACTGCCGGACGGCCCCGTCGACGAGACCGGACTGACCCCTCGGCAACGCGCCATCCTCGAGATGATCCGCGACACTGTGGCGACCCGTGGATACCCACCGAGCGTCCGCGAAATCGGCGACGGCGTTGGTCTCACATCACCGAGTTCGGTTTCCCACCAGCTCACCACACTGGTGAAACTCGGTTTCCTACGCCGCGATCCGAACCGTCCACGCGCGCTCGTCGTGGCTGATCTCTCGGAGAACGCTGCAGCCGCCGGCGCGGGTCCACAGCTCCGGGTCGTTGATGCGCCCACCGACGAGTTCGCTCGGCCAGCAGCCGCCTACGTCCCACTCCTTGGCCGAATCGCAGCAGGTGGCCCGATCCTCGCTGAGCAGGAGATCGAGGCGGTCTTCCCTCTCCCACGAGAGCTCGTTGGCGATGGGGACCTGTTCTTGCTCAAGGTCGTCGGA
This sequence comes from Bifidobacterium breve, assembly GCA_945861925.1. Taxonomy (GTDB): domain Bacteria; phylum Actinomycetota; class Actinomycetes; order S36-B12; family S36-B12; genus WLND01. Next base: position 6,167 of record CAMAWO010000146.1, on the reverse strand, counting down.
GATTCGATGATCGACGCCGCAATCTGCGACGGTGACTGGGTCGTCGTACGTCAGCAGAGCGACGCCGACAACGGCGATATCGTCGCAGCCCTCATCGGCGACGAAGCCACGGTCAAGACCCTCAAGCGTCGCGACGGACACGTATGGCTTATGCCGCACAATCCCGCCTACGCACCAATCCTCGGCGACGAGGCCACGGTTATGGGTAAAGTCGTGAGCGTCCTGCGCCGGCTGTGACTCCTAGGCCCAGTTCAGGGAATACATCGCTGCGCTGGTGGCCACACATACGAGACGCTCAGGTGCAACGCCACCCTCTGCGTAAACATCAGCGGGGATTCGGGGCAGGTTGCCGGCATCTTCGACTCCCTATCCGTTTTTCACACTAGTCCAGGGCTGCGAAGAGCCGCGCGCGACTAGCCGCCCGACGCTGAAGGTTCTGCCCCCGTACGGCCACATCACGCGCCTGATCGATAACCGCGAGCACCAGGTTCTTCACCCGATCATCGGCGAAGACCCAGCCCGATGCGTCTATATCTGAATCGGCGAGCCACTGAGTCACCAAGGCATCCCCGCCGAGGCCATCCTCGGTCAGCGGTTCGAACTCGGGAATGAAGGCGGCAAAGCCGAGGCCCAACTCCACCAATCCGGCCGCGAGGGTACCCAGTGCTGGCTGGTTCGCCGGGAGGCGAACCTGAACGTACTCCGCACCGGAGCGCCGCATCTGGTGCAGTGTGAGGTCAATGGCATCGACCAGATCGGCGCCGACCACTGTGACCACAATCTGACCAGAATTATTTGTCGAGACGAACGAGGTCGAGAGCACGCTGCGCTCGGGGCAGACTGGGCTCCGGCCAGCCGGAGCCAACTCCCTCGGCCAGTCGCTGGCCTCAAGGACCATCCTCACCATCGATTCATAGGGCGAAGGGATCCAGACGTGCGCAGGTGTCAGGGGCCGAAGGGCCGAGTAGGCAACCGAAAGGGAGCCACGTGCGGCCCCAACCCCATCAGTGATGCCAATCTGCTGGATCGGGTGAGTAACGTTGAGATAGGCGCCGATGATGGTGGCACCCTCACGAAGGGCGATCTCTTGGGTTGCCGCATGGGTCATCACTGGATCCCGGACCCGACCGATCACGCCAATCCCCTCTAATCGCGCAAGCAACCGCACCCCGAGTTCGACTGCAATGCCGCGACGTCGAAATCTTGGATCAGTGACAGTCCCCCCGGTCTTCACTACCGAGGCGGAAAGGAAAACCGCGCCCCAGTGGGCCGCAACCTCGCCATCCGATGTGACTGCTACCTCCCCAATTCGCTCCCCTGATTCGAGTGCAGCCGCGATGCGCTCGGGGTAGTAGAAATCCGCGTGCGAGTACGACCAGCCGTAGCACCGGTAGATGATCCGGGTCAGCGAGGCTGCGTCACCCGGCACCATGGGACGGAACATCACCACATCGGCACTCGGCTCCCAAGCCTCGGAAACTATCTGCAGCCCATCGGTATCGACAATGCGGTGGTGCGCGGGCAGACCGAATCTCACTTTGGTCACATTGCTGGCACCATCTGAACGCGCATCTGCGGCCGTTGCGACTCCGATCTCCAACAACGAGAGCACCCCATCGGGGGCACCCGTCACCGGGACGCCAAGGTCGCGGACGGTAACCACAAACTCCGTTCCGCACACCTCAGCGTGCATGGTCAAGGTGGCGTCCTCCTCACCACCGTGCAGTCGCTCACGGGCATTTACCCCAAGGTGGCGGACCATCAGCCCGACGCCCTCACCGTCACCACCATTGGCGGCCATGGCCGCGCGCGCCGTGGCCGCCATGACCGTTATGCCAATCTCATCCGCACTCGCCGTCAGGGTGATCATGTGTGGTCATCTGCCTTCATCGAAGCCCGGAACTCACCTGCGCGCGCCATTATCCATTGGAAGCAAACAATCTCGGTCGTAATCCCGACATTCGACGATCTTCCTGCCCATCCGCTGAAAGGTCCGAGCCTGCTCAGGGAATGAGCGACTGCGCGGCCCAAAGGTTAATGTCGGCCTCTACCGCGTACCTATCGATCTCAGCGAGTTCCTCGTCGGTGAACTCCACCGCATGCACAGCGGCAGCCGTCTCCTCAAGCTGGCGCACACTACTCGCACCGAGCAATGTTGTCGTCACGCGAGCATCGCGCAGTGTCCACGACACGGCCATCTGGGCGAGGGTCTGCCCACGCCGTGCGGCAAGAGCTGCTAACGCACGAACTCGCTCGATATTCTCCTCGGCCAAGTGGGCGTCGAACAGGCTCTTTCCCGCGGCCGCACGGGAGTCCTTGGGCACCCCGTCGAGATAGCGATCCGTGAGCAATCCCTGGGCCAGCGGACTGAAGGTGATGCAGCCCGCACCCACCTCCTCGAGCGCAGCGAGAAGTCCCGATTCGATCCAGCGATTGAACATCGAATACGAGGGCTGGTGGATGAGGAGCGGCGTCCCCATCTCCCGCAGGATCCGCGCAGCCTCCAGGGTGCGACTCGGCGAGTAGGACGAAATTCCCGCGTAAAGTGCTTTGCCCTGCTGAACGGCGGTGTGCAAGGCGCTCATCGACTCCTCGATAGGCGTGTCAGGATCTGGCCGGTGGTGGTAGAAGATGTCGACGTATTCGAGACCTAGTCGCTCAAGGCTTTGATCCAGGCTCGCAAGCAGGTACTTGCGCGAGCCGAGATCGCCATACGGGCCCGGCCACATGTCCCATCCGGCCTTGCTCGAGATCACAAGTTCGTCGCGGAGGCCGGTGAAGTCCTCCCGGAGAATTCGTCCGACGTTGATCTCCGCCAAACCGGCGGGCGGACCATAGTTGTTCGCGAGGTCGAAGTGGGTGATGCCAAGATCGAATGCTCGGCACATGATTGCCCGCTGCGACTCCAGCGGCTTGTCATCACCGAAGTTGTGCCAGAATCCCAACGACACCATCGGCAATCGGAGCCCGCTTCGTCCGGTGCGACGGTAAGGCATCCGGCCGTCGTAGCGTGCGGGATCAGGGACGTACGTGGCGTTCGACATGTGCAGATTCTTGCATGCGAGCCTTTCAACCGATGGCGCGGTCAGCCGGACGAGTCGAGCTCATCACGCAGTCGGGTCAACGAGGTGAGGACAGTGGCGCGGTCGGTCGTGTACCAGAAGGGCGGCAGGCTCGCGCGAAGTGCACGGCCATAGCCAGCTGTCGCGAGCCTGGAGTCAAGGATCGACACCACCCCCCGATCACTAGCCCCGCGAATGAGTCGGCCTGCCCCCTGCGCCAGAAGCAACCCTGCCTTCGGAACGGAGATCGACCGGAACCCGGAACCGCCAGCCTCGTCGACCGCCCGCTGCCGGGCGCTGAGGAGCGGATCATCGGGCCGCGGGAATGGAATGCGATCAATGACGACCTGGATGCACGACTCCCCCGGGACATCCACACCCTGCCACAGTGACACAGTTCCTAGGAGGGTCGACGGGTGATCATAGGCGAACCGCTGAACGAGCGAGCCGACGGAGTCGCCCTTCTTCTGGACGAGCAGCGGAAAGCGCCCTGAGTCAAGGCGCACCCGCAGGTACTCCGCCGCACGATCGACTCCCCGCCAACTGCTGAAAAGTGCGAGGGTCCGCCCCCCTGCGGCCTCGATGAGCTCCGCGAGTTCATCGAGGGCCTCCATCGCGACGCCATCTCGGCCGGGCGCAGGCAAGTCCTTCGCGACATAGAGGATCCCCTGCCTCGCATGATCGAATGGGGATCCAACGTCCATCGTGGTAACCCGCTCGCCCGTCAGGCCCAAGCTTGCGACGAGCGAATCGAAACCACCGCCAACCGTGAGCGTTGCGCTCGTCATGACAACAGGCGACTTGCTGAACAGGGCGTCACGGAGCAGGCCCGCGACCGAAAGTGGGGCCAGCTTCAGGCTCGGCGATCGGCCCTCCCCCGGATCGAGCCACACGACGTCGAACTCGTTTGCGGCAAGCAACGCACCAGCGGTGTCATGGACCTCCTCGATCGCCCCTCGCGCATGCTGCTTGGCAGCGAGTGAGTCGGGGTCCTTGCCCTCCTTGTCCGCGTTGATTTCAGTGATCGCCTGATGGCAGGCATCGCGGATCACGGTGAGCGCCAAAGTGATGTCGCCGCCAACCGGCTTGAGCTGTGTCGGCCCCGACAGACTCTCGGCCGTCGCACGCAGGCAGCCGTCTAAGTCCTCCGCCGCCTCCTGGAGCATCTCGTGGGTGCGCGAGTCAACATGCTTGCGGCTTCGACTCAGCGCCTTCTCGATCATCGGCACGTTCAGCTCGCTCGTCACGGCGGCGGTGGCGCGGTCGACGAGTTCGTGACCCTCGTCGATGATGACCGCGCAGTGCTCGGGGAGGACGGGTATGCCCTCGAGGGCGTCGATCGCGAGCATCGCATGGTTCGTAACGACGATGTCGGCCTCCTGGGCCTCGAGTCGCCGCTTCACTGTGAAGCACTCCTCGCCGAACGAACAGCGACTCTCGCCCACACACTCGCGCCGGCCGACCGAAAGCGATCGCCAGACCCGAGGGTCGATGTCATCCGGGTAGTCATCGCGGTCGCCCGTATCGGACTGCTCGGCCCACTCCCGCACCGCCACCACCTGCTCACCAAGGGCACTTCGCTGGGTCGTGAAGAGGGCATCGGACTCATCGTCGGGAATCGAGCCGTGCAGTTTCTGCAGGCAGATGTAGTTATTGCGCCCCTTGAGCACGGCAAAGGTGACAGGCCTCGGGAGTGACGGACCCAACGCCTGCGCCATGCGCGGCAGGTCGCGGTCGACGAGCTGCTTTTGGAGTGCGAGGGTGGCCGTCGCGACAATGACCGCCTTGTTCTCGGTGACTGCATGAATCGCAGCGGGAACGAGGTAGCCGAGGGATTTTCCGGTTCCGGTGCCCGCTTGGACGATCACGTGAGTGTCGCTCGTCATTGCATCGCTGACGGCATTCGCCATCGCGTGCTGGCCCTCACGTCGCTCACCGCCGAGCTCCGCGACGACCGCTTCAAGTGCGGTGTCGACCGCTGTCGCCTCCTCATCCACCGCAGGCCTGCAAGAGTTCACCCGCGAGGGCTCGGGGGACGCGCGCCTTGAGCCGGGTGCCGCCCTCCTCGTACTCGATCGCGATGACATCGCCTTGGCTGTGGACCCGCGAAAGCAGATCGCCGCGACTGTAGGGAATGAGGATGTCGATCTCCTCCATCAGGTGCGGCAGGTCGGCCTCAATCGCAAGGAGTAGTTCGTCGATTCCCTCCCCCGTCATGGCGGAGATGACGACAGCATGCGGCTCCCTTCGCAGGAGCGTGGTGACGCGATCCGGATCGGCGATATCGCACTTGTTGATGACGACGAGTTCGGGGACGCCCCCGGCGCCGATCTCATTGAGCACCTCTCGAACCGCGGCCATCTGCTCCTCGGGAGCGTCGTCGCTCCCGTCGACGATATGCAGGATGAGATCGGCATCCTTCACCTCCTCGAGGGTCGACCGGAACGCCTCGATGAGCTGATGCGGGAGGTGCCGGACGAAACCCACGGTGTCGGCGAGGGTGAACTCGCGGCCACCCGGGCTTTTCGTCTTTCGGACGGTGGGATCCAAGGTCGCGAAGAGGGCGTTCTCGACGAGCACACCCGCGCCCGTCAGCCGATTCAGCAGGCTGGACTTGCCAGCGTTCGTGTAGCCAGCGATCGCCACAGCGGGGACCCCAGCCCGATGCCGGGCGGCGCGCTGAGTGGTGCGCGACTTCTCCATCTCCTTGAGCTCCCGGCGGAGCTTGGACATCATGGTCCGGATGCGGCGGCGATCAGTCTCAATCTTGGTCTCGCCCGGACCACGGGTTCCCACGCCACCGGTCTGGCCGCCGGCTCGGCCGCCCGCCTGTCTCGACAGCGACTCGCCCCAGCCTCGAAGTCGGGGCAGCAGGTACTGCATCTGCGCAAGACTCACCTGGGCCTTGCCCTCCCGGCTGCGCGCGTGCTGGGCGAAAATGTCGAGGATCAGCCAAGTTCGGTCAACGACCTTCACCTTGAGGATCTCTTCGAGTTTACGCAGTTGGCCGGGCGTGAGCTCGCCATCGCAGATGACCGTGTCGGCGCCGGTCGCCACGACAATGTCGCGGAGTTCCTGGGTCTTGCCCGAACCTAGGTAGGTCGC
>CAMAWO010000145.1 GCA_945861925.1 Bifidobacterium breve | reverse complement strand
TATCCGGCGGAACTCGACCTCGTCCATGTGATCGCCGACAGCGGCTTTCTCTTTACGCGGTATCTCGCTCGTCGGGCGGACGCTGCTGTCAGCGCGCGACCCTAGACTCGTCGCGTGCTCACACTCACCGCTCTCGCCGAGCTCGCGGGGCAGTACCCCTCTGATCTTGATCGCCCGATCGAGCCGCTTGTCGTTGGGGGCCGAACCTTCGAGGTCGACGTCCGTCCGACCGTGATGGGCACGATCAATCTTTCCCGTGATTCGACCTACCGCGAGAGCATCGCGACCTCCGCCGAATCAGCGATCCGCAAGGGCCGCGTCATGGCCGCTCAAGGCGCTGATTTCGTCGATCTCGGGGCCGAGTCGAGCACGGCCAAGGCGAGCCGGGTCGGGCCGAACGAGCAGATCGCCCTCCTCGTCCCGGTCATTGAGGCCCTGACCGAGCAGGGTGTCGTCGTGTCGGCCGAGACCTATGAGCCGGCGGTCGTTCGAGCCTGCCTCGCGGCGGGGGCGCAGATCCTCAACCTCACCGGCACTGCCCACCACGACGAGGTATACGCCCTGGCGGCCGAATTCGGGGCGACGGTGGTCATGTGTTACGTGGGCGGCGCGAACGTCCGCGACATCACGAACGTCACCGTTGACGACGATCCGATACCCGGGCTCCTCGAACACTTCGACAAGCGACTCGCGCAAGCGAGGGCGGCCGGGGTTACGAGCCTCGTCATCGACCCGGGCATGGGGTTCTTTTACGGCAACCTGGTCGATCCGATGACTCGTGCACGGCATCAGTCGTTGGTGCTCCTCAACACCTTTCGCCTGCGGGCTCTCGGTGTGCCGATCTGCAACGCGATGCCGCATGCCTTTGACATCTTCGAAGACCAATTTCGCGCGGCGGAGGGGTTCTTCACAGTGCTCGGCCTGCTCGGCGGCACGAGCATCCTGCGCACCCATGAGGTCGCTCAGGTGTCTGCGGTCATTACGGCGATGCAGATGCTGGGCCGCTAGTCGGCTGTGCGCGGGCTCCTGCCGCTGCGGTCAGGGCGCATAGGCCGACGAAACCTTACGGATCTGCGCCCCGAGGGCGTCGTAGCGCGCCATCTGCTCGTCGAGATCACCCTTGGCCGACACAGCCTCGAACAACCCGAGCTTCGACTGGAGCATCGGCTGCACCTCATCGAGGGTCGTGACCGACGACGCCTGAGCGTTGGTGAACGCAAGCTCGGCATCCTTGACGAGGAACCGCATGCGGGCCTGCTCGGTTGTGCTGAGCCGATCGCCGTAGTCGGCGAGGTAGCGGTTGAGGATCTTGCCGACGAAACGGCGCAGCGTTGCCGCCGATGCGTGCGCGGCGGTGGCGTTGGCCGGGACTGCTGTCCCAGACATGAGTGCCACTGCGAGCGCTGCGAGGAGAAGTGTTGATCGTGTGCGCTGCATGGGGGCCTTTCGTCTGACCAGACCGCTGCGGTCGGGCTCTGGTTTGACGCAGCGGATGCGCGGACAGTTCCAAATACTGAGGGTAGACGGGACTTCGATTCTGAAATATTTTGGGAATTCAGAAAACCGTGGAGGAGATCGATGACTGTCGTGACCGTGCGCGAGAAGAACCAGGTGACGATTCCGCGCGCCATCGCGCAGGCAGCGGGCATTTAGCCCGGCACCACCTTCGACATCCAATACGTGAATGGAGTCATCACGATGACGCTTTCCGAACACCGCAAGGCAGGGGATTCGCTTGAGCAATATGCCGGCGTTGGCAGGGGACTGTGGGGGCACACGGCGAGTGACGTCGCCGAGTCCCTCGAACGGGATCGCGCTACTTGGGAGCGGTGACCGACGTGCTCGATGCCATGACGGGCCAACGTGTCTACTTCGACGCCAATGTATCCGTGTATTTCCTCGACCAGCACCCCGATTACTTCGAACTCGTCGAACCCCTGCTCCGGGCGGCCTACGACGGTCGAATCATCGCGGTGACAGGCGATGCCGTCGTTGCCGAGGTCATGGTGAAGCCCTATCAACTCGCGAATCCAATCCAAATCCGCGAGATCGAGTCCTTCTTTGCAACTCGACACCTGCTGGAGATCCGATCACACTCCACGGACGACTTCGACGCTGCTGCGCGACTCCGCGCTGGCGCGCGGATTAAGTTCATCGACGCGCTGCATTACGCGACCGCGGTCAACGCCCGATGCCAATATCTCGTCACGAATGATGGCGGCTTTGCGACGCGCCCCGAGATAACCGTCGTGCCGATTCAATCCTTGCGCAAGTGATCGTCAGGTTCGGCGCTAGCGTTGCCCTATGGGAGATCGAAATATTCTCGGTGGCCCCCTTGATCCCTGCGGCCTTGACCCCGTCACCGGATTCTTCCGAGACGGCTGCTGCTCAACCGGCCCGGAGGACCTCGGCTCGCACACCGTCTGCGCAGTGGTGACGACGGAGTTCCTTGAGCACCAGCGTGAGATCGGCAACGACCTTATGACTCCGTATCCGGAGTACGGGTTTCCTGGCCTACGTGCCGGCGACAGGTGGTGCGTCTGTGCCGGCCGGTGGCTGCAGTCGTACCAGGCGGGCAAGGCATCGCCGGTCGTCCTGAAGTCGACGAATGAAGCAGCCCTCACGATCGTCCCCAAAGAAGCGCTCCTCGAGTGCGCCGCCGATGCGCCGGACGACATTTCAGCCCTGATGCCGTAGAAGCGGTTCGCTCCTCGCTGGAACACTCGGATTGGATACCCTCCTACCGTGCTCCTCTCCGACCGTGACATCCGCGCCGAGCTCGCTGCCGGCCGGGTCGGGCTCGACCCGTTCGACGAGGAGATGATCCAGCCCTCAAGCATGGACGTCCGCCTCGATCGCATGTTCCGCGTCTTCGAGAACCACCGTTACCCGCATATTGACCCTGCCGTCGAGCAGCCCGACCTCACCAGGCTCATTGAGCCCGAGGGCGATGAGCCATTCATCCTGCATCCCGGCGAGTTCGTTCTGGGCTCCACCTATGAGGTCGTATCGCTGCCCGACGACATTGCCGGCCGACTCGAGGGCAAGTCATCGCTCGGGCGCCTCGGGCTGCTCACCCACTCGACCGCCGGGTTCATCGACCCTGGGTTTACCGGCCACGTCACGCTCGAGCTTTCGAATGTGGCAACGCTGCCGATCATGCTGTACCCGGGGATGAAGATCGGCCAACTGTGCCTGTTCCGCCTCTCGTCGCCGGCGGAGCACCCGTACGGCTCGGAGAAGTACGGCTCGCGCTACCAGGGGCAGCGGGGCCCGACTCCGTCACGGTCGTTCGCGAACTTCTACCGAACTCAGGTCTGAGACTGCGCGTGGCAACGAATCTGCCGCGAGAGTCCGAGCTTGAGATCCTCACATACGAGGATTTCGGCGTTGGCATCCGATGGCTTGCGCAGCATCTGGTTGACGATGACTGGATCCCTGACGCTGTGCTCGGCGTAGTCCGGGGCGGTCTCTTCGTTGCGGCTGGGATCGCCTACGCACTCGACCTGAAGGACGTCAGGCATGTGAACGTCGAGTACTACACCGATGTGGGCGAGACACTGCCTGAACCGGTGCTCGTCGGCGATGCCCCCCATCTCGCTGATCTTGTTGGTCAACGCGTGCTCGTGGCCGATGACGTCGCAGACAGCGGTGCGACCCTGCATTTCGTTCGACGACTGCTCCCGACTGATGCTGACGTGCGGGTGGCAGTTCTCTACTCGAAGCCCTCATCGACGTATCCGCCGGAGCTGGCCTGGCGCACCACTGACCGCTGGATTCGGTTCCCATGGATTCAGGTGCCCCCGCTGCGAATGCAAGGACACGGTCGCTCGTCGGTGTAAGCGCCCGCTTACCAAACCACCCAAACCACCCCTCACCTCGTGTTTGGGCGGGTAAATACGGTCGTGGCTGGAGCGACATCGTCCCGCCCAAACGGGCGTTGGTGTTGGTCGTGTGGTTAGGACTTTGCGGCTGCCAGCAGCAGGGTTGCTACGTCGACTACCTCGATGCCCTCGCCGATGCCCTCCTGCTGCCGGCTCGTGACCGCGTCATTGAGCATGACGGAGCAGAACGGGCAGGCGACCGCGATCTTGGAGGCGCCGGTCGCGATCGCCTCGTCACCGCGGTTCTTGTTCACCTGCGTGCCGATCTTCTCCTCCATCCACATGCGGGCTCCGCCGGCTCCGCAGCAGAAGCTCTTCTCGCCGCGGCGCTCCATCTCGACCTTGTCGGCGCCGGTGGCCTCGATGAGATCGCGGGGCGGGACGTAGACATTGTTGTGACGGCCGAGGTAGCAAGGGTCGTGGTAGGTGACCTTCTCGCTCACGGACTTGACCGGGGTGAGACGGCCGGCCTTGACGAGGTCGTTGAGCAGCTGGGTGTGGTGGACCACCTCGTAGTTGCCACCGAGCTGCGGGTACTCGCGGTTGAGGGTGTTCAGGCAGTGCGGGCAGGTCACGACGATCTTGGTTGCCTTGATCTCGTTGAGCATCTCGACGTTCTGCATGCCCTGCATCTGGAACAGGAACTCATTGCCCGCGCGGCGTGCCGGATCACCGGTGCAGGTCTCACCATCGCCGAGGACCATGAAGTTCACGCCGGCAATGTTGAAGAGCTCCGCCACGGCCTTGGTGGTGCGCTTCGCACGGTCCTCGAACGCGCCGGCGCAACCCACCCAGAAGAGGTAGTCGACGTCCTCGGGGATGGACTCCTCGCCGTTCGCGCCGAACACTCGGACCTCGAAGTCGACCTCGGAGATCCAGTTGTTGCGGTCGCCGGCGTTCATGCCCCAGGGGTTGCCCTTGGACTCGATGTTCTTGAACAGGCCGTTGAGCTCAGACGGGAACTCAGTCGCGATCATCACCTGGTTGCGGCGCATGTCGGCGATGTGGTCGATGTGCTCAATGTCGACTGGGCACTGGTTAACGCAGGCGCCGCACATGGTGCAACTCCACAGCACATCCTCGTCGATGATCGGCAGGTCGGCGCCGGTGGTGCGATGGCCATCGAAGGTGTAGCCATCGTCGGCTGAGTGCTCGGAGCCGGCACGCGCGCCGATGAAGGGCCGCTCGACCTCAGCGCGCACCTCGGCGCTGACCGACGCGAGTGCCTGCTCGTGCAGCTCGCCGAGGCCGGGATGTTCACCATTCGCTGCGAGCAGGTAGGGCGCTTGCGTAAACATGGTGTCGCGCAGGTTCATCATGAGCAGCTTCGGCGAGAGCGGCTTGCCGGTGTTCCAGGCCGGGCACTGCGACTGGCATCGCCCGCACTCGGTGCACGCCATGAAGTCGACGTAGTTCTTCCAGGTGAAGTCACCGATATGCCCCTTGCCGAAGGTGGCGTCGTCCGGCGGATCCTCGAAGTTGACCGGCTCGCCCTTGTACATGATCGGGAGCAGCGGGCCAAGGGCATCGGGCCTGCGTGAGGTGTAGACGTTGATGGGAGCGGCGCCGATGTGCAGGTGCTTTGAGTGCAGGACGATGAGAAGGAAGACGAGGACAACGCCGATCTGCAGCCAGATGCCGATCGTCTCGAGCCACTCATTTGCACCCTCACCCAGGGGTGCGAGGAGTGAGGCAGTCCACTCCGAGGCGAACGCACCGGACTTGAAGGGGAACACGCCGGTGTTGATCTGGGCACCGCGGTATAGAAAGAGGGTCCAGACGACATTGAAGATCATGAACAGGATGAGCCAGGCGCCCCTCGTGTGACTGCCGAAGAAGCGAGAGTCACGGCCGTGGGTGGCGGGGTTGTTCGTGAGGCGCAGGGCCGCGAAGATGACGATGCCGACGAACACTAGGACGCCGAATAGATCCTCGAGGAAGCCGACGATCGGCCAGGTGCCGATGACCGGCACGGCGAAGTCGGCAATGAACAGGGCGCCGTAGGCCTCCAAGATGGTGAGGCTGAGAACGAGGAAGCCCCAGAAGGCGAACACATGCGCGAGGCCCGGAATCGTCCACTTGAGGAGCTTCTTCTGCCCGAGTACCTCGATCGCCTCGGCTTGGACCCGCCTAGGTGCATCCTTCGTTCGTCCGACCGCGGGCTTACCGGCTCGGCCGAGGGAAAACAGGAACCACCCCCGCTTGCCGGCCAGGGCCAGGATGACGACCGTGAGCAGGACTCCGACGACTGCGCGTAACAGCATGTGTGACTCCACGCGCGCGAGCGTATCGCTCCCCGGCTAAGTGGGCGAGGGGACCGCTGTCACGACAAGGTCAGGAATGACGTCGAAGTCCGTGGCATTCGCGGTGTAAACAGGCAGATCGTGAGCAGTGGCGATCGCGGCGATGAGCGTGTCGAAGGCTCGGGCGCGAGTCGTGCGGCCAGATACGCGAAGGGCGGCTGCGATCTGGCCGTAACGTCGAGCTGCCTCCGCGTTGAATGGCAGGGCCGTGAAGTCGGCTTCCGCCTGCTGCAGGACTATCTGTCGGGCCATTCGCCCCTCGAGAGTGTTGGCGACGAGGGGACCAACCGATAGTTCGGCGAGCGTGACGGTCGAAATAAAACTCTCGTCGGGCAGCAATGCTGGGTCCAAGCCTCGTGCCAGAGCGATGACGACGCTGGTGTCGAGTAGGCCGGCGGTCGTCATAGCCAGGGATCGATGGTCGAGTCGAGATCGGTCCGCAGTTCTTCGAAGTTCAGCCCGGGAATTGGACGCCATCGAGCAAGAACGCTCCGCGCGGTGCCGCGATCACGAATCGGAAGGATCTGGGCGACTGGTCGGCCAGATCGGGTGATGACGACGTCCTGGCCCCCGAGGACCCGATCGATCACCTCACCGCCATGGTTGCGCAGGTCGCGAATGCTCACATCCGTCATGGCGCTGACGTATCACCGGTGATACATGGCGGCGTTCTCGCGATCTCAGAAGTTTCTGGCATGAATCGGGAATGCATCGCCGAGATCGATCGTTATCACCTATGAGTCCACCCGACTCAATTATTCTGAGTTTGAATTTGCATAGATCCTTGGAGCGGTTCACACTCAACATAACAAGCGAACCAGCGTCCATCCGGACGTCACACCAAACGAAGGAGCATCACCACCATGGCCCGAGCAGTGGGAATTGATCTGGGCACGACCAACTCGGTCGTCTCGGTCCTCGAGGGCGGCGAACCTGTCGTCATCACGAATGCGGAAGGCGCCCGGACCACCCCCTCGGTCGTCGCCTTCGCAAAGAACGGCGAGGTGCTCGTGGGCGAGGTCGCCAAGCGCCAGGCTGTCACCAACGTTGATCGCACCGTCCGCTCGGTGAAGCGTCACATGGGAACGAAGTGGACCGTCGACATCGATGGCAAGGCCTACACGCCGCAGGAGATCAGCGCCCGCACCCTTGGCAAGCTCAAGCGCGACGCTGAGGCCTACCTCGGTGAGCCGGTGAGCGATGCCGTCATCACCGTCCCGGCCTACTTCTCCGATGCCGAGCGTCAGGCGACCAAGGAGGCGGGCGAGATCGCCGGCCTCAACGTCCTGCGCATCATCAACGAGCCGACCGCGGCAGCACTCGCATACGGCCTCGACAAGGGCGATATCGAGCACACCATCCTCGTCTTCGACCTCGGTGGTGGCACGTTCGACGTGTCGCTCCTTGAGATCGGCGATGGCGTCGTCGAGGTCAAGGCAACGAGCGGTGACAACCACCTCGGTGGCGACGACTGGGATAACAAGGTTGTCGACTGGCTCGTCACCGGATTCAAGAACGCGCACGGCGTCGACCTGTCGAAGGACAAAATGGCGATGCAGCGTCTGCGTGAGGCCGCTGAGAAGGCGAAGATCGAACTGTCATCGTCGATGCAGACCTCGATCAACCTGCCCTACATCACGGCGAGTGCCGATGGCCCCCTCCACCTCGAGGAGAGCCTGACCCGCGCGCAGTTCGAGTCGATGACCCGCGACCTCCTCGACCGGACCAAGGCCCCGTTCCAAGCGGTGCTCAAGGACGCCGGCATCGCGCTCGACAAGATCGACCAGGTAGTGCTCGTCGGTGGCTCCACCCGCATGCCGGCGGTGGCTGAACTCGTGAAGGCGGAGACCGGCAAGGAGCCCACTCAGGGCGTCAACCCCGACGAGGTCGTCGCGATCGGCGCAGCACTCCAGGCCGGCGTGCTCAAGGGCGAGGTGAAGGATGTGCTCCTCCTCGACGTCACCCCGCTCTCGCTCGGCATCGAGACCAAGGGCGGCGTCATGACGAAGCTCATCGAGCGCAACACGACGATCCCGACCAAGCGGTCCGAGATCTTCACGACCGCTGACGACAACCAGCCTTCGGTGCTCATCCAGGTGTACCAGGGCGAGCGCGAGATGGCGTCGTACAACAAGAGGCTCGGTACCTTCGAGCTCACCGGGCTGCCGCCGGCACCCCGCGGCGTCCCGCAGGTCGAGGTCACGTTCGACATCGACGCCAACGGCATCGTGCACGTGTCAGCGAAGGACCTTGCCACGAGCAAGGAGCAGTCGATGACGATCTCCGGTGGCTCAGCCCTGAGCAAGGACGAGATCGATCGCATGATGCGCGAGGCAGAGGCGCACGCAGACGAGGACAAGCAGCGCCGTGATGAGGTCGAGGTGCGCAACACTGCGGAGTCGCTCGTCTATCAGACCGAGAAGTTCCTCGCCGATAACGCCGACAAGGTCCCGGCTGATGCGAAGAGCAACGTCGATGGCCCGCTGGACGAGCTCAAGAAGGCGATCGAGGAGAACGACATCCCCGCAATGCGTTCGGCCACCGACAAGGTGGCGCAGGCAAGCCAGTCTCTCGGGGCGGCGATGTATGCGCAGGCGCAGGAGTCCGGTTCTGCTGAGTCCGGGTTCGGCGGCGAGGGGGAGAGCGCCGACGAGGACATCGTCGACGCCGAGATCGTCGACGAGGGTGGCGATGATGCCGATGCCTCCAAGGACGAGAAGTGACTGAGTCGCAAGGT
>CAMAWO010000144.1 GCA_945861925.1 Bifidobacterium breve | reverse complement strand
CGATCCCATGAGGATCCACGAGGTCGCCCATACCCCTGCGACGGCGAGGATGAGTAAACTGCGCGACCGCCCCCTGATGAAACGCAGCACGAGCAATTGAGCCGCCACAATGGTGAAAGTATTCACCGCGAAGCTCACGCCGACCCAAGACACGGCAAACCCATTGATAACCGTGATGAAGATTGGCACGCCAACCTCAAGCGCCCCGTAGCCGCTCATGAGGAGCACCACGGCGAGGAGGAGCACCCGACGCAGAATTCGGTCGGCGAGCACCTCGCGCATGCCGGCCCGTCTCGGGTCCGACCCACCGCCCTCCTCGAGCGGGCCTTCCGCAACCCGGCCCACGCCGACACCGGGGAGCGTGAGGAGGACCGCGAAGTAGGCAAGATAGGCGGTCGCATCAGCAAGGTAGAGCCAAACGAAGGTCTGGGGATCCGTCTCTGACACCACGAGCGCCGAGACGATCCCGCCTACGCCAAGGCCGAGATTGAGAAGCATGAACTGGATGCCGAACACCCGCTGCCGGTTCTCCTGCGTTGTCACCCGGCCAAGGAGCGCTGACTGTGCTGGCCACGCCATCGCACTACCTAGGGCGACAATAGTTCCGACGAGAAAGGCGGACGGCACACTCGCCACCGCGCCGAGGAGTGCCACGCCAACTGCCTCCACCACAAGGCCCGCCATGAGCACCGGCTTGGGACCTTGCCGATCACTTGCCCACCCCACCAACGGAAACACCACCAGTGACACGACGGCCATGTAGGCGACCACGAGTCCGCCGATCGTCAGCCCCAGCCCGCGAATTTCACCGAGATAGACGATGAGGAGCGGCATCGTGAGCCCGCTGCCCACGGCGGAAAGGCCGTTGCCCAGAAGGATTCTGCGCGCGAGCGGTGGAACTCGCGGCGACGTCGGCATCCCCGAAGCCTAGGTCGACCCCCCGGCGACGATGTGAAGCGCTGGTTCACCGGACCGCCACCGACGCAATTGCTCAGTGATGAGGAGGATCGCGCGGGGAGGGAATGAGGTGGTATTCCCGCCGAGGTGACCGGTAATGAGTAAGTTCGGGCAGCGCCACAGTGGATGGTCGACCGGCAGCGGCTCGGGATCCGTGACGTCGAGCGCCGCCCGGATACGTCCCGAACTCAAGGCCGCGACCAGATCATCGGTCTTGACAACCGGTCCGCGTGCAATGTTGACGAGGAGTGAGTCATCACGCATCCGCGCCAGGAATTGACTGTCGACTAGGCCCTTGGTCTCGATCGTAAGCGGAAGGGCGAGGACCACGATGTCCGCCTTGGGCAGGAGGTCCTGCAGCTCGCTGAATCCAGCAACGCTGCCGGCGACTCTGGCCGTTACTGCCGGTTCTCCCGCGAGGGTCGTGCGCCGCGTTCGACCAACGAGGGTCACCTCGGCCTCAAAACCCTCGAGGCGACGCGCCAATGCCGAGCCCACACCCCCAGCACCCAAGATGAGCACGCTTCGGTCGGCGAGCGACACATGATGGCTGTGGACCCAGGTCGCCGTGGTCATCGCTCGCGCTGCGGTGTCGATGCCCCGCAGGCTCGCCAGGATGAGCCCGACAGCAAGCTCTGAGGTCGCAGCATCATGAACGCCCACCGCATTACTGAGGACAACGCCCTGCGGAAGATACGGAAGTGCAGCCTCAAACCCCGCAGTCAGGAGCTGAGTTCGCTCGAGCAACGGCATCCGTGCCATGAGGTGCGCGTTCGGATCCGGCCCTAGGTAGTGCGGGACAAAAAACCCACACTGCGCCATGACCTCCTCGGCAGGGTCCGCGAGCTCGTCATATCCGATGACATCAGGCGCACTCGGTGCGACAAAACTCGGGATGAGTGCAATCGGCACGGGTTAGGCGTCCGTGACTCCGAGACGGTTCAACAGGAGCGCCCGCACCTTGGCCGCATCCGCCTGCCCGCGGGTGGATTTCATCACAGCGCCGACGATCGCACCGGCCGCCTGAACCTTTCCTGATCGGATTTTCTCTGCCACGTCAGGCTGGGCAACCAACGCCTCATCGATGGCAGCGAGCAGTGCCGTGTCATCGCTCACCACTGCAAGGCCCCGGCTCGCTATGACCTCATCAACATCACCCTCACCCGCGATGACGCCTTCGAACACCTGACGCGCAAGCTTGTCGTTGAGGGATCCATCGGCGACAAGTGCCTCGACCCGTGCGATATGCGCCGGGGTCACCGGGAGATCAGCGAGCTCGACTCCCTGCTCATTCGCGGTCCGCAGCAACTCCCCCGTCCACCACTTGCGAGCCGCCGCAGACTCGACTCCGGCCTCGATGGTCTCCTCCACCAGATCGAGGGCACCTGCGTTGACGACAGTCGCCAGCTCGAACGGCGTGATGCCCCATTCGGCCTCAAGGCGTGAGCGTTTGGCCGAGGGCAGCTCCGGCAGGGTCGACCGAAGCTCGTCGATCCATGCTGCCGAAGGGGCGATCGGAACGAGATCCGGCTCCGGGAAGTATCGGTAGTCCTCCGCCTGCTCCTTGGATCGGCCCGACGTACTACGCCCAATGTCCTCGTGGAAGTGACGGGTCTCCTGAACGACCCGACCCCCGGCCGTCAGGAGAGCCGACTGACGCTCGACCTCCGAACGCACCGCTCGCTCCACCGAGCGCAGCGAGTTCACGTTCTTCGTCTCGCTGCGTGTCCCCATCGGTGATCCCGGCCTGTTGAGCGACAGATTGACGTCGCAGCGCAGCGACCCCTCCTCCATTCGCACATCAGAGACGCCGAGTGCGCGCATGAGGTCCCGCAGCTCGGCAACGTAGGCCTTCGCCACATCCGCTACGAGGTGACCCGCACCAGCCACCGGCTTCGTGACGATCTCGATGAGCGGGATGCCCGCGCGGTTGTAGTCGACGAGCGAATAGTCAGCGCCATGGATTCGCCCGGTCGCGCCGCCCGTGTGCGTGAGCTTGCCGGTGTCCTCCTCCATGTGCACCCGCTCGATTTCAACGCGGACGACCTTCGGTCCTTCCGCCGTCGCAACCGTGACGTCAAGGTAGCCGTTCGAGCAGAGTGGCTCGTCGTACTGGCTAATCTGATAATCCTTCGGCATGTCCGGGTAGAAGTAGTTCTTCCGGGCGAAGCGACACCACTCGGCGATCGTGCAATTGAGCGCCAGACCGATTCGGATCGTGGATTCAACCGCAATGCGGTTGACCACGGGCATGGAGCCCGGCAGCCCGAGGCAGACGGGGCACACCTGGGTGTTCGGCTCCCCACCGAATGCGGTGGGGCACGAGCAGAACATCTTCGAATTCGTCCCCATCTCGACATGGACCTCAAGGCCGAACACCGGCTCGAAGAGGTTCAGCGCCTCGTCATAGGGAATCGTCTCGGGCATGGCAGTGCTCATAGGGCCGGAGCCTCCTCGATCAGCAGATGTCCCCATTGGTCATAAAGTGCCGACTCGAGCGCAGCGCCCACCAGATAAAGACGATCATCAGCCATAGGTGGCGCCATGATCTGGAATCCCACCGGGAGTCCGTCCTCCGGAGCGAGCCCCACCGGCAGCGACATCGCCGCATTCCCGGCGAGATTCACCGGGATCGTCGCGATGTCATTGAGGTACATCGCAAGTGGATCGTCAACCTTCTCACCGATCTTGAATGCCGTCGTTGGTGCCGTCGGAGATACGAGAACGTCGACGGACTCGAATGCGCTCGCGAAGTCACGCATGATGAGGGTGCGAACCTTCTGCGCCGAGCCGTAATAGGCGTCGTAGTAGCCACTCGACAGGGCATAGGTCCCGAGCATGATACGCCGCTTCACCTCTGCACCGAATCCCGCCTCGCGGGTCAGACTCATCACCTGCTCCACCGAGTGGCTGCCATCATCACCGACGCGCAACCCGTACCTCATGCCATCAAAGCGAGCGAGGTTGCTCGACGCTTCAGATGGCAAAATGAGGTAGTAGGCCCCGAGCGCATACTCGAAACTCGGGCAGCCCACCTCAACGATCTCGGCACCGAGGTGCTCGAGGATCGCAAGTGACTCCCGAAACCGCTGCGCCACGCCAGCCTGGTAACCCTCACCATTGAGTTCAGTGACAATCCCGATGCGCATCCCCCGGACATCAGCCTTCGCCGCCGCCGCAACAACATCGGGCACCGGCGCATTGATCGACGTCGAGTCACGCGGGTCATAGCCGGCGATGATCGAGTGGAGCAGTGCAGTGTCCATCACGGTTCGAGCACACGGGCCCGCCTGATCAAGTGACGAGGCCAGAGCAACGAGTCCGTAGCGCGGAACACCGCCATAGGTCGGCTTCACTCCGACGGTGCCGGTCACTGCCGCCGGCTGACGGATCGAACCTCCCGTGTCGGTGCCGATCGCCAACGGTGCCTCAAAGGCCGCCAGCGCCGCCGCCGACCCACCACCGGATCCGCCAGGAATCCGTTCGAGGTCCCAGGGATTGTGGCTTGGGCCATAGGCAGAATGCTCGGTCGACGATCCCATCGCGAACTCGTCCATGTTCGTCTTGCCCAGGATGACGATGTCGGCTGCCCGCAGACGCTCGACAACGCTCGAGTCATACGGCGGCCGCCAGTTCTCCAGCATTCGCGAGCCGCAGGTGGTCGGCACGCCGCGCATCGTCAGGACGTCCTTCAATGCCAGTGGCACCCCCGCAAGTGGCCCGAGGATTTCTCCCGCAGACCGCTTCGCATCGACGCTCCGAGCAGATTCGAGCGCTGCCTCAGCATCAACATGGAGGAATGCGTGAACACGGTCATCGACACTGCTGATGCGATCAAGATGCGCTTGCGTGACCTCGGCTGCGGTTGCCTCGCCTGTTCGAATGGCCTCGGCGAGGACCGCTGCAGTCTGCCGAGTGAGATCTGAGCCCGTGATTGGCACTAGACCTCCTCATCCAGGATCCTTGGAACCCTGAATCGGTCGTCTTCGTGAGCAGGGGCCGCAGCAAGGACCTCCGCACGGTCGAGGCATGGGCGCGCAATGTCGTCACGAAACACGTTCTCAAGGGGAAGCGGGTGAGAGGTCGCGGGGATGTCTGCCGTTGCGATTTCCGACACCCTCGCCACCGACTGCAAAATCACGTCCAACTGCTGCGCGTAGTGATCGAGTTCAGTCTCAGTCAGGTCTAAGCGCGCAAGAGTGGCGAGATGAGCGACTTCTGCTCGGGTGATTGCCGTCATTGCGCCATCCTATTGAGGCCCCCTGACAGCGGGTTTCAGCGCCGGATGCCCCCACGATCCATCGAATGTCAGGGGGTGGGGATAGATTCGTACACATGTTCGAATTGCGCTCGCATACTCCCTTCGCCAACGGCGTTGGGGCAGCCGCGGAACCCGAGGCCCCAGAAGTCAGCGGGCCACACCTTCGTCCTGACAGCGAGCGCATCGAAGTCCTTGCTGTGTGCTCCCCGACGCCAGCCTCCATGAGCGAACTCGTACTCATCGATCCTTCCGCGCTCAGCGAGGAGGATGCGATCACCTGGCTGCAGGCCCACGAACGAATCAGCGCATGGTGGACATCCCTGCAGGCACCTGCCCTCGTTCGCGCTGCCGGTTCGGATCGCTACATCAGCCATGTCGTGTTCGGAACTGATGTTCTCGGCGAAGGGCCGGCGGGCCCGGTCACGATCGCCGATGCGGTCCGCGAGGAAATAGCGGCCGCGTTGCGCCTGTCACCTGCGACCGCGCAAACACGGATCGATAGCGCTCGGCTGCTTTGCGGGCCCCTGTCCGCCACTCATGCAGCGCAATCTGCAGGCAAGATCACCGCGAGCCATGTCGCCATCATCGTCTCTGCTGCTTCCCGGCTTCGCGGGATCTGGGATGTCGACGAAGCCTCCCGCGAGGCATTTGCCAAGCAATGCGACCTCCTCGAGCGCCGAGTCCTCCCGGTGGCGATTCGCTCCACTCTCGCCCGCACTCGGCGCGCGGCCAAACTCGCGATCATCACCGGTGATCCTGTCGAGGCCGATCGCCGCCGCAGGCAGTCGCTAGCGGGCTGCGATGTGTATGTGATCGACGACCTCGACGGTGTCTCGACACTCATCGCACGAATGGCCACAGAGCACGCGCACGCGTGCCTTTCGGTCATCAACGACCTTGCAGTGCGATGCATACGAGCCGCACCGAACGAGGCGCCGCCACGACCAGCCGGCAGCGGAGCCGGGGCTGGGGCCGGGGCTGACGGCCTTGGCTCCGAGGCTGGGGCTGACGGCCTTGGCTCCGAGGCCGGGCATTCGATCTTGAGCATTGGCGAACGGCGTTCGTTAGCCCTCGCCTCCCTGCTCATCGATGGTCACCCGCGGGGCTCATCCGCAGACACGGAGAGCCAGGACTATGTGCGGGCGACATTCCCACGGCCTCGGGCCCTCATCAACCTGACCATCGATCTCCCCACCCTCCTTGGTCTGCGAGATGGCGCAGCTGAACTCATCGGTGCAGGCGCACTCCCCGCTGAAGTCGCTCGCGAACTCCTCGCCGATGCACGACTCAAGCGCATCATCACCGACCCAACAACCGGCGAGCTCCTCGACTACGGGCGACGGACCTACGCCGTACCCGAGGTCCTTCGCCGATACATCGCCGCACGTGACCAGACCTGCCGATTTCCCAGTTGCGGAACGGCCGCCAGCCGATGCGAGATCGATCATGCAATCCCTTGGAGCCGCGGCGGAGCCACCGATCGAGGCAATCTCGGCGCCCTATGTACCCGCCATCACCAATTGAAAACCCACGGAGGCTGGAGAATCACCGACAGCGACCTCGATGGAAGTTGCACTTGGACATCACCGCAGGGCAGGAGGTACGAGCATCGACCCAGTCCCGTCCTCGAGCCGGTCCTCGAGCCGGTCCTCGATAGAATGCACGACTCGTTGGCCGACGCTCACCCCAGTGAATCCCCCTGCTCTGAGTCGCAACACTCCAAGGTCGATCCGCCCCTCTCGAATGCTCGTGATGCACCTCCGCCCTTCTGATTATCGGCACACCGGCGTGCGACTCTGCGTGCAACACTGCGTGCTACTCGCCTACCCCGGCAGCCGCGCCGAACGCCGTCTGCGCCCCCGCTGTTATCAAGATTCGAAAACCCTCAGCGTCAAGGACCCTGATGCCTAGGGCTTCTGCCTTCTTGAGCTTGGAGCTGGGCTTACCCCCAGGGTCCCCCTGGATCAGTGCGGTCGTGCTTTTGGAAACAGAACCAGAAACCTTGCCGCCGAGGTCGCTCACCGCTTCCGCCGCCGTTTCCCTGGTGAAACCTTCCAGCGCGCCCGTGATCACGAAGGTGAGCCCCTCAAGTGGCCCGGTTGCGCGGTCAACGCTGACTTCCTCGGAGAGGCTCACTCCACCTCGGCGCCACTTCTCAATCACGTCGCGGTGCCAATCCTCGGCGAACCATTCGCGAATGGACTCTGCGATCACCATGCCGACACCCTCAGCGCTCGCAAGTTCCTCCGCAGACGCGACACTGATCGCATCCACGCTTCCGAACGCCCCAGCGAGTTCCTTGGCTGTCGGAGGACCCACGTGACGCATCGAGAGTGCGACGAGGACTCGCCACAGTGGGCGCTGGCGGGCAACATCGAGTTCAGCGAGCACGGTCTTCGCGTTCTCGGTGAGCTGTGGGCCCGAATCCCCTCGCGCAGCCTCTCGAGTGAAGAAGGGGCTGCGACGCAGATCGTCCTCAGTGAGGAGGAACAGGTCTCCTTCGTCCGCCAGCACACCCGTCTCAAGCAGTGCGCGAGCCGCCTTGTCGCCCAAGCCTTCAATGTCCAGGGCGGAACGGGAGGCCACATGTGCGAGGCGCTCGCGGAGTTGAGCGGGACACGATCGCGCATTCGGACATCTGACGTCCTTGTCGCCCTCCTTCTCCGGACGCAGCAAGGTTCCACAGTCGGGGCAGGCAAGCGGCATGACAAACGCGCGCTCACTACCATTGCGCGCTTCGATGACCGGACCGAGGACCTCCGGGATGACGTCTCCAGCCTTTCGGAGAAACACCATGTCGCCGATAAGGACGCCCTTGCGCTCAACCTCGAAAGCGTTGTGCAGGGTCGACATGGCGACCGTAGATCCGGCTACTCGGACTGGCTCCATCACTGCGTACGGCGTGACCCTTCCCGTTCGCCCGACGTTGACTCGAATATCCAGCAGCCGGGTGCGAACAACCTCCGGCGGGTACTTGTAGGCGATCGCCCAGCGTGGGGCTCGGGAGGTCTCGCCGAGACGGGATTGGCCAGCAATCTCGTTGACCTTCACGACCACACCGTCAATATCGTGCTCCACGTCGTGACGGTGCTCACCGAAATGCTCGATGAAGGCCCGGACTCCATCTGGCTCCGACACTACCTTCGCGTGAGCGCTGACGGGCAATCCGAGGTCCGCGAGCAGGGAGTAGCCCTCGCTCAGCGCGCCCATCGACACACCCTCGACCTGCCCAATGCCGTGAACGGTGAACCGCAGGCCCGACAGCCTCGTGATCGCTCGGTCAAGGTCCGACTGCAGGCGTGCGATCCTCGCCGCCGTCGCCGATCCCGAGCCACGGCCACTGGGGGGGGCTTGCGGATTCGCGGTCGCTGCCTGCTGGGCCGCAGCAAGATCCTGCTCGCGACGGTCCACCCGTTGGCGCAGTGACCCAGCAGCAGCATTCCTTGGGTTCGCAAAGGGCGACAGGTTCAGCGCCAGTTGCTCCTCGTTCAGACGCTCGAAGACCACGTTCGGAAAGAAGACCTCGCCGCGAACTTCCAGCAGTTCAGGCAGGTCGCGCCCGACGGTTGATTGCAGCATTGCTGGAACATCATCGATGAACGACGCGTTGTGGGTGACGTCCTCACCGGTCGTTCCATCACCGCGCGTGGCAAGGGACACGAGGCGGCCGTTGCGATAAACCGCGTCAACAGCAAGCCCGTCAATCTTCAATTCACATAGGAACTCGGC
>CAMAWO010000143.1 GCA_945861925.1 Bifidobacterium breve | reverse complement strand
GATGCCTGCGAGGCGCGCCTTGCGCGCTATGCAGTGCCGAGGTTTATCGATTACGTCACCGAGTTTCCCCTCACCGACACCGGCAAGATTCGCAAGCACGAGTTGCGAGCAAGAGGTGTCACCGAGACCACCTGGGATTCCACGGACTATCGGGCATCGCGAGGTCGGTGACCGTGGTGCAGGGTACGTGGATCACCGGGGTGGGGCAGACGCCCTACATGCGTCGCCCCGATCCTGGTCTCACAACACAGGCCCTGCTCGCCCATGCAGCCGAGGCGGCGCTCAACGAGGCGGGCCTGCTAGCGGGTGATATCGACGGACTCGCCGTCGCCTCCTTCACTCTCGCCCCTGACCGGGCCATCGACCTCGCCGCGAAACTCGGCCTACGTCTGCGATGGATCATGGATTCGGGACTCGGAGGCGCCTCGGGGGTCGACATGCTCCAGCACTCATCAGCGGCCGTTCGGTTCGGAGATGCCCGAAACGTCCTGTGTATCGGAGGCGATTCCTTCACCGGCGACGCCTTCACTCGGCTCATCAACGGCTACAACCGATCGATGATCGAGGATTTCGAGGGGTTCAGGGCCTTCGGCCCCAATGCCATGTTCGCCCTACTCACGACACTTCAGATGTCGAGGCTGGGCTTGGAGCGCAGTGACTACGGGGAACTCGTCTGCCGACAGCGCGAGTCGGCTGCCTCCTTCAACCCGAATGCTGCCTACCGAACACCGCTGACTGTCGATGAGTATCTCTCAGCGCCGCTCGTCGCGGATCCACTCACAATCTTGGACTGCGTGCCGGTCGTCTCAGGTGCGAACGCAATCACGGTCAGCGGTGTCCCAACCGGGGCCTCACCCGTGGGGATCAGATCCGTCAAGGCCTCCTACAACCACGACAATCATCTCGGTGACGGACTCTCGACCGGGCTGCGCGAGGCGGCCGGGGCGCTCTGGGAAGCAACTGGATGGGTACCAGCCGACATTGACGTTCTGTCCCTTTACGACGACTACCCAGCGGTCGTCGTAGCCCAACTCATCGATGCCGGGTTCCTCAGTACCGACAACACAGCCGCGGCACTCCACGAACTCCTTAGCGGTGACCTCGCGATCAATTCGTCGGGCGGACAACTTTCCGCCGGGCAGTGCGGGGCCGGAGCCGGATTACACGGACTCGTCGACGCCTGCCGTGCTCTTGTCAGGCTGGGTCGCGGCGGGCGCGCCTTCGTCGCCGGCTACGGGATGGTCGTGCACAGATTCGGCGCCTGCTCAAACGTGGCTGCGTTGGAGATCGAATGAGCACGCCCGCCACCATGCCCGCGTGTGTGCCGTGTGGCTGGCAGGGACGGCCGCGACGAATTTGGTGCCCCACTTGCGGAGGAGCCGCTTGGGCTGATGCGCCACTCCCCGACGCCACCGTCATAGCGACCACCCAGGTCCGGCGGCATCTCGGGGGCGTCGTCGATCCACCCGAGGTGATCGCCCTCGTCATCACCGACGACGGAGCCACGTTCATCGCTCGTTTCGATGACGCCAGCCCACTGAAACCAAAGGACCGGGTGAGCCTGTCATTCGACGGGGGCCTCGTCGCTCACCCTCGGCGCAAATCCTCCCGAGCCCGCGCAGGCGCCAAGCGGAAGCTTGGTCCCTGACTCGCGACAATTCCGGTCGAGCGGTGAAGTCGAACATCCATCTCAGCCCATGCGAGGCCGACCTCGGTGCAGTTCACCACTGGCACGCCATCGACGTTCATGCCGTGCTCACCGGCGATGAGGAGTCCGAACAGTCCCCCGGCGACCACGAGGACATCCGCGCCCTCCGCAATGAGCGCGCGGCCCTCACCTTCAAATGCGGAGATGAGGCCCTGCTTCGCAGCGTCATCACCCGCAAAGGCCCCCTCGAAATCCTCAACCCTCGCCTGCATCGCACCAATCCCGACGATGCGGGATCCAAGACCGTATCGCTCGGCCTGTTCAAGGTGAATCACGGTAAAGGCAGAATCGATAGAGATCAACCCCATGCGACGTCCGAGGTGGGCAGCCCACAGCAGCGATGACTCCCCAATCCCGACCACGGGGATACCACATGCGGAGCGGGCCTCGTAGAGCCCCGGTTCTTGGAAGTGACCGAAGATGAAGGCGTCGCACCCCTCCTCCTCGGCGGCGATCGCGTTTTTCAGCGCCGTGATCGAGCACCGAAACTCCGAGAGCCTTCCGAAGTCACGCGCGGGGGGCGACATGCCAACAACCTCAACGACTGTCCCGGTCGAAGCCGTCGCGTTCAGATGCTCCTGCAGGCGCTCGAGGTACGGTGCATTCGTCTGTTCGTCGACGAAACTTTGCCAGCGCAGGCGCATTCCCGTCATGAGCTCGCGCTGGCCGCGTCGTGCTCAGCACAGAAGCACTGCACGCCTTTCTCAATCCACTCCTCACCAACCCATAGGGGGTGGGCTGCCTTGGCCTTTTCATACACCTCGGCGGTGATCCCATCATCGGTCAAGCCGGCGGCCTTACGGCTCCACACCTCATCCCGAAGGAACCGCAGGTAGTCGTGAACCTCCTCGAGGAGCCCGGCGCCCGAGACCCGTCCGTGTCCAGGGACAACGAGCGTGTCGCCCGCTGCCAGTAGGCCCTCCATGACCCCGATCCAGCGCGTGCCAGAAACGTCGACATCCTCAGGTGGGAACCACGGGAAGATCGAGAACTGGGATTCCTCGACAAGGTCGCCGCAGAACACAGCGGAGGCGTCCGGCACCCGGATCACCTGATCACCCTTGGTATGGGCCTGGCCGGTCGCTTGCATGCGCACGATGCGGCCGCCGAGATCAAGGTCGTACTCCGTCGCGTACACGATGTCAGGGGTGGTGAAGGAGACATCGACGAGTTGCTCGGCGACTGTCTGCCCGAACGTGCGAAAGAACTCGAGATAGCCCTGCCCCTTGGTCTGCAGGTCTGTCAACTGGGCCTCATTCATAAGGACCGTTGCCTCGGGCGCGAATGCTGAGATCCCGTAACTGTGCTCGGGGTGGAAGTGGGTGGTGGTGACGTAGATGGGCCGGTCGTTCGCAATATCGCGCACTCGATCAAGCACGTGACGGGCATTCAGCGGGCCCATTCCGGTGTCAATGACGAGCACCCCGGTATCGCCACACACGACCCCGATATTCGGGACAAGCGGCACCCCGTTGTCGGGGATGACAAAGATGCCCGGTGCGACATCGGTGATGCCGTCGGTGATGACGATGGGTGCCGGTGGCATTGACTCAGTCATGCTGTTCCTCCTCGTGTTCGGCCCAAGCGGTCGGTCGGCTGATAGATGGCCTGAAGTGCTGCTGTGCTCGCGCCGCGACCGCGAGGACCGAATAGTCGGTGTGTGGGGCGCCAATCAACTGAATACCAACCGGGAGATCGACACGATCACCGACACGCTCCATGCCGATGGGTATCACGGCGGAGGGGACCCCGGCCATCGCGATCGCGAAACTGTGATTGAAGGCCACCACACTCGAGGCCGAGTCATCCGCCCCGGGTAGCCGGTCGTGTAGTGGAGCAGGGCCGGTCGCGACAGGAACGAGAGTGACGACGCATTCAGCGACCGAGGCCCGCACTCGCGCCCGCAGCACCCGCCATTGCTCGACCGCCCGCAGGTACTCGGTGATAGACGGAGTCATCGCTGTCAGGGATTCGAGGAGGCCGGCGAACTCGGGATGATGCCGAGACTCAGCACCGACGAGATTCGCCCGGACCTGCTCGCCGCCATCGGGGGCCATGAGACGAAAGGCGAGCTCGACGGCACTGGCGGTGTCCCATGCCTCGACGGTGTGCAGGATCGCCCCTTCGCTCACGCAGTAGTCGGCAAGGGCCCCAAGCGCCGCACGTGTTCCTTGAGATAGCCCCTCGAGTGCGGAATCCGGGAGAACTCCGACCTTCGCACCGGTGAGGTCGATGGCGTCCAGCGGATGGCCCGGCAGGGGGTGCGAGAACGGGTCCTGCGGATCGGAGCCCGCGATGATCTCGAGCACCATGGCGAGGTCGGACGCGTAGGCGCCCATCGGACCGGTCGTTGAGATATCCATCATGCCGGTGCTCCGCGTGAGCGGCCAGGTGCCAGTCTCGGGCACAACCCCCGCCGTGGGCCGGAATCCCGCTGTGCCGCAAAAGTGTGCGGGGAGCCGAATCGAGCAGAACCCATCTGTCCCGAGCCCGATGGGGGCCGCATTGAGGGAGTGGAGTGCGGCCTCGCCGCCACTTGATCCCCCGGTTGATCGGCGAAGGTCGTAGGGATTATTCGTGTAACCGTGCAGGGCGCTCGCGGTTTGCGCTGACCATGTGTACTCCGGGGTCGTGGTCTTGCACAGAGGGATGGCACCAGCGTCGCGAAGACGGCTCACCGCTATCGCGTCAACCTCCGCCACGACGTCGGCCCTAGCGAAGGATCCCGAACACCAGGGCCAACCCTTGACCGCAATGGAATCCTTCACACTGAAGGGGACACCGAGCAATGGTGCGGCATCGCCACGCGACACCCCTTCGTCAGCGAGGGCTGCTTGCCGGAGCACGGTTTCCCGGTCGAAGTGTGCGACCGCGTTCACCGTGGTTACGGCCTCGATCCGGTCAAGATACGCCCCACAGACGTCAACTGATGAAATCTCTCGTGCACGGATCATCTGCGCCAACTCCCTAGCGGGCAGACCGATGAACTCAATGTTCGTCATCTGCGACAAATCCCCTCAGCACTCGGCAGAACTCCATTGACTCCTCCAGCGGGGCGCAGTGGGCGGATCGCTCGAACTCATGGACGCTGCCTCGTTTTGCGGTTTTGGCTATCCAGTGAGCGAGCTCCACGGGCCAGTACGGATCTTGCCTGCTGTACGCCGCGAGCACTGGGATCTCCAGGTTTGCGATGACCTCTCGGTGATCAACCACCGACTGCTGTCGCACTAGTTTGAGCGCAACGTCGAGGGGAGTCTGTCGGCCGACCTGCTCGAGCCAGTCAGCAAGAAATCTGTTCTCGGGCAGGAGTGAATCCTCGAAGAATTCGCGCTCATGCCGGGGCCACGTCTCCTCCATACGATCGACGTAGACAGCGAGTTCACCCGGCTCAAGGGCAAATGGGAAGTCATCAGCCTTCGTCAGTCGCAGTGGGCCATTCACGAGGACGACGCGGGCCACGCGCGGGTCGTGGCGCCCGGTCAACTGCAATGTGGTTGTGCAGCCCATCGACCATCCGACGAGGCACACCTCCTTGAGTTCGAATGCGTCGATGAGTTCACCGAGGTCATCGGCCATCGTCGTGAAGTCGTAGTCGCAATCAGGCTTGTCCGACTCGCCCATGCCGCGTTGGTCGAAGGTGAGCACAGTCGAGTCGCGGGCGAGTTCGTTCGTCACGCGGTCGAAGAGGCGGTGCGACTGCTTCCAGCCGTGGACGAGGACGTAGGCGGGCCCTCCGGTGCCGCGCTTCGTGTAGCGGATGCGGGTCCCGTCAACGAGGGTGGTGAACGTCACGGGAGCACTCCCCGCGTCACCAGCGCTCTCGCCAGGAGGTCTCAACAGCATCGCTTGAGCCATCGAGTCGATCAAGTTCGCGGTTTGCGACCTCCATGCCGACCGAGGCGCGCGCGAAGCCCGCGTAATTCGCAACAAGCGTCATGGCGCTACGCACCTCGTCTGGGGTCGCTCCGTGATCTATCGCCCAGCGGACGTGCCCGACCAGGCGCTGTTCCACGCCGCCGAGCGACGCCAGAATCGCGATGACGATGAGGCTGCGCTCCCGCAGCGAGAGCGGGCCATCACCCCAGGCCGCCCCGCCAGTTGCCTGGAATGCCTCCTCCGCAAACACCTCACCAAAGGTCGAGACGAAGTACTCCTCGACCTCCGCCTCCGACATCCCCAGTTGGCTCGCATAGGCCCGCAGACCCTGTTCACGTCGGCTCAAGTCCTTGCTCATGACGCCGGCACGGCTGGCTGAGCGGCTGGGGTCCGCAACGATTTAGATCGCTCAGTCCGACGCCGTTGGACGAGATCAAGGGCGATCGCGGCGATGAGAATGACACCGGTAATGATTTGCTGCCAGTAGCTCTCGACTCCTCCGACCGACAAGCCGTTCTGCAGTACTCCAAGGAAAAGCACGCCCACGACGGTGCCGCCCACGCCGCCGATTCCGCCGCTGAAACTGGTACCGCCGAGGAGCACAGCCGCTGCAGCAGCAAAGACAAGGTTGTCTCCCACCTGAGGGCTAGCGGCGCCGATCCGGGCATCCTGGAGCACCGCAGCCACCGCAGCCAGCCCGGCCGAGAGCCCGTACACAGCAATGAGGGTGCGGGAGGTCCGGATGCCCGACAGCCTCGCAGCCTCCGCGTTGCCGCCGACGGCATACACGTCGCGTCCAAAGAATGTGTACTTCTGGACGTACAGCATGATGAGAAAGGTCACGACCATCACAATGATCGGGTTCGGCACACCGAGCGTGCTCCCGAAGGCAAGTTCGTCGAGAAAGGGGGAAATCACCTGCTGGGTCTTCGTTCCCGACCACAGGTTCGTCAGGCCCCTGAAGAGGATGAGCGACCCAAGGGTCACCACGAGGAATGACAGCCCGTACTTGCCGATCGGCACGCCGTTCACGAGGGCTCCGAGCCCCGCGCCAAGGAGGATGGTGAAGATGATCGCTACGAAGAGCGGGAGGCCGGCCTCGTTCACGAACCAGCCTAGACCGATCCCGCAGAGGGCGAGCATCGAGCCGATCGATAGGTCGAACCCGCCAGCGAGCATGACAAATGTGAGGCCGAGCGACGCCACCCACAGAATCGATGAGCTCGTCATGACTGCGCTCATGTTCTCCGGGGTCAGGAACCGTTCTTGGGTCAGCGTAAAGAACACGAGCATGGCTGCGAGGAGCACCAAGACAACGAAGAAACGCTGCCGTACGAAATTCCTGAGCATTACCAATTCCTCCTCATTGCGTCTGACCCAGCCTCATCACTCATGACCCATTGCGAGGCGGAAGATTGCCGCCTCGTCCGCCTCGTGCTTGTGCAGCATGCCCGCAACCCGGCCGGCGTGCATGACAATGATGCGATCGCACAGGGCCAGGAGTTCTGGCGCCTCCGATGAGCTAATGACGATGCTCAGACCAGCGTCGCGCTGCGCGAGGAGGATGCGATAAATCTCGGCCTTCGCCCCGACGTCGACGCCTCGCGTCGGCTCGTCGAGGAGCAGGATGGAGGGATTGGTACCGAGCCATTTCGCGATGAGGACCTTCTGCTGGTTGCCCCCACTCAGCCTCACGACAGGGGTATCGAGTGATTCGGTGACGATTGAGAAATCCTCAACGCACTGCTCGACGAATGCAACCGACGATGCTGATCGCGGACGAGCCCAGCGGGCTGTCGTGGAGGTCCGCGCCATCACGGCATTCTCGAGGACCGACATGTCGAGGACTAGCCCCCCGATCTTTCGATCACCCGGCACGAATCCAATGCCGGCCTTGATTGCCGCTGGGGGATCACCGATGGCGACCTGCTCCCCGTTGATGAGGACACGACCTGCTTCACGCTGGTGAAGACCAAAGAGGGTTTCAAGCACCTCCGAGTGCCCGGCCCCGACCAGACCCGCGATGCCGACGATCTCGCCCTTGCCGACGCCAAAGCTCACGTCGGTGAACTTCCCTCGAACAGACATTCCCTCGACGGTGAGAACGGCCCCCTGCGCTGTTTGGTACTCCGGGGGAGGAACGAAGGCGCTAAGTTCGCGGCCGAGCATGTCCGAGACGAGTCGGGTCGGCGAATAGTCGGCAACCACTCCGGTTGAGACGAGTCGGCCATCGCGCAGCACCGTGAGTCGGTCGCTGATCTCAAAGACCTCCTGCGTGCGATGAGAGATGAACACTGTTGCGACGCCGCGATTGCGCAGGGATCGCATGGCCCGGAAGAGCGAGTCAACTTCATGTGCCGAGAGTGAGCTCGTCGGTTCGTCGAGGATGAGCACCTTGGTGTCATCGGTAATGGCCCGGGCGATTTCGACCAGTTGGGCCTGCCCGGGTGGCAGGTCTTGGACGAGGTCATCGACATCGGCGTCGCAGTTGAGGACGTCAAGGGCCTCGCGGGCCTTGTTGCGAGTGGCCCGCCAGTCGATGCCCCAGACGCTGCGAGGCTTGCGCGGCCCGAGCAGCACGTTCTCGCCGACGGAGAGTTCGTTGACGAGTGTGCGTTCCTGAGTAACCATCGCGATGCCGGCGGCCAGTGAGTCGACCGGGTTTCTCATGGCCACGGAATGGCCGTTCATCGCGAGCGATCCCGAATCGGGCGCAATCTGCGCCGAGAGGATCTTCAGCATCGTCGATTTGCCTGATCCGTTCTCCCCGCAGAGTGCGTGCACCTCACCCCCGAAGAGCGCAAAGTCGACGCCCTTGAGTGCCCGCACGCCACCGTAGGACTTCATCACTCCGGTGGCTTGGAGAACGGGCAGTGCAGGGCCCCCTGCTTGCAATGTGTTCGACACGATCATCCCTTCATCGCGTGTTCGCAAGAGGCCCTGCACCAACTCATCTGGTTCTAACCTGCCTGCATTGCCTCGAGCTGTGCCGACCAGGGCATTGCCTCGCCGACATTGTCCGTCGTCACGAGCTTTGGATCGCCCGCCTTGACGGTCTTGGGCACATCGACACCTTGAGCGATGTCATACAGACCCCACGTCGCGAACTTGCCCATGCTCGGCGCATCGAGCTGGATCGTGTAGTTGATCCGGCCGCCCTTGACAGCCTCGAGTGCGTCGGAGCCGCCGTTCTGTCCGCCGAACACCAGACCCGAGATGCCCTGAGCCTTCGCCGCGGCGCTCGCACCGATGGCCGAGGGATCGTTGTAGGCGATGATGCCCGCAATATCCGGGTAGTTGGCAAGGAGCTCCGTGCCGGCGATCTCGCCGCCCGCGATGTCATCGGACGGGTTCGAGGCATTGCCG
>CAMAWO010000142.1 GCA_945861925.1 Bifidobacterium breve | reverse complement strand
GATAGGAAATCAGCGCTTCCCTGTTGGCCGATCGCTAGGCGCGAAGGTCTACCCGTTCTTGCCATGCATCCCCTCTCGTGATCACCCAGCGAAGTTGTCACGGACTAGGGCATTCAATTTCGACGCAACAATCGCAATCTGTTGATAGTTCGGTGAAAGAGTTCAGTCGCTGTCCGATAGACCCGACATCCGCGACCGAAGTTATCCACAGTTCCAAATCGCTGCTGGCTCCGAGGTGGCTGACCGACGTACCGTCGGCGACAGCAGCACCGCGGGCATCGAAATCTCGTCCCGGTCGCTGCGTCCACGTCACGACAGCAAGGGGATTTGCCATGGTATTCGATGCGGAGCGCATGCAGGTGCGTGCTGTTGCAGAGGAGCGCGTTCGCGAGCTCATCCGCTCACAGGGCATCGATCCGTTGCGCGACCACGATGCCATCCGCGATGCGATCGACCGGGCTGTCGCTGACGCTGTCGGCGAGGCCCTCGCTTCCAGCGAAGCCCTGCGCATCGACCCCGTGCAGTTGGCGCTCGAGGTCCAGCACGCGGTGGCCGGGTTCGGTCCGTTGCAGCGATTCTTCGATGACCCCACCGTTGAGGAGGTCTGGATCAACGAGCCAGGACGGGTCTTCGTCGCGAGGGCCGGCCGCAGCGAATTGACAACGGTGGTCCTCACCGATCGTGAGGTGCGCGATCTTGTCGAGCGGATGCTTCGGATCTCGGGTCGCCGCCTCGATACCAGCAGCCCATTTGTTGATGCGATGCTTCCTGACGGCAGTCGGTTGCACGTCGTGATCCCCGATATCACCCGCACTCACTGGTCGGTGAACGTGCGTCGATTCATCATGCGCCCCAAGCACATTGATGATCTCGTGCCTGCAGGAATGGTGAGCGCCCAGGCCGCGGCCTTCCTATCGGCCGCTGTCGTGAGCGGCTTGAACATCGTGGTGGCGGGTGGCACCCAAGCAGGAAAAACGACCCTGCTGAGCGCGCTCCTCGGGTGTGTACCGATGCACGAGCGAATCATCTCCTGCGAGGAAGTCTTTGAACTTCAGGTTGCCCACCCTGATTGGGTCGCGATGCAGACCCGCGATGCGAGCCTCGAGGGCACCGGTGAGATCCCGTTGCGCCGTCTCGTGCGCGAGGCGCTGCGCATGCGACCCACTCGACTTATCGTCGGTGAGGTTCGACAGTCAGAGGCACTCGATCTCCTCATTGCAATGAACAGCGGGATGCCTGCAATGGCGACCCTGCACGCGAACAGTGCGCGCGAGGCGGTCACGAAACTCTGCACCCTGCCGCTACTCGCCGGGCAGAACATCCCTGGAGATTTCGTCGTGCCCACGGTGGCGGGATGCGTGGATCTCGTTGTTCACACCGCCACTGGCCACGATGGTGGTCGGCGAATTCGTGAGATCTCGGCACTACCTGGCCGGGTCGAGTCGGGCGTGGTCGAGATGTCCGACATCTTCACCGACCGCGGTGCCGGCCTTGAACGGGCTGGCGGATTCCCGCCGCATGCGGAGCGCTTTGTTCGGGCCGGATTCGATCTCTCTGACCTTCTCCGTTGCGATGACCGACCTGCGATTCGCAGTGGCAGGGCCGCCTGATGGGCGCGGTACTCGGCCTCATCGCTGGACTCGGCGCGATGCTCATCCTGTTCGCGCTCACCGATCACACCCTGCCGGGAGCCCCCTCGGGCGGTGCTGCATCCCCGGTTTCAAGTGGCCGGCTTCGGCAGCTCATCGACCAGTCCGGGATCCCCCGCGCCACCGTGCCGAGCCTCCTCGGAGCGTGCGCCGCCGGAGCCGTGTTCGTCGCGGTTGCTGCCCTCCTTGTCACCGCCGTACCGATGGCCGCTGCTATCGCGGGCGGGGTTGCGGCATACCTGCCGATCCTCCTGCTACGGCGTCGTGCCGCCGCTCGTCAAAGGGCGCTGCGGTCGGCCTGGCCGGATGCCGTCGACGCCCTCGTGTCCGCGGTCCGCGCGGGGATGTCACTCCCCGAGGCGGTCGGGCAGCTCGGGCGCCGAGGCCCGGAGCCGCTGCGTCCATCGTTCCGCCTGTTTGAGCGTGAGTACCGCGCGACGGGCTCATTCCTCGCATCACTTGACGTTCTGCAGGAGTCGCTCAGTGACCCGGTCGCCGATCGTGTCCTGGCCTCACTTCGTATTGCCCGCGAGGTGGGAGGTAGTGATCTCGGCATGGTCCTGCGCACCCTCAGCGCACTCCTTCGGGAGGACGCCAGAACCCGGGGAGAGATCGAATCACGGCAGAGCTGGACGGTGAGTGCGGCGAAGCTCGCTGTTGCGGCGCCATGGATCACCCTGGCCCTGCTGTGCTCGCGTCCGGAGGCGGCGAAGGCCTATGCATCCCTGACCGGTGCCCTCGTTCTGCTCGTCGCCGCAGTCATGTCGTTCACTGCCTACCGCGTCATGCTCCTGATCGGACGGCTGCCCACCGAGCCGCGGCTGGCGGCATC
The DNA here is from genome assembly GCA_945861925.1 of Bifidobacterium breve. GTDB lineage: Bacteria > Actinomycetota > Actinomycetes > S36-B12 > S36-B12 > WLND01. The sequence goes on along the minus strand of CAMAWO010000142.1, from coordinate 6,518 downwards.
ATGACCCCGCAGGCAATGGGGGCCCTACTCGGGTTCACCTTCGCCCTCGGCGCCCTCCTTGTGATTGCCCGCTGGGCGGTGACGAGCAGGCCGAGCCTGCTCAGCAGGATAGCTCCCTACGTTCCGTCATCTCCTGCGATTGCCCGAAGCCAGCGGCCCGCGGCCTCGTCACTGGCGACCCTCATCGCGCTGGCCCGTCCGAGCCGCGCGGGATCCTGGGATTCCTCACTTCGGGCTCGACTTCGGCGCGCCGGTCGGGGTGATGATCTCGACGGTTTCCGCGTTGAGCAGGTCTTGGCTGGGGTTACCGGGCTTGTTGGCGGCGGGCTACTCGGCGTCCTTGGGATTGCACGGGGCGGCGCGGCAATTGCGATCATTGTCCTCCCGCTGTTCGGCGCGGGTGCCGCACTGCTGCTGGCTGATCGGCACCTCGCCCGCCAGGTCAAGGCTCGCCAGGTTCGCATGGGCGAGCAACTGCCCGTCGTCGCCGAACTGCTCGCTTTCGCGGTGGCGGCAGGGGAGTCGCCAGTAGGGGCGATTGAACGGGTGACTCGCACTGTAGCTGGGGATCTGTCGAATGAGTTCGCGGTGGCAATGGGCGAGTTGCGTGCGGGCTCGCCGCTTGACGACGCACTGCGCGGGATCGCTGAGCGCACCGCGAGTCCTGCGGTCGAGCGGTTCGTTGACGGTCTCATCATGGCGATCGAGCGGGGCACGCCGATGGCCGAGGTCCTTCGAGCCCAGGCAGCCGATGCCAGGGCGGCCAGCCGCCGCGCGCTCATGGAATCAGCAGGCCGAAAGGACGTGGCCATGCTCATCCCGGTGGTCTTCCTCATCCTGCCGACCGTCGTCCTTATCGCCATGTTCCCTGGGTTCCAGAGCCTTCAACTCATCATTCGATAACACACCCAACAAGAAGGAGAAATCATGTCAATCACCACTCGTGCCTACACTCGGATCCTTGCGAGGCTCTCGACGCTCGGAGATGACCGTGGCGACGTACCCGGCTGGGTCCTCGTCTCAGTCATGACCGCTGGCCTCGTCACCGCAATCTGGCTCATTGCCGACGACCAGCTCACCTCGGTCCTCGACCGCGCCATCTCCTCGGTCTCGACACCGTGATTGCCCGCACCCGCGCCGACCGCTCGCCGCCCCTGCGGCGGCTTGCGTCGGAGCGCGGCAACGCCACAGTCGAGTTCGCTCTCGTCGCGCCCCTCCTGCTGGCCGTCGGGTTGGCCGTTCTGCAGATCGCTCTCGCGCTCCATGTTCGAGCGACGATCACAGCGGCCGCAGCCGAGGGTGCCCGTGCTGCGGCGCTGGCAGGCTCAGACCTAGGGGCCGGAGAGCGACGGACGAGGGCACTGCTGGCCGGTAACGTGGCCGGCGATCTCATCGAGGGCATCACCGTGTGGCGGGAGGTCCGTGATGGGGCTCTCGTTGTTGCCGTCGGCGTCGACGCCCAACTCCCGCTTCTCGGTCTGCTCGGGCCGACGGTGATGCATGTCGATGGCCATGCGCTCGCCGAGCAGCCGTGAAGCCGGGTGCATGGTCGCTTGGACGTGCGGCCTTGGCGGGCGATCGAGGCAGCGCGGTCACAGAGTTCCTGGTGATCGGGGTGCTCGTCCTCGTGCCACTCAGTTACATCATCATGTCGGTGATGCGCGTCCAGGGCGCGGCGTTCGCAAGCTCCCAGGCAGCCCGCGAGGCCGGGCGGGCCTTCGTGACCTCCGAGTCGGTGACGCATGGCCAGCAGCGGGCTGAGGTGGCGGCGCGGCTGGCCTTCGCCGATCAGGGGTTCGAACTGCCGGCCTCGGCGCTGCGAATATCGTGCGGTGGCGCGGACTGCCTCGCACCTGGGAGCGTGGTGAGCATCGACCTTGACTGGGTGGTCGACCTCCCCTGGATCCCGTCGAGCCTCGCAGGGGTCCGGTCGTTCTCGGTGCCGATCCACGCGGTGCATGAGGTCCCCGTCGATGCATTCCGGGTCTCGTCGTGAGCGGCGCCCGGCGCGAGTCACTGCGCGACGAGCGGGGGAGCGTCCTCATCCTCGGTATCGGAATGATCGTTGTCGGGCTGCTCGCTGTGACGGTCACCGTTGATGTGTCCGCCGCCTTTCTTCAACGCAGGGCCCTCATGTCGATGGGCGATTCCGCGGCGCTCGCGGGTGCCCAGTCGATCGACCTCGACAGCTACTACGCGAACGGCGCCTCGGTCGGCACCCGGCTGAACCCGGCGACGGTTTCGGATGCGGTCCGCCGGCACCTAAGCCTGGCGCGGGGGACCTCCGAGCTGACGGTCGAGGGGATCACCACAGATGGGGTCACGGTGCGCGTCCAGTTGAGTGAGCAGCTGGAACTCCCATTCCTAGGAGCGCTGCACTCCGAGCGAGTGAGGATTGAATCCTCGGCACGGCTGGACTACCGAACTGCGCCGTGATCGGGCCACGTACCCTTGTGACTCGTGACATCCACCGAGGTTCAAGAGCGCATCGCTGCACTGACCACCGTTCTCGGGAGCATCGAGACGGTGCTCGACCTGCCGAAGATGCGCGAATCCATCGAGGATCTCGAAAGCCAGGCGTCGGTGCCCGACCTCTGGGACGACCAAGAGCACGCCCAGCAGATCACCTCGAGGCTGTCGTTCGTGCAGGGCGAGGTGCGCAAGTTCGAGGCACTCGACCGGCGCCTTGGTGACCTGCCGATCCTTTTCGAGCTTGCGGAGGACGAGGGCGACGAAGCTGCCGTGGCCGATGCCTTGAAGGAGCTCGACGATCTCGCGCAGTCCATCGCCGAGCTGGAGGTACGCACGCTCCTGTCGGGAGAGTACGACGCTCGCGAGGCGCTCATCACGATCCGCGCAGAGGCGGGCGGGGTCGATGCGGCCGACTGGGCCGAGATGCTCCTGCGCATGTATGCCCGCTACTGCGAGCGCCACCACTGGCCGATCGAGGTCTACGACACCTCGTACGCTGAAGAGGCCGGAATCAAGTCGGCGACCTTCGCGGTGAAGGCGCCCTACGCTTACGGAACCCTCTCAGTCGAACAAGGCACCCACCGCCTGGTTCGGATCTCCCCGTTCGACAACCAAGGACGCCGCCAGACCTCGTTCGCCGGGGTTGAGGTCATCCCGGTTATCGCCCAAGCGGAGAGGGTCGCGATCCCTGACGATGACCTACGGGTCGATGTCTATCGCTCGAGTGGGCCAGGTGGCCAAGGGGTGAACACGACAGATTCGGCCGTGCGCCTCACCCACCTTCCGACCGGCATCGTGGTGTCCTGCCAAAACGAGCGCTCGCAACTGCAGAATCGCGCGACGGCGATGGTTGTGCTTCAGGCGAAGCTGCTTGAGCGACGAAGGCAGGAGGAGCGGGCCACGCTCGACGCACTCAAGGCCGAGACCTCCGGTTCCTGGGGCAACCAAATGCGGTCATATGTGCTGCATCCGTACCAGATGGTCAAGGACTTGCGTACCGAAACAGAGACTGGCAACACGTCGGGTGTGCTCGATGGCGAGATAGATGCGTTCATCGAGTCGGGCATTCGGTGGCGTATGCAGCGAGGGGCGGCGTAGATACTGCCCGGCTCCGCTTAGACTCATTCCCGTGATCCTTTTCGACCGTGTGTCCAAGATTTATGCGAGCCAGAACCGGCCAGCACTTGACGCCGTCTCATTGGAGATTGAGAAGGGGGAGTTCATCTTCCTCGTCGGGCCGTCGGGTTCGGGCAAGTCGACCTTCCTACGCCTCGTGTTGCGCGAGGAGCGGCCGACAAGCGGCCAGGTGTGGGTGGCGGGCAAGGAGCTCAGCCGGCTCTCCAACTGGAAGATCCCGGGCCTTCGTCGACAGATCGGCACCGTGTTTCAGGACTTCCGACTGCTTCCGAACAAGACTGTTGCTGAGAACGTCGCGTTCGCCCTTGAGGTGATCGGCAAGCCGAGGAGCCACATCAAGCGAGTGGTACCTGAGGTCCTTGAGGTCGTCGGACTCGAAGGCAAGGAGCAGCGCAGGCCAGATGAGCTCTCCGGCGGTGAGCAGCAACGCGTGGCGATCGCTCGGGCGTTCGTGAACCGCCCGATGATCCTCATTGCCGATGAGCCGACCGGAAACCTCGACCCGGGGACGTCAGCAGACATCATGAAACTTCTGGATCGCATCAATCAACTCGGTACCACGGTCGTGATGTCGACCCATGACTCGAACATTGTTGACCAGATGCGCCGGCGGGTCATCGAGCTTGACGGAGGCCATTTGGTGCGCGACCAGTCGCGCGGTGTGTACGGGTACGCACAGTAATGCGCGCCACATTCGTCGCCAGCGAGGTGAGCAGCGGCCTGCGCCGCAACCTCACCATGACCCTTGCGGTCATCATCACCGTTGCCGTGTCGCTCGGCCTTTTCGGGGCGAGCCTGCTCGTGCGGGCGCAGGTCACCACGATGAAAGACTTCTGGTACGACAAGGTCGAGGTCTCGATCTTCCTGTGCAGCAAGGGCAGCGATACTCCGTCGTGCAGTGGTGAGGCCGTCACGGAGGCCCAGCGAACACAGATCAAGTCCGACCTAGAATCGCTCCGGCCGCTCGTGCAAGAGATCTTCTACGAATCGAAGGCTGATGCCTTCAAGCGATTCCAGGAGCAGTTCAAGGACTCCCCCATCGCGGACAACGTCTCTGAGGGAGCACTGCCGGAGTCCTTTCGAGTGAAATTGTCGGATCCCACGGCGTATCAGGTCGTCGCGTCGGCATTCGCGGGTCGGCCCGGCATCGAGCAGGTGAACGACCAGCGGCAGATTCTCGACAAGTTTTTCCGACTGCTCGGCGGTCTGCAGCTCATCGCTCTCCTCATCGCACTGTCGATGCTTGTCGTGACCGTGCTCCTCGTCGTCAACACCATGCGCGTGGCTGCGTTCAGTCGTCGCCGTGAGACCAGCATCATGCGCCTTGTCGGGGCCTCCAACTTCTACATCCAGCTGCCGTTCCTTCTTGAGGCGGCATTCTCGGCGGGCGTCGGCGCGTTGCTGGCGATAGTTGGCCTCGTCATCACAAAGGCGCTTGTCATCGATCAGATCCTTGCTCCGTCATTCCAGTTCACATCGTTCGTCGGCTGGGACGCTGTCATCGCCATCGCTCCGATCATGTTCGTGACGGGCATCCTGCTCGCCGGCCTCGCCGCATTCTTCACGCTTCGCAAGTACCTGCGCGTCTAGCCGTGGGCGCGCCCTTCGGCAGGAAGCGGGTCGTCTCCACCCCTCGGCCCCGCCCACTGTCCAGCCGTGGCCGGCGCGTGCTCTTGGTGATCTTGGCTCTTGTCGCGGTGCTCTATGTCCTCGTCGTTACCTTCTACAACGCTGAAGGCTCGAATCGAGTAACCGGTGGGATCGGTCCGACGTCTGAGCCGGGCCTCCTCATCACGGTCGAGCCGATTGCGGTGAACCCCGCCACTGGCCAAGCGACCGTCGACCTGTCAATGGCCTGGCAGGGCGGTGACATGGTTGACGCCGATGGCCACCTGCGAGAGAACACGCGGGTGACCATCAGTAGTTCAGTGGGAACGCAAGAAGCCAAGTTCATCGCTGGCGACTCCCTCGGTCGCCTCGAGACGACGATGGGGGTCGACGGGGAGCAGTCGAACTATCCGTTCGACGTCCATACCGGGCCGCTCATCTTCACCGCCGATACCTACACGAGGGCGACCGACGGATCGATTCAGTCCACCGGGCCTCTCGCGATTGGCCTCCAGTCCACCGGAGGCGTGAGTGGATGGGACACGACGAGTGCGCTGGGCGATGGGTTGAGCGAGTTCCAAGGGATGGACCTCACCTTCGATCGAGCATTCTCGACGCAAGTATTTGCGCTCGTGCTCCTATCGCTCGCGGTCATCCTGTCGTCGTTCGCGCTCGTCGTTGGAGTCCTTGCATTCACGAACCGGCGCAAGGCTGAGGTCGGACTGATGTCGTGGACGGCTGCACTTCTTTTCGCCCTCCCGCTCCTGCGGAACTACTTCCCGAACGGCCCGCCGGTCGGGGCGTCGATCGATATCTTCGTCTACCTCTGGGTGATCGTGATGGCAGTCATCGCGGCTACGCTCAACGTCATTGCATGGATGAATCAGACCCGCGATTCCCTGAACGCTGCGGGCGCTCATGTGGAGGCATTTCACTCGAACGAGCAGAATCCGGAGTTGCATCATGGCGCGTGAGCAGGGGCGAACGTTGATCGCCCAGAACAAGAAGGCCCGGCACGACTATTCGATCGAGGATGTCTTCGAGGCTGGCATCGTCCTCATGGGTACCGAGGTGAAGTCATTGCGAGCGGGCCGTGCGAGCCTCGTTGATGGCTTCGCCTCCATCGAGGATGGCGAGGTGTGGCTGAGAGGTGTCCATATTCCGGAGTACGTCATGGGAACCTGGACGAATCATGAGCCGCGACGTCCGAGAAAGTTACTGCTCCGCAAGGAGGAGGTCCGGCGTATTGCGGGCAAGACCAAGGAGACGGGCCTGACCCTCGTGCCCCTTTCGCTCTACTT
>CAMAWO010000141.1 GCA_945861925.1 Bifidobacterium breve | reverse complement strand
CGAACTCCTCACAGATCCAGCTTCCGTGGCAGCAGTGCTCCGCGCACGAACGGCATACGCGGTCCGAAGCCTTGCCCTGCGGGCCGGGCTCGCGGGGCTTGGGATCACGAGCACGGTGGGCGACGGCATCAATGCGTGGGTTGAGGTGGCTGATGAGCGATCTGCGCTCATCACACTGGCTGCTAGGGGGGTGCGCGTTGCCCCGGGCACGCCGTTCGAGATAGCCCCCACCCGGGGCCACCACATCCGCGTGACGACCGGTTTGCTGGACGAGCACGATGCCACACAAATTCAGGCGGTTCTCGGCGCTCTCACTGCTGCAGCGACCTCCGGTCCCACCCTTCGCGGCGTGTGATTCGGGAGTCTTGTGGTCTCAGGCACCCCAATCGCAGTACGTTAACGTCAATACCTCACCGATCGCGGCGGCATCTACTTGAAGGAGACTCAAGTGATTGAGAATTCGACCACACCAGCCAATGACATCGCAGCATTTGTTCGATCGAGCCTCTCTCGTCGCCGCATCCTTCAGGCTGCAGGCATCGGCGGCGTGGCTCTGGCCGCCGCGGCGTGCGGCACGGGAGGCGACGATGCTGCATCCGCGACGAGCGCACCAAGCGCGGCAACGGCTGCTGACCTCTCTGACACCGACAAGGTCGCCAATTGGTCGAACTGGCCGCTCTACATCGACATTGACGAGGAGACCGGCAAACGTCCGTCCCTCGAGGCATTCCAAGCGGCCTCGGGCGTTGCCGTCACCTATACCGAGGACGTGAACGACAACAACGAGTTCTTCGCGAAGGTTCGCACGCAGCTTGAGCAGGGGCAGGACATCGGCCGTGACATCGTCGTCCTCACAGACTGGATGGCGGCGCTGTGGATTGAAAACGGCTACGCCCAGAAGCTCGACAAGGCGATCATGCCAAACTCGGTCAACCTCATCCCCAAGCTGCAGGGGGTTGCCTTCGATCCGAATCGCGACTACTCGCTGCCATGGCAGTCCGGGTTCGGTGCGCTCGGCTGGAACAAGGCGAAGTTGAAGGAGGCGACCGGAACGGACTCGATGTCGTCGGTCGACCAGCTCTTTGATCCGGCACTCAAGGGGCGCATCACCGTCCTTTCGGAGATGCGCGACACCATGGGGATCATCATGGCGTGGCAGGGCAATGACCCGAGCAATTTCACCGAGGACCAGTTCAATCAGGGGATCGAGGAACTGACGAAGCAGGTCGACAGTGGGCAGATCCGCCAGGTGACCGGCAACGACTACGCCGGCGCGCTCGAGAGCGGCGACGTCATCGCGGTCATCGGCTGGTCCGGCGACATGATCCAGCTTGGCGCGGACTTTGGGGTGGCGCTGCCGGAGTCAGGAGGCACCCTATGGACCGACAACATGCTCATCCCTGCACTTGCCGCTCATAAGAAGAACGGCGAGCTCATCATGAACTACTACTATGACCCGAAGGTCGCAGCAGAGGTGGCTGCCTACGTGCAGTACATCTCCCCGGTGGCAGGCGCGAAGGAGGCCATGGCCGCTATCGACCCGGCCCTCGTCGACAACCAGTGGATTTTCCCCGACGCCGCGACCCTCGATAATTCATTCGTGTTCATGACTCTCACCTCCGAGCAGGACATCTCCTACCAGCGCGCGTTCCAGAAGGCGATCGGCAACTGACGTGGTGCCGGCCAAGACCGAGCAGGTCGAGGATCTGCACCTCGTGAACCTGACGAAGCGATTTGGCGATGTGGCTGCGGTCGACGACCTCACACTCACGATCCCCGCCGGATCATTCTTCGCCCTTCTCGGGGCCTCAGGCTGTGGCAAGACCACGACCCTGCGCATGGTCGCGGGGCTGGAGGACCCGACCTCGGGAAGCATCAGCATCGGCGACAAGGACGTCACAAGGCTTCGTGCTTTCAAGCGCCCGGTGAACACGGTGTTTCAGTCCTACGCACTGTTTCCGCACCTTGATATCTTCGAAAATGTTGCATTCGGCCTGCGTCGCCGTGGAGTGAAGAACATCAAGCCGACAGTCGAGGCGATGCTTGAACTCGTCGAGTTGAGTCCGATGGCGAGGCGCAAGCCCACGCAGTTGTCAGGTGGGCAGCAGCAGCGGGTTGCTGTGGCTCGAGCGCTCATCAACAAGCCCGATGTCCTTCTCCTTGACGAGCCGCTGGGGGCCCTAGACCTCAAGTTGCGCAGGCAGATGCAAATTGAGCTCAAGCGGATCCAGACCGAGGTGGGCACCACGTTCGTGCACGTGACGCACGATCAGGAGGAGGCCATGACGATGGCCGACACCATCGCGGTGATGAATGCCGGGCGGATCGAGCAGATGGGCAGTCCGGCCGAGATTTACGAGTTTCCGCGCACCGTGTTTGTCGCGAACTTCCTCGGTCAGTCGAACCTCATCAGGGGGCAAGTGTCTGGGTCGGGGGAGATGCTCGACGTTGCCGCGAACGGTGGCAACTTCCGGATCCCCCGTGAGCGCAGTTTCGCTACCGGAGCAGACATCATCCTTGGCGTCCGTCCGGAGAAGATGACCGTCCTCGACGCCCCGGACGCTGCGCGCGTTCCGGATGGTCACAACGTTCTTTCCGGCCGCGTCACCGACGTCTCGTATACGGGGGTCTCAACCCAATACCTGGTTCAGGCGTCCTGGGGTCAGGAGATCATCGTCTTCGAGCAGAACATCATCGTCGGTGATCGCTGCGAGGTCGGCGATGATGTCGTCGTTCATTGGTCACCGCAGAACTCCTTCGGCCTCGATGGAGGCGAGTAGTACCGATGGCTCCAGTCCTTCCCTCGGCTGCGTTAACTCCTCCATCGACCGCTGCGCAGCGCAAGTCGCGTACCGGATACGTGTTGCTCTTCCCAGGCATGACCTGGCTCGCGGTGTTCTTCGCGATCCCGTTCGTCACGCTCTTCGTTACGAGCCTCCAGACGCCGGTTCCCGGAAAGTCGGGCCGGTATCAGTTGGGGCTCGAGTTCGGAAACTACGCGACGGCCCTGTCCGAATACTGGCCGGCCTTCGTCAGGTCCTTCGCCTACGCGGGCATCGCGACCCTGCTCGCGCTCATCATCGGCTACCCGCTGGCCTACTTCATCGCATTCCGGTCGGGCCGGTGGCGAGGCCTCATGCTCGTCCTCGTCATCGCGCCGTCGTTCGCGTCTTTTCTTCTCCGCACCTACGCCTGGAAGACCATCCTCGCTGACGAGAGCCCGGTGACCTCGTTCTTCAATGCGCTGCACCTCCTGCCGGATGGTCGAATCCTCAATACGAGCATTGCCGTCATCGCGGGACTCACCTACAACTTCCTGCCCTTCATGGTCCTGCCGCTCTACGCCGCGCTGGAGAGGATCGATCCGCGGCTAATCGAGGCTGCGAATGACCTTTACGCGTCGCCCACGACAGCATTCCGCAAGGTCACCTGGCCGCTTTCGATGCCGGGCGTCGTGGCCGGAACCCTCCTCACCTTCATCCCGGCTTCTGGCGACTACATCAATGCCGAGCTTCTCGGATCGACGAAGGACCGCATGGTCGGCAATGCGATCCAGACGAACTTCATCGAATTCCGTGACTATCCGACGGCGAGCGCCCTCTCCTTCGCTCTCATGGCGGCAATCCTCGTTTTGGTGTTCACCTACATTCGCAGGGCCGGAACGGAGGACCTCGTCTGATGCGCTGGTTGCGACGCAATCTCATCTCCATCATCGGCATTCTCGTGCTCATCTACCTGTTCATTCCAATTGCGGTCGTCACCGCCCTGAGTTTCAATAAGCCCGCGGGCAAGTTCAACCTTTCGTGGAATGAGTTGTCCTTCAACGCCTGGACGAACCTTTGTGGAGTTCCCGGTGTCTGCTCATCATTTGTGACGAGCTTGGAGATCGGCCTCGTCTCGACACTCATCGCAACCCTCCTCGGAACGATGATCGCCTTCGCGCTCGTGCGCTACCGATTCCGGGGCCGCAGCACGACAAACCTCATCATCTTCCTGCCAATGGCGACTCCCGAGGTCGTCATGGGATCGAGCCTGCTCGCACTGTTCCTGAACCTGAGGTTCCCGCTCGGGAGCGTCACGGTTGCGATTGCCCACATCATGTTCATCATTTCGTTCGTCGTGGTGACGGTGAAGGCCCGACTTCAGGGCCTTGACCCACGACTGGAGGAGGCCGCGCGCGATCTGTACGCGAGCCCGAGGGCAACCTTTCGGTACGTGACGTTCCCGCTTGTGCTCCCCGGCATCATTGGCGCGGCCCTGCTCGGCTTCTCACTCTCCTTCGATGACTTCATCATCAGCTTCTTCAATGCCGGCACCCTCGTCACATTCCCGATCTACATATGGGGAGCGGCGCAGCGTGGCATTCCGCCGCAGGTGAATGCACTCGCGACCCTCGTCTTCGTCATCGCGCTCCTCATCGTCCTCACGAGCCAGTTCGTCCAGTATCGGCGTCGCAAGGCGCTGTCCGCCCTGTGAGCACCTTTCCCACCCACTCAACCCACAGGATGAGAATCCACATGTCGAAGGAGTACGCATGGCTGCCGACCGATTGATCTCCAGCGGCGGTCCGTGGGAGTCGGTCATCGGCTACTCGCGGGCGACGGTTGCGGGCGACTACGTCCATGTCTCGGGCACCACCGCGACGGTTGGCGGAGTCCTCCAGCATGCGGGCGACGCGTATAACCAGACACTCACTGCTTTCTCGATCATTGCTGAGGCGCTGGCCCAGGCTGGCATGACTCTCGATGATGTCGTGCGCACGCGCGTTTTCCTCGCGAATGCAGCCGATATGGATGACGTCGGCCGAGCCCATGGCGAGCTATTCGGCGAGATCCGGCCGGCGGCTACGATGCTTGCTGGGTTGCAATTCATTAATGCGGACATGCTTGTCGAGATCGAGGCGGACGCCTACCGCCGGTCGTAGCGCGCTTGGCCCAGTTTCGCAGGCTTGAGGTTTCGAAGGGATTGGTGGGACGTCGGAGTGCCGGCTCCGGCTTCATCACGCCGCCAAACAGTCCCTCATCGGCCTGCGCACCGCCATCTTCTGGCTCGACACCTCGGCGAGGCCCGAGCCGATGCCACCGCTCGCAGCGGACCTCAGTTGCGAACTGCTGGTGATCGGCGGCGGATTCAGCGGTCTATGGACCGCGCTCTTGGCAAAGCATCGCGACCCTGCGCGCGATGTTGTCCTCGTTGAGGGCGGCCGGATCGCCGACGGTGCTAGTGGTCGCAATGGCGGATTCGTCTCGCCCTCGCTTACCCACGGGATTTCGAACGGATCTGAGCGCTGGCCAGACGAGATGCCGGAGTTACTGCGTCTTGGACACGCGAACCTCGACGCGATGGAGATCGCGATTGAGTCGCTCCGAATTGACTGTGGATTCAGACGTGCAGATGAATTCACCGTAGCGGTGCAGGAGCACCAGGTGGCGGATCTGCTTCGCGCCGCTGATACTGCGCAAGCCCTTGGTGAGCGTGTCGAAATGCTCGACGCTGCTGCCGTTCGGTCACGAGTCCGCTCGGCGAGCTATCTCGGGGCGATCGTCGAGCCGGGCATCGGCCTCGTCGATCCGGCGAGGCTGGCGTGGGGGCTCCTGCGGGCCTGCCGATCGCTGGGAGTTCGAGTATTCGAGGGCACACCAGTCGTGTCCCTCGATAGAGATGGCGCACTGATGGTGGCCTCGACGCCCAGCGCGCGCGTGACCGCCGGGCGCGTTGCCATGGCGACGAACGCGTATCCGCCCCTTCTGAAGCGGGTGAGCCACTACGTCGTGCCCGTGTACGACTACGTACTCATGAGCGAGCCGCTCACCGTCGAGCAATGGGCGGCCATTGGCTGGGATGGCCGCGAGGGCATGAGCGATGCCGGGAACCAGTTCCACTACTACCGCACGACCGACGACGGCCGGATCCTTTGGGGTGGATACGACGCGATCTACCACCGGGGAAACGGCTTCGGAGTCGAGCATGAGGTCGATCATGCAGCCTTCGCACGGCTGGCCGAGCACTTCTTCCAGACCTTTCCCGCGCTGGAGGGGCTGTCGTTCACGCATGGCTGGGGAGGGGCGATCGATACCTGCTCGCGGTTCAGTCCCTTCTGGGGCATGGCGCACGGTGGTCGAACCGCATATGTCGCCGGCTATACCGGGCTCGGGGTGGGGTCGTCGCGGTTTGGGGCCGAGGTGATGCTCGATTTGCTCGACGGCCAGGAGACGGAGCGCACGAGGCTTAGCATGGTTCGCAGCAGACCGTTGCCGTTTCCTCCCGAACCACTGAGATCCCTCGGAATCAACTGGACGACGCGTTCGCTCGCTGCTGCTGATCGAAGCGGAGGCCGGCGGAATCTGTGGTTACGAGCCTTGGACCGACTCGGACTTGGGTTCGATTCGTAGTGGAGAGCCCCGCGCAGGGTTCGGCGAGAGGTTAGGGTCGGGTATGACTCGCTACGGATCCCAATTCGGTCCAGATCTCACCTTCCTCGGCGTCGATCCTTGCGATCTTGACGATCCGTCGAGCTTTGCGGATGCCGATGTCGTCATCGTTGGTGCGCCGTTCGATGGGGGGACGTCCTACCGGAGCGGGGCTCGGCTAGGGCCCGGCGCGATGCGTTCGACGTGCTATCTGGCGCATGACGGATCCCGACCGTCGCTCGCGATGCGCGTCGATGGGCTGCGGGACATTCGAGTTGTTGATGCGGGGGATGTCGAGATGTTCAGCGGCGACGCCGCTCGATCCTGCGCCGATCTCGAGGCCGTTATCGAGCGCGTCGCTGGCAGCGGTGCGATCCCGCTCGTACTGGGTGGCGATCACACGATCACCTGGCCCGATGTCACCGGGGTCGCGCGGGCGCGGGGCTGGGGGCGGGTCGCAGTCATCCACTTCGACGCGCACGCTGACACCGGTGACATCGAGTTCGGATCGCTCATCGGCCACGGCCAGCCGATGCGCCGGCTCATCGAGTCGGGGGCGGCGCGGGGTGATCGATTCCTGCAGATCGGACTGCGCGGCTACTGGCCGCCGCCAGAGACCCTCGAGTGGATGGCCGAGCAGGGCATGCGGTCCTACGAGATGACCGAAATCATCGCCCGGGGCCTAGACGAGGTCCTCACCGAGGCCTTTGCGATTGCCATGGATGACTGTGACGGCGTCTTCCTCAGCGTCGACATCGACGTGTGTGATCCGGGCCATGCGCCGGGAACCGGCACACCTGAGCCGGGGGGCCTCAGCGCCCGGGAACTCCTTGATGCCGTGCGCCGGATCTGCTACGAACTGCCAGTCTTGGGCATGGATGTCGTTGAGGTGTCACCGCCGTACGACCACGCCGACATCACCGTACTCCTCGGGAACCGCGTGGTACTTGAGGCGCTCTCGGCGATTGCCCGCAGGCGTAAGGACGAGCGCGACGGGACCACATGGGATCCCCGGCAACCACTGCTGGCGGACCGAATCACTGGGAGTTAGGGAAGCGCTGATCATCTGGGTGTTTGCCACGCAGGTTGCTTCCGGGCAGGCTTGCGCCGTTCCGTCACCCCATCCGGGCGAGGGCACGAGCTCGCATTACCCAGTTGAACCCGAAGTCCCGCTTCACGATGAGGAACGGGTGCTCGACCTTGGCCCGCACCGACGCCTTCCGCGACTCCGCCACGCGGTCGGGGCCGGCCATCGCAGCCAGCTTCGATTTGCGGGCCGCGATCCGGAACTCGACCTGCGACAGGTGCGGATCCTCGGCCCACACAAGGTGGGCTATCTGGTCGAGGTCCTGGACGCTGGCGGCCGTCGCGGTCACGGAATCGACGTACCCAGTGCCGGCGTCAACACCGAAGTGGGCCTTCATTCCGAAGTACCACTGGTTGTCCTTCAACGCCTAGCGCATCTCAGGATCGCGCGCACCATCGGCGTTCTTCACCGGCGATGGTCGTGGCGTCCGCGATGCTGCCCCCGCGCATGATCCAGCCCTGCTCCTCGAACATCTCCCCCCGCGAATCCAACAGCTTATTGCCCAACTCATGCTTCTCCAACAGGTGACGAAAGTGCAGAAATGTCGTCGCGTCGGGGACCTGCTCGATCGTGAAGTCTAGGCACAGGAACCGGCGCATCGCGTACGAGTCGTAGATCGCGTCCTCCACGCCCTCATTTGACAGCGAGAACCACGCCTGCGGCAAATACATCCGCAGCATCGTTTCAAGAGACTTTGGTTTCCTGCCCCGCCGACCCGAGTGTTAGAACGGCACGATCAGCCAGACCCACCGCGCCCACGGGTACCCTCTTCTCCAAGAACTGCTCACGGCGCGACACCCGCCGACGATTCGCGTACTCAACATCGGTGAGACTGAGCAACTCACTGCTGAGCACGCATAATTCCGCCAGAAACGCGCTCCTCGCACACTAGGCAAAGCGCCACTCAAACGAGCGAGAAAATCAGCGATTCCCTAGGGATGGCCGCAAACTGACCCACCCGTCATTGAATCGTGACCTCACTGTCCTCCGTGTCGGATTCCTCAATGATGTCAGGTTCCACATAGTCGCCGTCAGTCTCGTCTGCAGAGTCGGAACCCGACTCGTCGTAGTACTCAGGCTCCTCGTATCCATCGGGGAGGATCAACTCCTCGGTGTCCGGGTCATATTCGGCCACCCCCGGAACGACTTTGCCCTGGTAGACCGCACCGGGAACGAGCGTGGCGAAGACTTCAGCACTCACGTAGGACACCTCGGCGTATTCCGTATCTACGTCAAACTCTCCGGTGTCTGGATCGAGGACAACGGTTGAATCAACGACAGATCCATCCTGCGTCTCATCATCAACCTCATACGTGCCAACGACATCTCCCTGCGAGTCGGTGAACTCGACGTCGGCCACACCATCATCCTCACCGGGGTCGACAGACATGCCGACGCCATCTGGGAGAGGAAAGTCGACGCCGTTCACACCGTTCGAGACATTGACCGCACGCGCCACGCGCTCGAGCGTTCCGGGAACACCGAGCTCGAGAGCCGCATCGAGAGCTACGAGCTGGCGTACCGCAT
>CAMAWO010000140.1 GCA_945861925.1 Bifidobacterium breve | reverse complement strand
GGCGCCAGCCGCCAGGCAAACGAGAACTACCTGCACAATAGTCCAGCTATCGACCCTATTGTCTGCCATTCCATCTCACCCGGAATCCGGGCAAGATGAACGAATCGGAGTCGAATCACGTGCAATTCATTCAGGCGGCCCAGATTCTGGGGCAGATGAAAAAGGGCGGGGTGGGGTTGGTTAGAAGCCGAGTCGGCGCAGCTTCTTCGGATCCTTCTGCCAGTCCTTCGCAAGCTTCACGTGGATATCGAGATACACCGGCGTGCCGACGATCACCTCGATCTCCTTGCGCGCCCTTGTGCCCACCTGCTTCAGGCGCGCACCGCCCTTGCCGATGACGATCGACTTTTGGCTGTCGCGCTCGACGAACAGTTGCGCCCTGATATCCATGAGCGGCCGATCCGGCGGCCGTCCCTCGCGCATGCCCATCTCCTCGATGACCACGGCGATCGAGTGGGGTAACTCGTCCTCGACGCCCTCGAGCATCGCCTCGCGAATGAGCTCGGCGATCGTGATCTCGAGGGGCTCATCGCTGAACTCGGCGTCGGGGTACAGGAGCGGGCCCTCGGGCAGCAGGGCAATGAGCAGCTCGGTGAGCACCTCGACGTTCATGCCTGACACGGCCGACACCGGTACGACCTGCGCCCAGGTGCAGCCGAGCTCCTCGGCTAGCTCTCCCACCTCCGAAAGACGTTGCGCGAGCGTGTCTTTATTCACCCGATCGGACTTCGTCACGATGACGACGATCGGCGTGCGGCCAAGCGCGATGATCTCCTTGGCGATGAAGCGATCCCCCGGCCCGATATCTTCATTGGCGGGCAGGCACAGGCCGACGACGTCGACGCTCGACCAGGCCTCGCGGACTGATGCATTCAGCCGCTCGCCGAGCAGCGTTCGCGGCCGATGGAGGCCGGGGGTGTCAACGATGATGAGTTGCGCGTCGTCGGTCGTGAGGATCCCGCGGATGAGCCTGCGGGTCGTCTGCGGGCGATCGGAGGTGATCGCGACCTTGTGGCCGATGAGCCGGTTCGTGAGGGTCGACTTGCCAGCGTTCGGGCGTCCGACGATCGAGACGAACCCGCTACGAAGTGTCATGCCCCCACCTTGGCACCGGTGCGGCGGTTTTCCATAACGCCGAGGAGTGCCAGTGCCACAATCACGAGGAGGCAGCCGATCCAAC
The DNA here is from genome assembly GCA_945861925.1 of Bifidobacterium breve. Classification (GTDB taxonomy): domain Bacteria; phylum Actinomycetota; class Actinomycetes; order S36-B12; family S36-B12; genus WLND01. The sequence goes on along the minus strand of CAMAWO010000140.1, from coordinate 7,893 downwards.
CGCGGGCAGAGATGACCTCCCCGAGCACGGCCACGCCGAGCATCGTGGCCACCACCGGTTCGGCGAGCGTGAGGGTCGCGATGTGACCCGGTTGCAGGAACGTGAGGCCCTTGCCGAAGAGGATGTAGGCGCCGGTGGTCGCGGCGAGCCCCAGCCAGATCGCCATGACGACGCCGTCCAATGACACCCACCACGGGCCGCCTGCGAAGAGGAAGGGCAGGAGGATGACGGCGGCGATCGCGAACGGCGCGGCCATGACGGCGGACGAGTCGTAGCCGTCGCGGGCGAGCCGGGCGCCGAACACGGTGTAGGCCGCGTAGCTGGAAGCGGCCCCGAGCGCCGCGAGGATGCCGATGGGATCGGGTACCTGATCGCTGCCGAGGGTGAGCATCGCCAGCCCGGCCACCGCGAGGGCCGTGACCCCGGCCCACAGCCAGCCGGGTGCCCCCTCGCGCACCACCCAGCCGAGCAGACCAGCCATGAGGGGCGCGGAGCCGAGGCAGACGAGGGTGCCGACCGCAATGCCGGTTCGACCGAGCGCGATGAAGAACATCCCTTGGTATCCGGCGACGGCAGCTCCCATGAGCCAGATGATCGGACGTCGCAGCAGCGCCTTGAACTGGTCGGTGCGGCCGAGCCAGCGGATGAAGAGCACGAGGCCGGCTGCGCCGATGATGAGACGAACGGAAGCAACCGAGATCGGGAGGGCATCAGGGACGAGGAGCGCTTTCGAGGTGCCGGAGGTGCCGAACAGGACCGCCGCGCCCAGCACCGCCAGGCTCGCACGGCCCTTCGGGGTCACGTGCTCAATCGCAAGCGAATTGAACCGTCAGCAGCGCAGAGCAGCACGGGCACCCCCGCGCCGCCAATGTCGGTGACGCAGCTGATGTCGGGGCTATCGCTCGCACCGACGACGACAGCACATTCGATGCCGGTGGCCCCGGCTGCGATCGCCTGCGCCACCGCAAGTTGCAAGGCGGTGAGTTGGATGGAAGCGGTGTGAATCGTTGCACCTGAATAGGTTCGACCCATCTCGTCGCGGATCGCTGCGCCCTCGGGTGCTCCGATCCGTCCGCGAGCGCCCCGGGCGAGGGTGACGAGTTTGGCGTCCTCGCTGCTGAGTTCGTCAGTCATGATCTCCACCTGGTGACCCCTGCGAGCCAATCGGCTCGACGAGGATGGTCGACACCTTGTTCCGGCGGCCCGCACCCTGCTCGGCGGTGAGCCGGTGGCCGTTGACCTCGATCTCGGCGCCGACGATCGGCACCCGCCCGAGCCGCTTGGCCATGAAACCCAGGACAGTATCGACGCCCTCCTGCTCGGCATCGATCTGAGCGCCGATGAGCTCGCCGAAGTCCTCGACATGGAGCCGAGAGCTCAACCGGTAGGAGCCGCCGCCAAGTTCGGCGACCTCGGGTGCGGCGGTGTCGTACTCGTCTGCGATCTCACCGACGATCTCCTCGAGGACGTCTTCGATGGTGACGATGCCCGCGGTGCCTCCGTACTCGTCGACGGCGATCGCCATGTGGACACGGGCTGACTGCATGTCGCGCAGCAGTGCGTCGACCGGTTTGCTGTCGGGCACGAAGTAGGTGGGGCGCATGAGTGACTCGACACGCTCGCTGTGTTCGGCATCGCGATGCTCGAAGGTGCGCTTGACCATGTCCTTGAGGTAGACGACGCCGACGACGTCGTCGGCGCTCTCGCCGATCACCGGGATGCGGGAGAAACCCGAGCGCAGGCCGAGTGAAATTGCCTGCCGGATCGACTTTGTGCGCTCGATGAAGACCACCTCGGTGCGGGGCACCATCACCTCCTTGACGAAGGTGTCGCCGAGTTCGAAGACGGAGTGGATCATCTGCCGTTCCTCGTCCTCGATGAGGTCGTCGGCCTCGGCCATATCGACGAGTTCGCGCAGTTCGGCCTGGGTCGCGAATGGTCCCTCGCGGAATCCTCGCCCGGGGGTGAGCGCATTGCCGATGACGATGAGGAGGGTGGTGAGCGGCCCGAGGAGCGCGGCAAGGAACTGCGCGGGTCGCGCCGCAGCTAGGGCGATTCGGTCGGCATGCTGGCGGCCGAGGGTCCGCGGAGCCACGCCGAGGGCGACATAGGAGACGATGACCATGATCACGACGGCGAGGGCGAGGGATCCGCCGACCCCCCATCCGTGTTCGCCGCTCAGCCATTCGACGAGGACGAAGGTGACGAGCGAGGTTGCGGTGACGGTGGCGACGGTCGACAGAAAGAGCATGACGTTGATGTAGCGGGGGCGATCGTTGAGGATTCGAAGGAGGCGGAGGGCCTTGGGGTTCTCGCGGCTCAACTCCTCAATTCGGCCGCGCGACACTCGGCCGAATGCGGTCTCGGCGCTGACGAGGAGCCCGGCAAGGAGCACCAGACCGATCGACAGGAGCACAAGCCACCCGTCGGAGGCAGACATCATGCCCGGGCTCCGTTCAGCCACTCGCCCAGGATGAGGTCCTGCAGCGCGAACATTTGATCCTCGTCTTCTGGCTCTTGGTGGTCGTGGCCGATGAGGTGCAAGAATCCATGAATCATAAGAAATTGCAGCTCTTCGTCGAGTGAGCGGCCCTTCTCAGCGGCCTGTATTGCTGCGAACGATGGGCACATCGCTATGTCGCCGACGACGCCCTGCTCGGGAGCCTCACCCTCGGCAGCGCTGCGAAGCTCGTCCATCGGGAACGACAGAACATCGGTGGGCCCCGGCTCATCCATCCACTCGACATGAAGATCGGTCATGCGCTCCTCGTCAACGAGGGTGATGGCGAGCTCGCAGTCCGGGTGGAGCCGCAGCCGCTCGAGGAGGAACACCGCGAGTCGATCAAGGGCTTCAAGGTCGCACGCGGTCTCACTGTCATTCGTGACCGAGATGAGCGATTGGGTCATTGCGCCCGTTCCGCGTCGTAGCGCTCGTAAGCCTCGACGATGCGTCCGACGAGTTTGTGACGAACGACGTCGTGGGAGGTGAGTCGGCAGAAGGCGACATCCTCAAGGCCCTCGAGGATGTCGCTAATAACGCGAAGGCCGCTTTGCACGCCGCCGGGGAGATCGACCTGCGTGACGTCGCCGGTAACGACGATGGTCGATCCGAACCCGAGGCGGGTGAGGAACATTTTCATCTGCTCGGCAGAGGTGTTCTGGGCCTCGTCGAGGATGATGAAGGCGTCGTTGAGGGTGCGACCGCGCATGTAGGCGAGGGGTGCGACCTCGATGGTGCCGCTCGTGATGAGGCGGGGGATCGAGTCCGGGTCGATCATGTCGTGGAGGGCGTCGTAGAGCGGGCGTAGGTAGGGGTCGATCTTCTCCGACAGGGTGCCGGGGAGGAAGCCGAGTTTCTCGCCCGCTTCGACGGCGGGCCTGGTGAGGACGATTCGGTTCACACGCTTCGCCTGTAGCGCCTGAACCGCCTTTGCGACCGCGAGGTAGGTCTTGCCGGTTCCTGCGGGCCCGATGCCGAACACGATCGTGTTGGTGTCGATGGCGTCGACGTAGCGCTTCTGGTTGAGGGTCTTCGCGCGGATGGTGCGCCCTCGGTTGCTCAGGATGTTCGCGGTGAGGACGTCGCTGGGCCGGGAGCCCGACTGCATGAGGGAGATGCTGCGCTCAACTGACTCCCCGCTGAGTGCTTGCCCGGTGCGAAGCAGGGTGAGCATTTCGCCGAAGAGGGTCTCGATCATGCCGACGTCGTGCGGGCTGCCGGTGATGGTGATCTCGTTGCCGCGCAGCAGGATGTCGGCCTGAGGGAACCCTGCCTCAACAAGTCGGAGGTACTCGTCCGATGCGCCGACGAGGGCGACCATCGGCTGGGAGTTCGGGATGGTGATGCGAGCCTGAGCCTGGGGAACTTCGGATGTTGGAAGGGTCACGCGCTATCCCGGGGGCCAGAGGAGGTCACGTCCGCCGAGGACGTGAGCATGGACATGGAACACGGTCTGCCCGGCATCGGCACCGGTGTTGAGGACGATTCGGTAGCCCGAGGCGAGGCCCTCGGATTCGGCGACCTGCGCGGCAGTCGCGAGGAGCTGGCCCGCGAGCTCCGGGTCTGCGACAGCGAGTTCAGCAGCGTCGCGATGGTGGGAGGTCGGGATGACGAGCACATGGACCGGCGCCTGCGGGTTGATGTCGCGGAAGGCAACCACCCTGTCGGTGCGCAGGACGATGTCGGCGGGCACATCACCTTCGACGATTCGGCAGAACAGGCAGTCGCTCATGCGGATGATCCTTGCATGTCAGCCGCCTGCCAGCGGGCGCTCGCCGAGATCGCTGTCACAGCGACTGCCCCGGCGAGCGATGAGCGCAGCACACTCGGGCCGAGGCGCACCTCCAGCGCCCCTGCATCGCGCAGCCCGGCTCGCTCGTCGTCGGCCAGACCGCCCTCAGGTCCGACGACGATGACGATCTCGCCGGCAGCAGGCAGGTCGGTGTCGGCGAGGCCCGTGGTGGCCTCCTCGTGGAGCAGGAGGGCGAGGCTGGCACGCGACACCAGCGCGCAGGCGTTGGCGAAGGAGGCAAGTTCGCCGATGACGGGGGTTCGCGCGCGCCGGGACTGCTTTGCCGCAGCGGCCGCTGCGGCCTGCCATTTGGCTCGTGCCTTCTCGGCCTTTTCCGGCTTCCATTGCGCGATAGATCGTTGTGCTGCCCACGGAACGATGACGTCGACTCCGACCTGGGTCATGAGGTCGACGGCACGTTCGGCATGCTCGCCCTTCGGCAGGGCTTGGATCACGGTGATGCGCAGCCTTGGGCATGGTTCGTCGACGACGCTTGCGACGTCCACATCCAACGAATCGCGACCATCGACGGAGGTGATGGTTCCCCGCACGCGCCTGCCTGCACCATCGACCAATTCAATGGACTCCCCAGGCTCCATACGCATGACGCTCACTGCGTGCCGGGCCTCTGGCCCGACGATTGTCAGGGCGACCCCGACCCGTGCACCGGCGAGCTCGGCGGGGGTTGCGTGGAAGACGGAGGCTGTCACTTCTGGGAGAACGCGTCCTTCAGTCGGGAGAAGAGGCCGCCGGTCGCCTCGTGGGTATCGGCGCCAACGCGGGCACCCTCCTCTGCACGCAGGGCAGCGAGTTGGCGAAGAAGCGCAGTCTGCGCATCATCGAGCTTGGTCGGGACCTCGACGAGAAGATGCACATGCAGGTCGCCCCGTGCGGGGATGCGCAACCGTGCCGCCCCCTTGCCGCGCAGGAGGAGCACCTCGCCGGGCTGGGTGCCCGCTCGGATGTCGAGCACCTGCTCGCCATCAAGGGTTTCGAAGGTGACGGAGGTGCCGAGGGCCGCGGAGGTCATTGGGAGCGTCACGGTGCAGTGGAGTTCGTCGCCCTGACGCTCGAACACCGGGTTGGGTGCGACGGCAATCTCGACATAAAGATCGCCGGCCGGTCCACCGTTCGGGCCGACCTCGCCCTCTCCGGTGAGCTGGATGCGGGTGCCGGAGTCGACGCCGGGTGGGATCTGGATCGTGAGGGTGCGCCGGGTTCGGACCCGGCCGTCGCCCGCGCACTCGGGGCATGGGTGCTGGATGGTTTGACCAAAGCCCTGGCATTGCGGGCAGGGTCGCGCGGTCATGATCTGGCCGAGGAATGAGCGCTGCATCTGCTGGATCTCGCCGCGTCCCTTGCACATGGCGCAGGTGGTGGCCTGGCTGTTCGGGGCGGTGCCGGCCCCGGAGCAGGAGCCGCAGGCGGCTGCGGTATCGACGGTGAGGTCGCGGTTGGCGCCGAAGACGGTGTCCTCGAGGGTGATCTGGATGCGGATGAGGGCGTCTTGGCCCCGCCTGGCCCGAGTGCGCGGGCCACGCTGGGATCCGCCGCCGAAGAAGGCGTCCATGATGTCGCCAAAGTCGAACCCACCGCTGAAACCGCCTCCGGCCTTGCGCGGATCCCCTCCCATGTCGTACATCTGGCGCTTCTCGGGGTCGCTGAGGACCTCGTAGGCGGCCGTCACCATCTTGAACCGCTCCTGATGCTCAGGGTCGGGGTTCACGTCCGGGTGCAGTTCGCGGGCGAGCTTTCGGTATGCCTTCTTGATCTCCTCGGGCGAGGCATCGCGGGCGACGCCGAGTAGGGCGTAGAAATCGGTGGCCACGGGACTCACTGTTCATCCAGGATGCGGCTGACGTACTGCGCTACGGCATGCACGGCGCCCATCGTTCCGGGGTAATCCATATGGGTTGGACCGACGACGCCAAGCGACGCCACGGTCTTGTTGCCCCGGCTGTACCGGGCGGTGATGACCGAGGTCGATTCGAGGCCCTCGACGGGATTTTCGTGCCCGATGCGGACGGTGACGCCGGTGCTCATTGTCGCCTCGCCGAGGAGCCGCAGGAGGACGACCTGTTCCTCGAGCGCTTCAAGCACTGGCTGGATGGCGAGCGGGAACGCTTCGCCGTAGCGGGCGAGGTGGGCGGTGCCACCGAGGATGACGCGCTCGTCGATACGTTCGGTCATGGCCTCGAGCAGGGTTGCGACGATTGCTCTGGCGAGGGGCCGCAGGTCCGGCGGGCATGACTCGGCGAAGTCGGCGATAGTGTCGTCGACCTGGGTGGACGGATGACCCATGACCGCTGTGAGGAGCCGGGCGCGCAGGTCGGCGAGCGCGGACTCGTCGACCTGCCCGGAGCATTCGATGACCCGCTGCTCGACCCGGCCGGTGTTCGCGATGAGGACCATCATCACTCGGGTCGGGCTCAGCGCGATGAGTTCGATATGGCGAACTGTGCTCTCGGTGAGGGACGGGTACTGGACGAGCGCGACCTGCCTGGTGATCTGAGCGAGGAGCCGCACGGTGCGGATCATGACGTCGTCGAGGTCGACTGCGGATCCGAGGAACTCGTGGATCGCACGCCGTTCGGCCGCGGTGAGCGGCTTGACTCCTGCGAGCCGGTCGACAAAGTGGCGGTAGCCGAGGTCGGTCGGCACTCGGCCGGCGCTCGTGTGCGGCTGGGCGATGTAGCCCTCTTCCTCAAGTGCGGCCATGTCATTGCGGATCGTCGCGGGTGAGACCCCGAGGCTGTGGCGCTCGACTAGTGCCTTCGAGCCAACCGGTTCATGGGTGGAGACGTAGTCCTCGACGATGGCGCGGAGTACGGCGAGGCGTCGATCCTCGAGCATCGCGCCTCCCTCCACGCCTTTGGCACTCGCCTCGGTCGAGTGCCAAGTCTACGACGAATTGGCGAATACGGGCGACGCGGCGGCTTGCGTTATCCCTACTAATTCGATAGGAATTGTTCTTATGATCGGACTTCTCCTTAGTGCCCTCGCCGGATTCGGCGCCCAGCTTGTCGACGGCTCCCTTGGCATGGGCTATGGGGTGACCTCATCCACGCTCCTCATCGCCATCGGACTCGCCCCCGCAGCCGCGTCCGCCTCGGTCCACTTCGCCGAACTCGGCACCACCGCCGTGAGTGCCTACTCCCATGTACGGCTCGGCAACGTCGACAAGACGGTCTTGCGCCGAATCGCGATCCCCGGTGCCGTCGGCGCCTTCGCCGGAGCCACCGTCCTTGCCGGGCTCTCCACCCAGGCTGCCCGTCCATGGGCCAGCGGACTCCTCCTCATCCTCGGCGTCTACGTCCTCATTCGATTCAGCCGGCATCGCGTAGTGACCTTGCGCAAGGGACGCCCGGGTACCAAGCTCCTCATCCCCCTCGGCCTCGTTGGTGGCTTTGTTGACGCTACTGGCGGCGGCGGTTGGGGTCCCGTCACGACTCCGGCCCTCATGGTGGACGGTCGCATGACACCGAATCGCGTCGTCGGCACGATGAACACCGCCGAGTTTGCCGTGTCGCTCGCGGCCAGCATCGGGTTCATCATCGCGCTCGGGTTCTCCGCCCTCGATTGGCGCATCCTCGTCCCACTC
>CAMAWO010000139.1 GCA_945861925.1 Bifidobacterium breve | reverse complement strand
ATCGAGCTTGCTGCAGCGGTGGTTGCAGGAACAGGCGGCGCACTCATCCCGCGCTCCTTGGCGATGCGCAGACCGGCGAGCATTTTCTCGTCGACGCTCACGCCCTCGTCTGCGAGTCCGTCATTCGGGAAGGCCAGGGTGCGCTCGGTCGCAGCGAAGTCGCGGATCGCGGGACCTCGAGTGGATTGGACGACCTCGCCGCGCGCCAGTCTGTCGATGACATCGACTGCCGACGCCGGGGTTACGTCATCCATAAACTCCCAGTCGACGGTCATGACGGGCGCATGCGTGCAGGCCGCCTGGCATTCGATGCGCTCGAGCCAGAACCTGGAGTCCTCGCTCGGCGAGTCATGGGTGGTGCCGAGGCGCTCTGCTAGCGCGGCATAGACGGCATCCCCGCCGAGCAGCCCGCATAGAGTGTTGATGCACACCCCGATGTGATGCTGGCCGACTTTCTGACGCTTGTACATCGTGTAGAAGGTTGAGACGGCGGTCACCTCGGCCGACGTGATGCCGAGCACCTCCGCGCACGCGTTGATACCGTCGATCGTGACGTCGCCTTCCTCGCTCTGCACTAGGTGCAGCATCGGGAGGAGGGCGGAACGCGACTGCGGATACAGCGCGGCCAACTGCCGCATCTCACCGCGCACCGCTTCACTGATGGTCATGTTCTCTCAGTTCCTTCTCGTCTGTGCTGACCGACTAGCGGTCAACACCGCCCATCACGGGATCGATGCTGGCAACGGCTCCGATGATGTCGGCGATCTGGCCGCCCTCCCCCATCGCCGCAACCGCCTGCAGGTTGGTGAACGACGGATCGCGGAAGTGCACGCGATACGGACGGGTGCCACCTGAGCTAACGACGTGGCAGCCGAGTTCACCGCGCGGGGACTCGATCGCGACATACGCCTGCCCCGGTTCGACCTTGAACCCCTCCGTGACGAGCTTGAAGTGATGGATAAGCGCCTCCATCGACTCCGACATTATCTCCTTGATGTGCTCCGCAGAGTTGCCCTGGCCGTCACTTCCGACGGAGAGCTTCGAGGGCCAGGCGATCTTCTTGTCGGCGACCATCACCGGACCCGGCTTGAGGCGGTCGAGTGCTTGCTCGACGATGCGCAGTGACTGCTCCATCTCGTTCACACGAATGAGGAAGCGTCCGTACACGTCGCACGTTGTCTCGGTGACGACCTCGAAGTCGTAGTTCTCGTACCCGCAGTAGGGCTGCGACTTGCGCAGGTCATGGGGCAGGCCGGTCGAGCGCAGCACCGGGCCGGTGATGCCCAGAGCCATGCAGCCGGTGAGGTCGAGGTAGCCAATGCCTACCGTGCGACCCATCCAGATACTGTTATCTACCAGCAGGTTCGTGGTGTCCTTGAGCCGCTTACGCAAGAGCTTCACGGTGTCGCGGATCTTCTCCTCCGCGCCATCCGGGAGGTCCTGGGCCACTCCGCCGGGCCTGATATAGGCGTTGTTCATACGGAGCCCGGTGACCATCTCGAAGACATCGAGGATGAGCTCGCGGTCGCGGAACCCGTAGATCATGGCTGACAGTGCGCCGAGCTCCATGCCGCCGGTCGCGAGGGCCACGAGATGAGAGGAGACGCGATTCAGTTCCATCATCATGACCCGGATAGTGCTCGCCCGCTCGGGGATATCGTCAGTGATGCCAAGGAGTTTTTCGACAGCGAGACAATACGCGGCCTCGTTGAACAAGGGTGCGAGGTAGTCCATACGGGTGACGAAGGTGACGCCCTGCACCCAGGATCGGAACTCCATGTTCTTTTCGATGCCCGTGTGGAGGTATCCGATGCCGCATCGGGCCTCTGTCACGGTCTCGCCATCAAGTTCGAGGATGAGCCGCAACACGCCGTGCGTCGACGGATGCTGCGGACCCATGTTGACAACGATGCGTTCCTTCTCGCCATCGGGTGCCGCGGTGATGGTGTCCCAGTCTCCGCCGGAGACGGTGAAGATTCGGCCTTCGGTCGTGTCGTATCCGGGGGCGAAGGGGTCGTCGGCCCCCGGGCTTATCGACGTAGGCCCGGTGCTGCCGTAGGTCACATGGTCGGTAGACATCAGTTGTACGACCTCCGCTGATCCGGTGGGGGAATCGTGGCACCCTTGTACTCGACAGGGATTCCGCCGAGTGGGTAGTCCTTGCGCTGCGGGTGCCCCGGCCAGTCATCGGGCATGGCAATGCGAGTAAGTGCGGGGTGGCCGTCGAACACGATCCCGAAGAAATCCCAGGTCTCGCGCTCATGCCAATCGCAGGTCGGGTAGACGGCGACGATTGACGGGATATGGGGGTCGGCGTCTGCAGCGGTCACCTCGACCCTGATCCGCCTGTTGTGGGTGATCGACAGGAAGTGATAAATCGCATGGAGTTCGCGCCCGGCATCGCTCGGATAGTGGACGCCGCTCACTCCACTGCACATCTCAAAGCGCAGGCCCGGCTCATCGCGCAGGACTCGCGCGAATGCCACGAGGTGCTCACGCCGAACGAAGAAGGTGATTTCTCCCCGGTCGACGACGACCTTCTCGGTGGCAGACGCGAATGGCAGGCCCTGATCGGCGAGTGAGAGTTCGATCTCATCTGCCACCTCGTCGAACCAGCCGCCGAATGGTGCCTGCGAGGCTCCCGGCATCACGCGGGGATCGACGAGCCCGCCGAAACCGCTCGTGTCGCCCGAGCCCCTGACTCCGAAGGCGCCGTCGCGGGCATCGAGGAGTTCGAGGTTCGTCACGCCCGGCGGAATAACCGGAAGCGGCGCGTTCACGTCGGTCATAGGAGTAGGCCACGCATCTCGATGGTGGGCGCCGCTGTCAATGCCTCAGCTTCAAGCGCGATGATCTCCTGCTTGCGGTGCGGTCCGAGTTTGGTGTCTTGAATCTGATCGTGCAGTTTCAAGATCGCGTCGATGAGCATCTCGGGCCTCGGCGGGCATCCCGGCAGGTAGATATCGACGGGGACCACGTGGTCGACTCCCTGAACGATCGCGTAATTATTGAACATGCCGCCGCTAGAGGCACAGACCCCCATGGCGAGCACCCACTTTGGGCCGGCCATCTGGTCATAGATTTGGCGGAGCACCGGCGCCATCTTCTGGCTCACCCGGCCCGCGACGATCATCAGGTCGGCCTGACGCGGAGAGGCCCGGAAGACCTCCATCCCGAAGCGCGCGAGGTCGTAGCGCGCGCCACCGGTCGTCATCATCTCAATTGCGCAGCAGGCCAGCCCGAAGGTTGCGGGCCAAAGCGAACCCTTGCGGGCGTATCCGGCGAACTTCTCGACCGTGGTGAGCAGGACGCCAGACGGAAGGCTTTCTTCAAGACCCATGATGTATCAACTCAATCCCACTCGAGGCCGCGGCGACGCCACACGTAGGCGTAGACGACCAGAACCGTCACGATGAAGAGGACCATCTCGATGAGTCCGAAAAGCGCGAGGCGGTCAAAGGCGACGGCCCACGGGTAGAGGAACACGATCTCGATGTCGAAGATGATGTAGAGCATTGCGGTGAGGTAGTACTTCACCGGGAAGCGACCACCGCCCACCGGCTGCGGAGTCGGCTCAATCCCGCACTCATAGGAGTCAACCCGGGCCCGGTTGTAGCGCTTAGGGCCGGTGATCGAGGCCGTGACGACGGAGAATGCCGCGAATCCGAAGGCCAGTAGGCCAAGGATCAGGATGGGCGTGTAGACGTTCACCGCTCCTGGTCTCCTTCGGTCAGATAATCGTGCTCGTTAGGACAGGTGTGCTGGGCGAGCGGGTGCCACTTCGACGCGATCGCTGAGGTGCCGGACTGTGCCGATGTGAATGGGTTAACGTCCTCATAAAGCATAGTCCGACCGCACGCCCGCAGGCACCCGGCCCACCACCCCGACGATTGAGTCAAGCACCCCACCCACCCCCGTCATTTCATCCAGCATCCGGTCGAACTGGCGAAAAATCTGGTCAGATGACCACGAAATTGGTCATTTCATCCCGGGGGGACACGCCCGGGATAGGCAGGTCCTCAGGAGTGGCTCCAGCGAATCACGCTGGCGCCTGACTCGATCGCTTCGCGACGGGGTTCGCCGCCCGGTGCAGGGCCACGATGCCACCGGTGAGGTTGCGCCACTGGACCTTTCCCCAGCCCGCCGAGGCGATGTCGGCAGCGAGTTGCTCCTGATCGGGCCAGGCCCTGATGGATTCCGCGAGATAGACATAGGCGTCGGGGTTCGTCGCCACCTTGCGGGCAACCGCAGGTAGCGCCTTCACCAGATACTCCGTGTACACCGTACGAAAGGCCGGCAGCGTCGGCTGCGAGAACTCGCACACAACGAGCTTGCCACCGGGTCGCACCACCCGACGCAGTTCAGCAAGCCCCACCGCCCGATCATGGATATTTCGCAGGCCAAACGAGATAGTGGCCGCGTCGAATACACCAGTTTTGAACGGCAGGTGCATGCCATCGCCAGCGACGAAAGGCAGGCGCGGCTGGCGGCGGCGTCCGACCTGAAGCATCCCGAGCGAGAAGTCGGTCGGCACCACGATCGCGCCCGCCCGGGCGAACGGCACACTCGAGGTGCCCGTTCCCGCGGCGAGGTCCAAGATGATCTGACCCGGCTTAGGATCAACAGCGTCCACAACGGCGCGGCGCCAGACCCGCGTACGCCCGAGGGCCAGCACGTCATTCGTCATGTCGTAGCGTTCTGCGACGTCATCGAACATCGCCGCCACCTCTGCGGGGGCCTTTGACAGGTCAGCGCGCGTCATAGTGTCATCCTTGCATCCCCCCGCCTCGTCCGCCCGCGGCGAAAACCCCGCCCGCGCCGGGAGCGCCGCCCACCACCGAAATGCCGCGGCCCACCGCACGCCCTACGCTTAGCATTGTGCCGAACGCCCATGCCGCCCGCAGTCCCCAGGGATCGCCAGCCATCACCGTTCGCACCCGACCCATCGCCGATCCTGAAGGCCTCCTCGCCCGACTCCCCTTGCGGGGCCCGCTCGCCTGGGTACGCGGCGGAGAGGGGCTCATCGGCTGGGGCATCGCGGCGCAACTCGAGGTGCGTGGGCCCGAGCGCTTCAGTCGCGCGCAGCGCTGGTGGTCCAAATGGTGTGCCGCCGCGACGATCGATGACACCGTGGCAATTCCCGGCTCCGGTCCTGTGGCATTTGCGTCATTCGCCTTCGACCCCGATCCCGGCACCTCCGTCATCATCATCCCCAAGGTCATCGTCGGAAGGCGAGGCGGTCAGGCATGGATCACGGCCATTGATCCAGTCGACGACCCGCGCAAGTCCCTGCCCCCAGTCTCCGTCCACGACCAACCGTCAGCCGTGCGGTGGTCGCAGGGCTCACGCAGTCCAATCGAATGGCAAGCTGCGGTCGCCGAGGCCATCGCACGCATCACATCGGGAGAGCTCGACAAGGTGGTCCTCGCACGTGATGTGCTCGCTCAGGTCGACGGCGTCCTCGACCCCCGTCACCTCCTCCTCAACCTCGCAGAGCGTTACCCGACCTGCTGGACTTTCTCGGTCGCCGGCCTCATCGGTGCTACTCCGGAATTACTCGTCCGTCGCACTGGAGATCTCGTCACGAGCCGAGTGCTCGCCGGCACGGTTCGACGCCAGGGCGACGACGCTGCCGACGCAGGTCTCGCACTCGCCCTCCTCGACAGCGGGAAGGACCTCGAGGAGCACCGATATGCGGTACGTTCCGTCGCCCGCGCCCTCGCCGCCCATTGCACCGACCTTGACGTCCCCGAAGCTCCCCGCGTCCTTGCGCTCGCGAACGTCCAGCATCTCGCTACCGATGTCACCGGCCAGCTTGCCGATGGCGCGTCGGTGCTCGCCCTCGCGGCGTCACTCCACCCGACAGCAGCCGTCTGCGGCACCCCGACCGAGCGCGCCCTCGCCCTCATCCGAGAAATCGAGGGCATGGATCGTGGCCGCTACGCCGGTCCGGTGGGCTGGTTCGACGCCAATGGCGACGGTGAGTTGGGCATCGCCCTGCGCTGCGCAGAGGTCGATGAGGAGGCCGGAATCGTCCGTTCGTTCGCCGGTTGCGGAATCGTCGCCGGGTCGAGCCCTGATCTCGAGCTCGCCGAGTCGACGGCCAAGCTGGTGCCGATCCGCGACGCCCTCGAATCCCGCTGACCCGCTCCCAATCGTTCAGCGATCGGATCCCGATTCGACGCCGTGCTCCGTTCCCTCGCTTAACGAAGCTCTCATGCACAGCACCGAGGCACCGAGGTCGCCGTCGCGTCCGATCTGCCAATCGAGCGGGAGCCTCGAAAGCATCGCAACCATTCCTTGGTTGTCATGGAGCACGTAGGCCGTGAGCGAGTCGAACGACACCCTGCGGGCAACGTCGACGAGACGCATGAGCATCTCGCGGCCCAGTCCGCGCCGGTGCCACCGATCATCGACGATGATGGCGATCTCCGCACCGCTCCCGTCACTCGGTCCCTCAGGGAACACATTGCCCAGTGCAACGATTTCCCCCTCATCATTCGTCGCGACGAGGGTCGCGCCCCGATGACCTCCGGAGATACGCCGCAGGTTCTCGTCGCGCCATGAGTTCATCGGCGTGAAGTAGCGGTGGTAACGCGAGCGCTCCGAGCAGCGCTCATGCATGTCGGCGATTCCCTGGGCATCAGCTGGACGCGCCAACCGGATCCACAGCCGGGTCCCATTGCGCAACTGGGTCGACCAGCCATAGCCCTCCTCGACTCCACGAGACTGCGCGAGCGCCGCAACGAGACCCAACAGCGCAGACGCACGGTCGTGCTCGGTGCCCGTGAACGGCGCATGGGCGCGGCGCAGCACCACGTGCTGGTCAAGTGTCCACTGCATCCGAAGGACCTCCGCGGATGTGTCTTCCCCCTGTACCGCAGCTGTCACCTCCCATGAGTCAGCAAGGACGAGATCAGCCGCAGCCTGCGGCGCCGCATCAGGGTCGGCGACGAGTGCTGCGCACCGCTGGAGGACCCGAGTAGCGATGTCGTCGGCATCGGCTGCCATCCCCCGCGCCACGATCACATGGGCACCAACCGAACCCAGAGCCTGAGCAAGGCTGTCGCGATCCAGATCCCGCGGCGCGTGAAGGATGAGGTCGACGAGTTGCTCCCCGCTCTCGTGCTGCGCGCCGAGCACCGTCACGACGGTCACCTGCATGAGCGCAAGGATTCGAAGCAGCCGAGCGAGGGCCGTCGGGCTCGTCGAGATGGTCGCGCGGGCGCGCCAGGTGCTCACGTCCTCCGCGGGAACCGCAGTCGGCAGGTCCACCGCCGCGAGCGACTCCAGCAGGCGCGCCGACAAGCTCGTCCAACCCGACGGAGCATCCCAATCGGTCGAGGCCCCCGCAATGACCGACAGCCCCAGCCCGACGGCGAGCAGGTGAAGCGCGGCCGCCTCATCATCGATCGATGAATCGACGGCGCCGGAGCCGCGCAGTTGGCGCACGACGGTCGTGAGTGCGGCCCTTCGTTGATCGAGCCGATGCTGCACGGTTGCGCCAAGCTCCGGGTCGAAGCGGGCAAGTGCCAGTGCCTGGATCTCGCGGGTGTCCCAGGCCGCGGCGGGCGAGCCAAGCACGTCTCGCGCGGCCGTGAGGAGGGCCTGCATCGCAGGAACGGTCGGCTGTTGCGCCTGCTGCTGAAGGGACTCCGAGATCGGCGGGAAGGGGAGCGACTCCACAACGGCCCGGAGCAAGGCGGAGCGGCTGCGTCCGACCTCGGACACCGCTCGAACCGAAAGGTCCGCCGATTTCGCGACCTCGCGGCGGCCGATGCGGGCGATGCCCCGCGCGGCAAGGAGTTCACCTGCAGCTGCAAGGATTCGGTCCCTCTGCCCCCGCTTCATCGTGGCTACGCCGACCCGAGCGCCTCGTGCACAGCCCGTTGAACCGAGGCGAGGATGTCCGCCTCCCGTGCTCGCTCACATGTCTTGGCGACGACGATGCGTACGCCGCCCGCCTCGAGTGCTGCGGAGATCGCGGCCTCAAGTTCAGCAAGGGTTTCGGCCATAACCGCCGGAACCGCCATTGTCTGAGCGAGCCCCACGAGGTCGACGGAGAGCGGGACCCCGAACACTCGGTCGAAGACCGCTTCAAAGCGGGGCTCGCCCTGCTCGAGCTGCGAGAAAATGCCTCCGCCATTGTTGTCGGCGACGACAATGACGAGGTTGGGTTCATCCTCACTATCGGGCACGAGCAACGCATTGCTGTCGTACAGGAATGTCAGGTCGCCGACGAGCGCAAGCGCGCCCACGCCCTCCTGGCGCTGGAACGCGGAGGCGGCCCCCCATGCCGTCGAGAGGCAGCCGTCGATTCCTGAGGTCCCCCGATTTCCGAGAACGTATCCGTCGCTCACGGTGGTGCTCGCGAAGTTGAAGACATGGCGGACGGGCCAGGACGGGCCGACATAGAACATGCCACCCTCAGGAACCGCTGCAGCCGTGGTCCGGGCAACGTGCATACCGGTGAGCACCGCGCCCTCGGCGGCCAACGCTGTCTCGACGGCCGCAGCCGCGAGCAGGTCGGCGCGCTGCCACGACGCCAGCCACTCCTCGTCGACCTCAGCCTCCTCGGGCGGGAGCGGCACCGACGCCGCGACGACGTCAGCCGAACGGCCCGGATCCGCCCATTGGGGGTCGGCATCGACCGCAATATGCAGGCCGGCGCCGGTGACCATGCGCATGACCGCACGGCTCAGGCCGACGCGTCCGACCGTCATCACCACGTCGGGCAGATGACCGGCAGCAAACTCATCATCCGCCAAGAGCAGCCCACCGTGCGAAAGCACGGTGTCGCACCCAGCGACGTTGCCGCTCGGCTCCCCGATGACCGGCCACCCAATCGCGTCGGCGAGCTCGTCGATCATCCCAATGGCCTCAGCATCGTCGTGATCACCGACGACGATGACCCCGCGCGCCGGAACAACCGGGTCTCCGAGCAAGGTCTCGAGGAGATGGTCGAGGGGGGTGCTCATGCCCGCCACCATGCGCGAGTCAGCCGTCCAGGGCCGGCCGTCGCTGCGCCCCTCAAGCACAAGGTCGCTTCCCGTCGTTCTGAGTGCAGCGGCGTTTTCTGGCA
>CAMAWO010000138.1 GCA_945861925.1 Bifidobacterium breve | reverse complement strand
CAATCGTCACGCCGAGTTCAGGAGCCCAGCCATCGACGACACTCAGCGCGAACTCGGTGAGTGCGACGGACTTCTCACGTATGCGGTCGATGCCCGCCTCGGCGACCAGTTCGATCCCCACGCGCACCGGGATCATCGAGATGATGGGCGGAGTGCCGCTGATGAACCGCCGGATGCCGTCAGCAGGCTCGTAGCCGTGCGCCATCTCGAAGCTGTCGCGCCGGCCGAGCCAGCCCCAGATCGGCTGGCTCACACCATCCTGAAGACGTTCCCTGACGTACGCGAAGGCCGGTGCGCCGGGGCCACCGTTGAGGTACTTGTAGGTGCAGCCGACGGCGAAGTCGACGTCGCACGCGTCGAGGAGCACCGGCACCGATCCGACGGAGTGGCTGAGATCCCACAGGACGAGTCCGCCGGCGGCGTGCACCGATGCCGTGATGGCCTGCATGTCGGCGATGAACCCGGCGCGGTAGGCGACATGGCTAAAGAGGGCGAGGGCGGTGGCTGGGCCTACTGCAGCCTCGACCTGCTCGGTGCTGATGCCCGTGGACTGATTCGTCTCGATCCAGCGAATGGTCATCGAGAGCTCGCCGGCGATGCCCTCGACGATGTAGCGGTCGGTAGGGAAGTTGTCGGTATCGATGACGATCTCACTGCGGCCCGGTCTGGCTGCAATGGCGGAGCGCGCGAGCTTGTAGAGCATCACGGTCGTCGAGTCGCCGACGATGACCTGGCCGGGTGTCGCGCCGAGAGCTGCGCTGCCGATCGCATCGCCGATGAGGTGCGGCCATTGCATCCACTCGTCGGTCCAACCGCGGATGAGGC
Source organism: Bifidobacterium breve (assembly GCA_945861925.1). GTDB lineage: Bacteria > Actinomycetota > Actinomycetes > S36-B12 > S36-B12 > WLND01. The sequence goes on along the minus strand of CAMAWO010000138.1, from coordinate 8,280 downwards.
GCGTTGCCCACTGCCCCGTGACGAACTCCTGCAGCCGTTCGGCAGAGGCCTTGAGCGGCCGGCCCAGGGAGTTGCCGTCAAGGTAGGCGAGGAGCGACCGCTCGTCGGCAGGCACGAAGCGACCGTTGTACTCGGCGAGCGGATCGGTGGCGTCGAGCTCGCGAGCCCGGTCCAGGGAGGTCATCTGGCGATGGTAGTTGGCGGTTCGGACGCGAGCGCCCCAACCGGCCACGGAGGGCGGTCGCTCTCAGGATCCCAGTGGCTATCGCCAGGTAGGCGCGCCCCCGGCGCCTCGCTGGCACTTCGGTGCCGCGTATGCAATATAGTGCCGATATCGGCAATATTATTCCTAGAACTTGGAAGATGCATGGAGCTGTCGCGACCCCTCGCGGTCATCACCCCAACGATTGATGCTGACGTTCTCCGGGTCCTTGCACTCGCAGACGCCGACTTCACCAGTGGCGACATTCATCGACTGCTCGATGGCCCGAGCATCCGGGGTATCCACAACACCCTTGGCAGGCTCACCGGCCAGGGCATCGTCAGCCGACGCCCCGCCGGCCGCGCCAGCCTCTACGGACTCAACCGTGAGCACCTGGCCGCGCCGTACGTCATCGGGCTCGCCCGGCTCCGCGACGAGCTCCTCAAGCGAATGGGGTCCGAAGTCCGGTCGTGGGCGGCTCCCCCCGTACTCGGAGTGCTCTTCGGTTCCGGAGCTCGACGGAACCACGCTGCTGAGAGCGACATTGACCTCCTCCTCGTCCGCCCCAGCGACATCCCTGACGACGTCTGGGATGACCAAACTGAGTCGCTGTCAGATCAAGTCGCTGCGTGGACCGGCAACGACTGCCGCATCCTCACCTTCACCCAGTCCCACGTCGAGGAGCGCGGCGCCAACGAACCCGTCCTCGTGGATGCCGCTCACGAAGGGGTCGCCTTTCACGGCGACATGCAAGGCTTGGCATCGGCGGTCAAGAGCGACACCATCGGCCGCAGGAGAGCCAGGAGCAAGGCAACGTGACGCCTCGCACTCGCAAGTGCACCCCCGCGATCGTGAGCCGTCGACGTCGGAAGGCGGAGCAGTTCGCAGACGCCTTCGCCACGATCCTCGAGTTCGCCGACGAGCCAGGTGACGTCTCGGATGCATGTGCCACCCTCGCCGTGCATGCGGGGATCGCGGCAACGGACGTTATATGCTGCGCCTTTCTCGGACGACACCATCAAGGCGAGGACCACCGAGGTGCCATCGACCTGCTGGCCAGCGTTGACTCCGGGCTCGCTCGCCATCTGAAGACGCTGCTCGACCTCAAGACCCTCGCCGGGTACAGCCACGACCCGATCACGCTCGCCGCCCTGAAGAAGGCTGGACGAGCCATGACGGCCCTTGTCGACGCCGCCCGGCGCGCCCAATAGCAAAGGAAGGCGCAGGATCGGATCCGAAGTCGATCCACCCCGCAAACTCGAACGACGCCGAGCCTCGAAATCTGTGAGGTTGCTCCAGTTCATCCTCAGTCGCGGGATGCCGTTCGTGGCGACTGAACCCCTGGCCATTCGACTGCACCATCTGTCTGCTGACGTTCACCAGTGCAACATCGATGAGGGCCATTGCCCTCTGCACTGCGGCGAAGTACCCGAGGTTGATACATCGCAGGCCGGTCCACCCTGGTCATCCAGCCATTGGAGTTGTCTACTCGGGAAGAAGCGCTGCCAGTTGGCCGTACAGGGCAGGGGGCCCGGCCACGACGCGATTGCCGTCGTGCAGTGCATTGCCGGCGAGGAAGTCGTTGATCTCGCCGCCGGCCTCAGTGATGAGGAGGAGCGCAGCGAGGCAGTCCCACGAGTTGATATGCATCTCGACGTATCCGATGAGCCGGCCGCACGCGACGTAGCAAAGGGTGAGGGCACCTGAGCCGTTGCGCTGGAACATGCCGCCCTGATGCAGGAGTCGACTCATCGTGGTGAGGAGATCCTCTGGGTCGGTGCGAGTGGAATACCCGACGCCGACCATGCCCTCGCGCAGGGAGGTCGCCTTGCTCACGGAGATGGGCCGGCCATTGAGAGTCGCCCCTCGACCGCGCTGAGCAGCAAACAGTTCACTCGCCGCGGGGCTGAATACCAGCCCGATCTCCATCACGGCCCCTTGGATGAAGGCGATCGACACGCACCAGGTCGGAAGGCCCAAGGTGAATGGCTGGGTACCGTCGATTGGATCGACGACCCAGATGCCCGACGCTCCCTCGACCCCGTGCGGGCCTGTCTCCTCGCCGAAGAATGCATCGTCCGGAAATCGAGCAGCGAGCCGCTCACGGATGAGAAGCTCAGTGTTGACGTCGGCCTGACTGACGACGTCCTGCGGGCCCTTGCTCGTCACGTTGAGCGACTCGATATCGGCGAAGTAGGAGGACGCGAGCGCCCCGGCTTCGGCGATGAGTTCGGTCGCAAAAGCGAACCGCTCGTCAAGTTGGGCCTGCGTGAACGACTGGTCGGGGGGCGTCGTCATACCGCAAACCTAGCCTGCCCCTCGCTCGCCGCATGTGCCGAAAGCACAGCACACTGCCGTGCGCTGTCACCCGCGTTCCTGCGATCCGGAGCGTATCGATCGATTGGGATCCGCCATGAAGTCACGATCAGCAATACTGGCGAGGTGAACTTGACCGACGTCTATGACCCGCTGTCGCATCAGTCCCACGAGGATCCGTATCCCGCCTACACCCGTCTCCGCGAGGAGTTTCCGCTCTACTTCATTGAGGCGCACGGAGTGTGGGCGCTTTCCCGATATCAGGACGTTCGAGATGCGCTGCGTGACTGGGAGACGTTCTCAAGTGCCCAGGGCGTTGAGATTGGCGAATACGTCCAATTCTTCGGAGAGGGCAGCATCCAGGAACTCGACCCTCCGCGTCATGACGTCCTGCGCAAGGTGCTGGCCCCGCGGTTCCAGAGTCGGCGCATCAAGGAGTACGGGCCGCTCATCCGCGAGACTGCCGAGCGACTCATCGACGGATTCGACGGCCGCTCGCGGATCGACCTCGGGCAGGAGTTCACCCAGCGACTGCCGATCCTCACGATCCTGCAACTCCTCGGTATTCCGCAGCAAGACCACGACTGGGCGGCATCGGCGGGGCTGGAGATGCTCAGGCGCCCGGCTGGCGAGGCCGGCCCGTCTGCCGCTGCCGCCGCGATTCGCGAGGAACTCGTGGACTACTTCATCGACCAGGTGCGCCGCCGCCGCGTCGATGGCGTGACCGATGACGTGTTCAGCGACATGGCGATGGGCATCGAGGCCGGGCACATGTTCGAGAGCGAGATCCAAGGACTCACCCTCCTCCTCATCGCAGCTGGCATGGAGACCACGTCGAGCCTCATGGGGAATATCGCCCACGCTGTGGCTACCGACGCTGTGGAGGTCAGCGCACTCCTCGACGATGCTGGGCAGTTCCGTGCCCCGGCTATTGAGGAGTTCCTTCGCTTTGATGCGCCAGGCCAGTGGCTGGCACGCGTGACGACCCGACCCGTCACCATGCACGGCCAAGACCTGCCGGTCGGCTCGCGCGTGCTCGTCCTGTTCGCCTCGGCGAACCGGGATCCCCGCGAGTTTGCGCGTGCCGACGAACTCGTACTTGATCGCGATGGTGCGCGAAACCTGGCGTTCGGTGAAGGCGTGCACTTCTGCCTCGGCATGCCACTTGCACGAATGGAGGCCCGCATTGGCATGGGCTGCCTCCTGTCGAGACGTCCGTCCTTCCTCCTTGACGGCGAACCGGTGCGCTACCCCTCGCATGTGATTCGGGGATTCGAAAGCATTCCGGTGCTCGTCAACTGAATTTCGACAACCTGCCCGTGGGCTCATGAGGGCCCTCGAATCCTGTCAGCGGGTGGAATTCGTCCGCAGGGCGTCGCCTGCCATCGCAATGTAGTGAGATGTTCCACTGTCTTCCGCGCGCAGGCGGACCGCTGCCCGCGCGGTCTGGAGGAGTCCGCGCGCCGCGCCCTCGCGAAGGTCCTCGGGTAGCGTCTCGACATCGCTGGCCTTCGCCAGCCCGACGACTCGCCGCGACATCTTTGCCGCAGCGAAAAGCCAGGTATCACTTCGCCATCGAGCGAGGAGGTCATCACAAAAGTCATCGGTGAACACCCTGGGGTCGCGCCTCGTCGGCCAAGCGGTCCGAAATGCGTTCTCAAAACTGCCCCAGGTTGCGTCGCAGAGGTCAAGACACCAGGCAGCCCGAGCATCCTCGCCGAGCGCTGTGGCCCGCGCGGCAGCGATCGTGTAGTTCGCCCAAAGGGCCCCAAGGTCGAAGGCGACCGGCCCATAGAAGGCGAACTCACTGTCGAAGGCCTTGGCCGAGTCCACCGGTCCGTCATCGCCGGAAGCGGCCCGCACCATGACCGACCCGGTGTGAAGATCACCGTGGATGAGCGCCTCACCATGGGTCATAAAGGCGAACTTTGCCTGACCCATGGCTTTGACCATCACATCGTCGGCGATCAAAGCAGCGGCATCCCCCTCATTGGCAGGAATGACGGTGTTGCGGCCGCCCAGACTGAAGGGTTCGGTGAAGACGAGATCCTCGGTGATCGTGCACAGTTGAGGGTTCGTCGATCGAGCCGCGATCATCTTCTGCTCCTCGGGATCCATCCCGAAGATCGATGTCCCGAATGCCACCGCGGCGACGTACTCGCCCATGAGTTCGGCAGCCCCCTCGTGCATGAGCCCGTCATTGAGCGCACCTCGCCAGACCCGGTGGTCTGAAAGATCCTCCATGCCCAGGATGTAGCGGTCGGCGTCAAAGTGGAACACCTCAGGCACGAGGTTGGGCGCGAGGCTCCTGTGAAGCCGAAGGGCTTCGACCTCGTGGCGGGCTCTCTCGGGAGTCATCGGCCAATCAGGGCCGACGAGCCTCACGTAGGGGAGGGCCTGCTTGAGGACGAGTCCACCCCCGCGCACATCACGGATGATGAACACGAGATTGAGATTCCCATCGCCCACCTCCGTGACGTCTACGATTACTGCGGCATCAATCCGATCAGCCAACTGTGGATGCTCGCGGATGTAGTCGGGGATGGTCTCTGCGGTGAGAAATGAGTACGGCACTGCTCCTCCAAATCGTCAGCGAGGGAAGGCGGCTGCGACCCCGCCGTCAACCGGGATCACCGAGCCTGTTGTCCGTGAGGACTGCTCCGACAGCAGGAACGACACGGTCTGGGCGACGTCGGTGGTCGTGACCCTGCGATGAAGCAGGTTGCGCGATGCGTAGAAGTCCTCGAGTTCCTCGGGTTTGATGCCGTGGGCGGCGGCCCGCTCTTCTCGAAGTCCGCCGTCCCAGAGCCGCGAATTATCGAAGACTGCGTCAGGGTTGACGGCGTTCGCGCGGATGCCGACGGCGCCACCCTCGAGTGCGGCGATGCGCATCAGTTGAACCATTCCGGCCTTTGACACCGAGTAGGCACCGAAGGCGGCGCCGGGGCCGAAGGCGTTCTTGGACGCGATGTAGACGAGCGACCCGCCCCTGCCCTGCTCGCGCATCGCACGCATGCTTGCCTGGGTCAGGAGGAACGCACTGCTGAGGTTGATGCGCAGGGTGCTGTTCCATTGATCGAGGGTCAACTCCTCAAGGGTGCCGGTCATCCCGATGCCGGCGTTGAGGACGGCGCCGTCGATGCCGCCGAACGTCCGGATTGCCGTCTGCACGGTTCCTGCCACGACATCCGGGTCGGATTGATCCCCGTGGGCAATCGCCGGCTCCGCTAGGCCTGCAGTCGTGAGCGTCTGGGCAACGTCAGCCAACCCTTCGAGATCGAGATCAGCGAGGACGAGGGAGGCGCCCTTGGTCGCGAGGTCCATGGCGATGCCTCGCCCAATGCCCGATGCGGCACCGGTAACGATGAACACATGCCCCGCGAACATGGGCTCCTGCGGCTTCAGACTCAATTTGAACAACTCCAATGGCCAGTAGTCGAAACGAAATGTCTCCCGGTCATCGATCGGCTCCGGGGAGCCGAATGAGTCGGCCACAGCGGCGGCAACCGAGAGCGAGTGGTGGGCAATCTCCGATGCCCTCGCAGCATCATGCAGGCTTGTTCCGGCACCTATCGCACCAAGCCCTGGAACGAGCACCACCTTGGGGTATGGGTCATGGGCAGGGTATCCATCGGGGAGTAGTGCGATGTTCCGGTCCACATACGCCTGGTAATCGGTCGCGTATTGAGCCACGGCCGCCTTGACTGATGCAGGGTCGAGGCCACGAAGTGCCAGCGCGCGAGGCTTCATCCGCAGCATGTGATCGGCACTGGAGACACCCGCGCCGATGAGTTCAGGGAGGTCGGAGCGGTCGGCCAGGGTGCGGAGTCGGGGATCGATGGCAAGCACCTTCGGGCCGCTGCTGCTTACGGCTCCTCGGAGAGCGAGGAGAAGTCGGTCGAGGTCGTCATCCGGGATGTCGTCATGTCGTGGCGGAGAGTTGGGGGGTACGCGATTGGCCTCGACGAAGGCCGTCGCTCTGTCGACTGCATCGAGAGTACGGGCGAGGCAGGTCTCGGAGTCATTCGCCCACGTGACGAGGCCATGATGCGCAAGAACAACGCCATCGCGATCGGCCAGTTCGGCAACGACCGCACTGAGCGGGAAGCCGGACCTCATCCAGTCGACATAGCCCCAATTGTGGCCGAGCGCCTCGCGAACGATCCGTGGCCCATCAGCATGATTGGTGAGGGCGCAGATCGCGTCCGCGTGGACGTGATCGACGTGAGTGAATGGAAGAAAGGCGTGCATGAGCGTCTCGATGGACGGGCGAATCGTCCCGCCATTCAGCAGGGCCATGGCTAGGTGCTCGGTCATCTCCTCGTCGGACATCTCGCTTCGACCATGAAGGGCCAGTAGGGGCTCGAGACGCACGGCAGGGTAGCCGCTCTCGTCGGAAGTGCGCATGTCGAACCCGGACGCCTTTACCCACATGACGGACTCGACCACTCCGTCGCGATTGATACTGCCCTTGGCGGAGGTATTTCCTCCTCCGTGGACGACCAAGGTCGAGTCAGCGCCGAGCCTTTGGGATCGGCTGACGAGTTGCGCGAGCTCCGGGGAAACGGTCAACTCAGGTCCCCGAAGGATTCCGGGGCAATGCCCGGTCCGACGAGTGCGGTGACCGGAGTGACGCCATCGGGCTCCACTACGGCGAACTCGGTTGCGATCGCGCTGACGTATCGGGCCGGGGTGACGTCAAAGGCAGGGTTGAAGGCGCGCGCATCCGCCGGTGCCACGCGCACGCCAGCGAAGGTGAGGATCTCATCCTCTGGCCTCAGTTCGATATGGATGTCATCGCCAGTTGCCGTCGACAGATCAACGGTCGACGAGGGTGCCGCGACGACGAACGGGATCCCGGCGGCCGCGCAACCGAGCGCGACGCCTAGGGAGCCGATCTTGTTGGCGACGTCGCCGTTTCGGGCAATCCGGTCAGCCCCGATGATCGCGACGTCGACGAGCCCCCGCAGCGCTGTGCTGGCCGCCGCTCCGTCGGTCTCGATGAGACAGGGAATGCCGTAACGCTCCAACTCCCACGCGGTCAGCCTCGAGCCTTGAAGCAGGGGCCGGGTCTCGTTCGCGTAGACAAGTTCGAGGACCCCGCGGTTATGCAGCTCGCGGATGATGCCCACTGATGTACCCCAGCCCGTGGTGGCCAGTGCGCCAGCATTGCAGTGGGTCATCACACGCAGGGGACGCCGTTCGACCGCCGCCATGATCCAATCCGCGCCCCTCGACGAGAGATCGTGATTCGCTCGCTCATCCTCGGTGATGAGGGTCGCCGCTTCGTCCAGCACAGCGGAGACTCCCCGCGCCATGTAGGGGCGAACACGATCGACGCCCCACGCGAGATTGACTGCGGTTGGTCGGGCATCACGAATCGCGTCGACGCGCTCTGCGAGGGAGTCGACTGTCCAGTCCTCGCGCTCGCCCTCGATCATCGCGAGCGCCACTCCGAGGGCCCCGGCCGCACCGAGGGCTGGGGCGCCGCGAACAACGAGCCGAGCAATCGCATCGATGAGTCGGTCAACGCTGCCGCAGGTGAACGTGACACTCTCGCCCGGAAGGAGGGTCTGGTCGAGGAGGTCGATCTCCGACGTCACGGGGTTCCACTGGACAGCCCTGATCTCGCTCACCGGCCCACCCTAGATCCTTGCGAACGAGTCTGGAAGCATCGAGTAGTGCTCTCCATCATCACAGCGAATGTCAATGGGATCCGTGCCGCCGAGCGCCGAGGCGGCCTTGACTGGCTCGGCGTGGCC
>CAMAWO010000137.1 GCA_945861925.1 Bifidobacterium breve | reverse complement strand
CCGTTCTACTCGTCGACGGGCGTCATGCGCCTGCTCGACGTACCAAGCAAGCAGGCGCTCGCCGATCGCCGCACCCGCGGGACGATTCTCGCGGCACGCACCAGCGACAACATGTGGGTGTACCCCGCGTTTCAGTTCGATGTACAGGCTCGTGCCGTGCGGCGTTCCCTTGTTCCGGTGCTCGCCGCTCTCAAGACCGCACCGCGTTGTGGCGCTGCCCTGTGGCCGGTCACCGACCATGACGAGCTGCGGGGCCGCTCGCTCGCCGCTGAAAGCCGCTGCCGCCAGCGACAAGGACCGCGACGTTGTCACGCGGCTCGCCGCGCAGTATGCACAGGCGGTCACGGCTTGACCCGACGCGACCGGCAGCGCCAAGGTGAGCCGGAAGGCATCGACGGCACATTCCCGCGCTTCACCCCAGGTGAGGGTGTGTGGTTCCGCGCTCACAGTCACCGGTCACGGCAGCGTGACGGCGGCTGCTACTGGGCCAGTTCCGAAGTTGCTGCAGCGCGGGAACGGCTGGGCCGCCCCGGCCGCCTCATCGCTCATGACGAAGTGGAATGACCCGGCTGAGTCCCTCGACGCGCGATGAGTTCATCGGTGATTGCGATGAGGAAGTCATCGGGTAGGTCTTCGAAGGAGACGTAGCCCCCGAGGTCGACTGCGTGGATCATGACCTCACGGGCTCGAAGCCAGATGATCTCTCGTGCGGCCGTCATCAGCCCCTGAGGGGTACGCACCTGCGTTGACGAATCCCGCCGCCGTCACCGAACCGCGGCGATCTGTCACTGCAACGAAGCCGCTTGCCTCCGACGTCCTGCCTGATTCTCCGAGTCGAATACGGGCGCACCGGATGGCCGCGGTCATAGATTGCGATAGGCCGTGCTGCGATGGGCGACCCGCAGTGCGAGAACCACGAGTTGCGCGTCTTTGACCGTGTAGACGACCGGGTAGTCGCCGACCCGGATACGTCGGAGGTCTGGATATCCAACGAGAGGTCTGGAGCCGCTCGGATCCGGGTCGAGGCTCAAGGCATCGACGGCCTTGACGATGCGGCGCGCGGCTGGGTTGTCGAGCTTGGTCAGTTCTTTGAGTGCTTTCGGGTCATATTGGACGGTGTATGGCCCGAGTGTTCTCACAGTCCGAGTGCCCGAGCCGCCTCATCGGCAGGGACTGCGGCGGTACGACCGGCGTCGAGGTCCGCCAGCCGCTCCTGAGCGATCCGACCGTCTTCGAGGTCAATCATCGCTTCGTAATGCTCGACGAACTCGGCAGGCACGATTGCAGCGGCGCGCTGTTGATTGCGGCCACGGGTGACGTAGGTGATCTCTCCACCGAAGGCAGCCCGGTTCACGGCGTCGGAGAAGTGATCCCGCGCCTGGCTGACGGAAAGTTCGTTAAAGTTTGTGTTCATGAACTTATTATGCGCCAAGTACGCCAACTTGGCTAGGCGGGGAAACTCCAGCTAGAGCCAACCGGGCAGAATGGGTGCGCGGGAACTGCGTCCGGTGACATACGCGGCGATCTGGGGGAGCGTCCCGTTAACCACGGCGGGTGTCCCCTCGCCACTGATATCCCAACGGTGCCTAGGCGCCTGTAGCGCGATCGCAGGATGACCCCGCTGTGTCCCTCGACGTGCGACGAGTTCATCGGTGAGTGCGATGAGGAAGTCATCGGGTAGGTCTTCGAAGGTGACGTCGCCCCCGAGATCGACTGCGTGAATCATGACCTCACGGGCCCGAAGCCAAATGACCTCCCGCGCTGCGATCATCCGACCTTGGGCCGTGCGCACCTGCACTGACCAGTCCTCCTCGCTGAGACTGTTGAACCCATCTGCAAGCTGGGCACTCGACTGCACGAGGCGGGCTCGCAGTGCCTGAGGAGGGAGCAGGGCACCGGCTTCTATGTCTGCATCCCGCTGCTCCATTGAGCTGTACATCGGGGTCTCAATGCCAGTCCTTGCCCAGGTCACGAGATTGCCCAGGCCTCTGGCATTGCCGTCGATGTGAGCGATGACATGTCCCCTCGTCCAACCTGGGAGGCGACTGGGTTCGGCAAACTCCGCATCACTGAGCGAGGTCACCACGTGTTCGCAGAGTTCGATCCCGGCAGTCACCCACCCCACGTAGATTTGCCGCGCATGGGCGGCCTCACCGGGAGTTCCTGTGGCGATCACCGCGAATTGCTTCTTCCCATCTCGTGACTGTACTCATGTGACAGCGCATGTTCCGGGGCCGTTCTTCCCAAGGTGCTTGGGATTGAAAGAGACTGGTGCTTCTCAGCGGATCGCCTCAACGGCTGCTTCGCACTGAGCCGGCGTCAGGGACCCAGCGTGCCGATAGGGACGACGTGCACTCCGTCCTTACGCCGGTAGGCAAGGCCGGCGCCGGTGACAACGGCGAGTACACCCGGCTCGCCAGAGGCAGCCCTGTCTATCTTGGTCGCGAACGCAAGAAGATTCTTCGCCGCCGCATCGATGCCCATGGAGCCCAGCTTGATCTCGAATGCTCCCCACCGGCCGTCGTCACAGGTCACGATGGCGTCGACTTCAAGGCCCTTGTTGTCCCGGTAATGCCGCACTTGCCCGTCGATCGGCTGCGCCAGTACCCGCAAGTCGCGCACCACCAAGGATTCGAAAAGCAATCCCATCGACTCGAGATCGCCCAGAAGTCGGGCAGGTGAGGCGTGCAGCGCTGCCACCGCCAGCGACGGGTCGACGAAGTGTCGTTTGGGAGACGAGCGCAATTGCACGCGTGAACGCATAGCCGGCGCCCAGGCTGGCTGGTCCTCCACAACCATCAAGCGCTCGAGGATTGCGAGGTAGCCACTGACGGAGTCGCGGTCCAGCGTTTCCCCGGGTCCGGTGGCAGCGATCGTGAGTGTTGTGATCGGGGCCACGCTTGCCGTATTTCGAGCCAAGGATCGCAGCAGTGCATCGACCTTCGACGGGTCTCGGCGCCCTCCCGACACTGCTGCAACATCCACATGGCTGATCTGAGTCAGGTAGTCACGAAGGCTGCGGGACACAGTCGAGGGGGGAGTTCCCTGTTCCGCCGGCCATCCACCCACGGTGATCACAGCGGCAAGGTCAGGCACCGTCAAGCCAGGATCAGCCGCACTCTGTGTGCTGCCGTCAAGCAGTTTCGTCAAGGACACCGTCGCCGTGCTGCGCCCGGATTCTGCGAGGCACATGGGCCGCAACCGCATGACTGCGATCCGACCGGCTCCTGAATGTCGGGATACATCGTCGTTCGGTGTGGCTGACCCGGTAAGGATGAACTGCCCGCGCGCTTGGCGGTCATCGACGGCACGGCGGACGTGGGCCCAAATTGACGACACGAGTTGCCACTCGTCTATCAGGAGTGGGGCAGGGCGATCGAGGACGAGTTCTGGGGTGATTTCTGCGGCGGCACGTTGTTGGCCGTCGACGTCTAGACGAACCTCCGAAGCGGCCTGCTGGCGAGCGGTCTCAGTCTTTCCGCATGCTTTTGGCCCCTCAATGAGTACTGCGCCGGATGACTCCAGTCGTGCCGCAAGTTCGCCATCAGCGATGCGGGCTTGATATGCCATGCCGACTCCCGGGTTGTAAGTTCTGCAGATTGTACCCGATTTAATCCGCAGATTGTACTCACTGCAACCCGCAAATAGTACTGGACGAACACAGGTAACGCTGTGCTCAGGACATGAGCGATGCCGGCAGAGTGCCAGTCCCCGTCAGGCGAGCATGTCGACTGCGGCGTCGTCCAAGCCGTTTTCGTGTGCGTCGCGGCGAGGCGCACCGATCATTGACAAGGTCCCCAAAAAAGCACCGGGCTTGCTGGAGAACCAGCAAGCCCGGTGACGTCGGCCTCGAATGAGGCCCTTTGGATCAGACGAGATCGAACCGATCGAGCATCATGACCTTGTCCCATGCGGCGACGAAGTCGCGCACGAACTTCTCCTTCGAATCCGCACTGCCGTAGACCTCGGCGAGGGCACGGAGCTCGGAGTTGGAACCGAAGACGAGATCGGCCCGGCTCGCGGTCCAAGTGACCTCGCCGGTCGCGACATTGCGACCCTCGAAGGTCTCCTCGGTATCGGCGATCGGTGCCCACACGGTGCCCATGTCGAGCACGTTGACGAAGAAGTCGTTCGTCAGTGTGCCCGGGGTCTTGGTGAGGACGCCGAGCTGAGACTGCCCGGTGTTCGCATCGAGGGCACGCATGCCGCCGACGAGCACGGTCATCTCGGGTGCAGAGAGGCCCATGCGCGCAGCCCGCTCGACGAGCAGGTGCTCGGCGGGCAGGTTGTGACCCTTGGCGAGGTGATTGCGGAAGCCGTCGAATGTCGGCTCGAGCACCTCGAAGGAGTTCACGTCGGTCTGCTCGGCGGTGGCGTCGGTGCGGCCCGGGGTGAACGGAACCTGCACGGTGACGCCGGCAGTCTTCGCGGACTGCTCGACCGCGGCGCAACCGCCGAGGACGATGAGGTCAGCGAGCGAGATTCGCTTGCCACCGCTGGCTGCGGCGTTGAACTGCTCCGCAATGCCCTCGAGGGTGCGAAGGGCGCCGGCCAGTGCTGCCGGGTCGTTGGCCTCCCAGCTGCGCTGCGGCTCCAGCCGGATACGCGCACCGTTTGCGCCGCCGCGCTTGTCGGTGCCGCGGTAGGTCGATGCCGACGCCCATGCGGTGGCGACGAGCTGCGAGACCGTCAGGCCCGATCCGAGGATCGTCGACTTCAGGCCGGCGATGTCGGCTGCGTCGACGAGCGCGTGGTCGACTGCCGGGACAGGGTCCTGCCAGATGAGGATCTCGGCGGGAACCTCGGAGCCGAGGTAGCGGTTGCGCGGACCCATGTCGCGGTGGGTCAGCTTGAACCAGGCGCGGGCGAAGGCGTCTGCAAGCTCGGCCGGATTCTCCATGAACCGGCGTGCGATCGGCTCGTAGATCGGGTCGAAGCGCAGGGCGAGATCGGCGGTGGTCATCATCGGTGCGTGACGGATGCTCGCGTCGTGCGCATCGGGGACGGCATCCGCAGCCGCGCCGCCTGCTGGCTTCCACTGCTTGGCGCCTGCGGGGCTGTTGGTGAGTTCCCACTCATAGCCGAACAGGGTCTCGAGGTAGGCGTTGTCCCAGGTGATGGGTGTTGCGTTCCAGGCGCCCTCGATGCCGTTACTGATGGTGTCGTAGCCATTGCCCGTGCCCTTGGAGTTCTTCCAGCCAAGACCCATCTGCTGGATCGGTGCTGCCTCTGGCTCGGGGCCGATGTACTTGCCCGGGTCGCCGTTGCCGTGCGCCTTGCCGAAGGTGTGACCACCGGCGACGAGGGCGACGGTCTCGACATCGTTCATCGCCATGCGGGCGAAGGTCTCACGAATATCGCGGGCGGAGGCCAGCGGATCCGGGTTGCCGTTGGGGCCTTCAGGATTGACGTAGATGAGGCCCATCTGCACGGCAGCCAGCTGACCCGCGAGCTCACGGTCGCCGGTGTAGCGGGCGTCGGCCAGCCACTCGGCCTCGGTGCCCCAGTAGGTCTCGTCAGCCTCCCAGACATCTGCGCGGCCGCCACCGAAGCCGAAGGTCTCGAAGCCCATCGACTCCATGGCGACGTTGCCGGTGAGGATCATGAGGTCGGCCCAGGAGAGGGCATTGCCGTACTTGGCCTTGACCGGCCACAGCAGGCGACGGGCCTTGTCGAGGTTGACGTTGTCCGGCCAGCTGTTGAGGGGGGCGAAGCGCTGCATGCCGGCGCCGCCGCCGCCGCGGCCATCACTCGTGCGGTAGGTGCCGGCGCTGTGCCAGGTCATCCGGACGAAGAAGGGGCCGTAGTGGCCGTAGTCCGCCGGCCACCACACCTGGGAGTCGGTCATGACGGCGCGCAAGTCTGCCTTGACTGCTGCGAGGTCGAGGCCGTTGAACGCGGCCGCGTAATCGAAGCCCTTGTCCATGGGGTCGGACTGCGGGGCGTTCTGCCGCAGGATCCGAAGGTTCAGCCGATTCGGCCACCAATCGCTGTTGCTTGTTCCTTCAGCGCCGCGGTGCACGACCGGGCAGCTCGCTAGTTCTGACATGTGTCATCTCCTCTATCTGGGTTCGGATTGCTATGCGTGTGTGCTGTTCGGGTCGTGCTTGGCGGTGCTTCATACATGAAACTCACGTTTTGGCCACCTGACATGCGGGGCAGCGACCCCAATAGGCGACCTCTGCCTCGTCAATCTGGAAACCTGAGTCGTCCTCGGGGGTGAGGCAGGGTGCCGACCCGACGGCGCAGTCAACATCGACGAGGCTGCCGCAGTCGCGACAAATGATGTGGTGATGGTTGTCGTCGACGCGATCCTCGAAGCGTGCAGGGGACCCCTCGGGCTGGATCCGCCGCAGTAGCCCCACAGTTACAAGCATCGCGAGTGCGTCGTAGACAGACTGCCGGGAGATTGCGCCGATCTGCTCCCTGACATCGGCTGCCACCGTGTCGGCGGTTGCATGGGGATGCTGCTCGACGGCCCGCAGGACCGCGAGCCGCTGGGCGGTCACCTGGACTCCGCGTTTCCGAAGGACGCTGGCCGGGTCACTGAGCATGAAGACAGGTTAGGCCCATCCTTGGATTGAGTCAAAAGTTGGACAGGTGTCACCTTGACCTTTCCTTGAGGATTTACATAACCACTGCGTACAGAACCTGGCCCAAGGTGGGCTCATGGCTTCCTCGGCGAAACTTCCCTCGCGTCTACCACCGACTCGGATCGACGCTGAAGGTCTTGGCTCGTTTGTGGTCCGCCTTGTTGAGGACCGGGATGTGCAGTTTCTCGTCGAGATTCACCTCAGGCAGTTCCCCGACGGCTTCTATGCCAAGCTCGGGACGGCATACAAGAAGCGGTACTTTCACGAGTACTTCCGCTCGCCGGGGGCAGTGGGCCTCGTGGCTGAGCAGTGCGATGGGTCAGGTGTGGTGGGCTACCTCATGGGGACGGTCGATAACGACGCCCATGAGCGCTTCATGTATGGGTCCGCCGCACCCGCGCTGACCGCTGCTGGCGCCCGGGCGCTCGTGGCGCGGCCTGCGCTGTGGAGAGACTTCCTGCGGCGGCGGGCGCTGTGGTACGCCAAGCGCTTCGTGTCAGGGGCGGCGAGGACTCGTCGCCCGTCGCGCGAGCCTCGCCGCGGCGAGCTGCTCTACCTATGCACGACTCAGGGGAATCGGCGCCGAGGCATCGGGGCGGCGCTGCTGCGCGCCTATGTGGAGGGGGCTCAGCGAGCCCGTGCGGCTGGCCTCCATCTGGTCAGCGAGCGGGAGAACACAGCTGCCCACGAGTTCTACGCTCACCGCGGTTGGCGGGTCGTGTCCGAGAGCGTGACACGTGACGGACGGCCGCTGGTGTCGATGGCGCTGTCCCTTGGGGGCACCTCGACATGAGGTCCACGCTCAAGGCGGGCATCGGCATCGGTGCCCTCATCACGCTGATCGTGATCGCTGTTCTCGGCGGCCGAGCGCCGACGATTGCTTCAGCGCTCCCCGCTGCGAACCCAACCTCGACCTCAAGTCCGTCGCCGATGGTCGAGAGCTCGGCTCCGGTGGAGGTGGCACCCGAGGTCGCGACGGGAGTGGCTGCCCGCGTGCGCAAGATCCCTGATCGGCAGTGGCGGCGCATCGTGTCCACCGGCACCTGGCGCCCCGAGTGCCCGGTCGGGCGCTTGGAGCTGCGCCGGATCGAGCTGAACTACCGCACCTTCGACGGCGAGGTGAAGCGCGGCCAACTGGTTGCGCATGAGGACAGCGTCGAGGATCTGGTGGAAATCTTCTCCGCACTATTCGAGGCGGGCTTCCCCATCGAGCGAATGAAGCCGGTGGAACGGTACGAGGGAGAGGTCCTGCGAAGCCTGCAAGAGAACAACACGTCCGCATTCAACTGCCGCAAGGCTGGGCAAATCAACGCGCTGGTGAAGGACTCTCCGCATGCGAATGGCCGGGCTGTCGATATCAACCCGGTCCAGAACCCCTGGCGTGACCCGCGCTGCGATTGCTGGCAGCCTGGGCGCGAGTTCGCGAAGGTCAAGGACGGGCCCGGGGTCATCCGAAAGGGCTCATTGCCGGTGCAGCTGTTCGAGGAGCGTGGCTGGGTGTGGCAGAACATCAAGGTGCCGGACTACATGCACTTCGACACCGGCTACCCGTCACAGGACCGCAACGTCGAGGGGGAGCGCGATCGTGAATCGTGAGCCCTTTGCGAGGCCATCGCTGTAGGCGGTGATCGTGCCCCCGTGGCGGGCGACGATGGCCCGGGCGATCGTCAGCCCGAGTCCGCTGCCGCTCCCGTCGAAGGCTGGCCGTGACAAGTCCACGCGGTAGAAGCGCTCGAAGATCCGTTGCAGCTGCCCGGGCGCCAGCCCCTCACCGTTGTCCTCGACGATCACAAGGGCATCCCTGCCGGCGGGGTGGGCAGACAGCCCCACGGAACCACCCGAGGGGGTGTGGCGCAGGGCGTTGTCTAGGAGGTTGGCCAGCACCTGGTGCACGCGCTGCACATCGCATCGCAGCGACATCGGCTGGTCGCTGACGTAGAGTCCGAGCTCGACGCCCTTGGCTACGTACCTCGGCGCCGCCGTCGCGTGCGCCGCTAGGGCCAGCTGGGCGGCATCGGTGCGTACCGGGTGGAGTTCGAGCGCATGCTCCTGCGCGGCGGCGGCGACCCGCACGTCCATGGCGAGCCGGCGCAGGCGGGCGATCTGGTCGCGCATCGCCTGGTAGGTATCTGCGGTCGGAGCGATCATTCCGTCCTCGAGCGCGTCGACATGCGCCTCGAGCGTTGCCAGCGGCGTGCGCAGTTCGTGGGACAGGTCCGACATGAGCTGGTTGCGATTCGCGGACGCCCGCAACAGTCGCTCGGACATGTCCTCGAGGGAGTCGAACAGCTGCGACATCTCGGATGTGAACCGGGTCTCGTCGACGAACTTCAGTTCGCCGTTCTCGACACCCTCAGCGGCCTCGGCGAGCCGCTCCAGCGGCTGGGCGACCCGTCGGGCGAGCAGCCACGACGCGACGACGGCGGTGCTGACGGACACGACGACGGCAAGGAGCACGCCGATGGCCAGCGAAGACGACAGTGCCTGCATGGCGTGGCTCTGGACGGCGCGATCAGTCTCCCCGGCCTCGTACAGGTGCTGCGAGAACAGCCTTGGGGTGAGCAGTCCGGCTGTCATG
>CAMAWO010000136.1 GCA_945861925.1 Bifidobacterium breve | reverse complement strand
TTCCTCAACGACCCTGACGCCCACAAAGCCGACCTTGTCGACGGCGCGATCGGCGAGCTCTCGTCCTTCCACGAGATGTACACCTACTACGCCCAAGGGGTGGAGGTGTCGACAGCCCTCCTGCCGGATGGATGGCGCGATCGCGTGATCCCATTCGTTCCGGCGTCTGCTGAACCAGCAACCGCCCTCTGCCTCGATCCGCACGATCTCGTCGTCTCTAAGCTGGCCGCGATGCGTGAGAAGGACCGCATCTTCGCCACCGAGTTGGTCGGAGCCGGCCTCGTCAACCTCGAGACTCTTCAAGACCGAACAGAGATGCTTTCCTCCGCGACCGCGCTCCAGCGTCGTGCTGTGGCCACTTGGCTCGCCTCACTTGCAGAGCGGGCCAAACCCCAGCCTTGACGTACCTTCCGCCTATGGAGCCTCCGGATTCACTCGGGCTCTGCGTCCTTGAGCACATCGGGAAGGTAATCCGCGTGGCGCTCGTTCAAGTACGCGTGCGCGCTCTCTTCTGTGACTCGGTATTCGAGTGAGCCGCGCACGAACTTCAATCGATGTTCTGCGTTCGAAATGACCTCCGCCCATGTGCAGGCTCGAACCTTGGCCGTACCGCCAGCGACTGTCTGGACGGGACGCTCCAAAGTGCCACCCGTCAACGCAAGAACTTCGGGCTTGACCTGGTTCCCAACAATCCAGAACTCCCAAGAGACGTTGGGCTGGTTGAAGCGGACGTCACTTGTAACCGCGAGGGCATAGTCCTCTAACTGACGAAACTCCTCAACGCCAACATTGACGCTTGGCCGCTTCAGCTCAACGACCAAGTTGTGCACGTGGTTGTCGGCTCTCGCGACCGCTCCCGAGAGGACGAGATCTGGGATGACTCCAGTCCCATCCGGCCGCGTTCCTACGGGATCAGAGTGCAGTTCTACTTCCTCGCCAAGCCGGGCGAGATGCGCCCTCAGGACATCCTGCAGGCGCTGGTCATCGCCGATGAGAGCGAACTCCTCGGCAAATACCCAAGTCTCGGCGGCCAGAATCCGATGGAGCTGTGTTCGCTCTAACGTTGCCCTCCGCGACTCTGGGTCAGCCACGATCTTGCTTAGTCCGTAGGTGAAGTTCAGTCGATCAGCAATCAGCCTCGAAGCTCGGATGACCGCCCCGAGCGATGTGAATTAGAGCATCTCAGCCAACTCATCGACCTGCGCTTCAGTCAGATTGAGTACCT
This sequence comes from Bifidobacterium breve, assembly GCA_945861925.1. GTDB lineage: Bacteria > Actinomycetota > Actinomycetes > S36-B12 > S36-B12 > WLND01. The sequence goes on along the minus strand of CAMAWO010000136.1, from coordinate 7,947 downwards.
CGCGGAGGATGACGTGAAGCGAACCAGGCCGCGACTCCAATGCCTCCCTCAGAAGTAGAAGCGAAAGTCGCCGGCTCTGTGTCGATCCTTCGTTGATGGTCGTCGCGGCGAAAACCGCGATCCTGTCGAATGCCTCGCGCTCTACTGCCTCAGTTGGTCCGGCCTCAACTTGCGAGTCATAGGGATAGACACCCTCGCTGATCCATTGCGGGACGATCTCCTCCTTGACTTCATCGCCGCGTTGGCGGAAGTAGGTGCGCAATGCTTCTTTGGCCGCCTCCAGAACGGTGGCGCCCGGCTCTTGCCACAAGTCGGCCAACACCGCGTCGCCAGCTGCGAAACCATCCCATCGCAAATAGGCGGTGAAGTTGAATCCCGGCGCGCGAATTCCTGGCCCCGTGGAGTACCGCGTTACGCCGTCCGCAGCACACAGATGCAAATCGCGGCCGAAGTCCCGCGACCATTCGATGACCTGAACCTCGACGGGAAGGGGCGTGCTCGCAACTGGCACGTCGATGATCTGAGTTCGCACCTTGTATGGCGACGGATCCAGTCGATCGCCGTCAATCCAGACCTCTAGGTCGGGATACTTGATCAGATGCGGTGCGAGCTCGAGGAGGACGGCATCGCGTAGCCGTCCACCACCTAGTGCTGCCCCAGCCGTCTCGGGAGTATTCCAAGCCGTGACTCGTGCTCCGATCGGCAGTTCCAGGGCAGGTTCTACCTCTACGGCGACATCGCCGGGACTGCTCGAATCCGCTCGCAACGTCATGGCCACCTTGCCCGCTGGACCGGAGGATACGAATCTCCACTCCACGCGTGAACCGAGAGAGAACGCCGAGAAGCGGCCCTTGCCCCGCTTGCCCAGTAAATCGCGGCCGGCGTTCATAGTAGACGCCATTGCCTTCCATGATCCCCCGAGCCTTCCAAATGTTGCCTCAACCTGGTCCATCGGGAGAGCTTCGCCGTTGTCCGTCACGACGACCTTGTCGATTCCGCCCAACATGTTTCGATCGAAGGTCACACTGACCTTGGATGCATCCGCATCGAGCCCATTGCGGATAAGTTCGACTAACCGCGATTTGGCTGTGCCAAACAAGTTTCGGTAGTGGTCCGGATCAACTTGAACGGTGACTCGGTCCATTCGCACCCCTCGGGCTGACAACTGACTGGCTCGCGCTCGCGCCAGACGCCACGATAGCGGCGTGGAGAAGCGAAGCCGGGTATCAATCGTGACAGGGCCATCTGACATTCGCGCCTCACCGCGGGAGGTGCTGAACAGCGGCACTGTCAGCTGCGTTCCGGAACTGGTGCATCAAGGTCGAGTTCGAGAACTCGACCATCCCTTGTGCGCATCCATACCCGGTCCAAAACATCCGGGAAGTCCTGACAGATCTGGACAATCCCTTGCCGAACTCCCTCTGGCGATAGGACGGAGTTGACCACGCCATCCCCGTCAAACTGATCCAAGAACAAGCCCGCATGCTCGACACTGCCGGCCTGTTTGCGTATCTGCTTCAACAGCTTGCGGCGCACCACGGGCGCAATGTCCCGATCGAACTGCTCTTGCAGATCGGACGTTCCAGCCATGGACGACCCCGTACTGCCGTATCCAAGGTTCTCGTGGGTCTCGCTCGGGTCGAGTCGCAATACGTGGATGGAGTTCCCGCACCCGTCTTCGAAATCACGCGCAATCCACTTCGCATCGCTCGAATCCATCGACTCGAGCGACGCGGTCACGAACTGCTTCAGCCGAGAGTACGCATCGCGGCGGGCTCTCTTCGCCGCCTTACGGTCAAGGTGCGAGTTATCGATGTCAGGGCTGACGATAGCTGCGATCCGAACGGAGTGCCGGCGGCCCGCCTCCTCCAGGAAAGCACGCAGCCTCGTGTGGGTCTCGCGTAGCCGAGGAATTGAACTTGAGCGATACATCAGAGCTGTGTGCTCGACCAGCCACACCACCCCATCAACGTTGAGCATCCAATCGTTCGTCCAGGCGCAGTCGGGTCGCAACTCCGGCGTGCACACGACCTCGACCTCCGCCCCCGATGAGGCAAGGTAGGCAACCAAGTCGGCCAAGGCGCTGGCCTCCGCCGGATCATGTGGTGGCCCGATGGCGCATCCCCCGTGCGCATCGCATAGCGACGACATCACAGTCGGCGCAGGCGGCGAAGGTCAGCGCAAACGGACACAGTCGGAAGTTGCCTCGATTCGCTAAGCCATGCGGCGTTGGCACACCTTCTTGACGGCACCTAGTTTCACCCTAGGGCCCGATCAGGTGAACAGTTGGCCATCTGTCAAGGACGGAGTTGGTTTCCGCCACGGACGGTTCACTCCGGCGTCTCGGGCGAGGCGGCAGGGGGCAGGGGGCAGGGGGCATCCGAACACGATCGAAACATTGAATGCCCATCAGACCCGGCGGCGTCGCGGCTCAAGCTCCGCGACGTTGCTCCGGTCCATCCCCAGTCGCGGGATGACGTTCGGGAACGCCTGAACCCATGCCGCCCGCGATCGGCGTGAACCCGTAATGCGCATAGAACCCGTGGGCTCTCTCGTCTATCGCGTCGACGACGACGAGACGCCCACCGGCCACGTTGGCTGCTGCTGCCACAGTCTCCAGTGCGTCAAGCAGCAGTTGACCGCCCAGTCCGGTGCCCATCAACTGTTGGCGCAACGCCAGCTTCACGATCAGGTACCCGGGGATCGGTCCCGACAGTCCGGCGCGCGCTTTCCTGCTGAGTCCGTCAGGAGCAACGTTGGTCGGGGCAATCGCGTAGTAGCCCACGACGACCCCCGTTACCTCGTCGGTCCACACCGTGACGCGAGCAGTGCCAGCGTGATGAGCCTTGCGCGCCTCTTGCTTAAGCCACTGATTCAGTTCCGCCCGATCAGAATCGAACGGGTTGAGGTCGTGGTGGTCAGACAGCGCCTCGGAGAGGAGCGCCACTAGCGTCGAGAGAAGGCGCCGTCGCTGGCTGCTAGCTGCACGACCTCAGGAATCGGCTCGGCCGGTCGGTCGAGTGCGGCCATGAGATCTTCGAACTGATCGACGGGCATCCTGGTGACGTCGACCTCGCGTCCAAGGACGTCGTCGGCCTCCTTGAGGGCAGCGCGCTGGACGAATCGCGCGACGGACTCCTCGTGCCGGGCAACTGCGGCCGCACCGATCCGAGCCCGGTCTGCAGGACTGACGCGGGTCTCGATGCGCTCGAGTGCCTCGGTCTGATCCTCCGTCTTCATACCGGCAGAACACCGGTATCGCCAACGACCCCTGGCCGATGTTGTCCTCCTGTGTCGACCCAGTCGCCACGGCGTACGAAACATTCGAATCCCGAACGGCATCCGATCGCATTCATGGCACTAAGCAGGAGCGGATAGGCGACTGGTCAAGGACCAGCGGTCACTGGACTTCGAGAAGCCATTTCCGGAGAAACTCCACGGCGACCCGGCTCAATTGGTAGCGCCTGCTCACCCTCAGGTAGAACGGCCTGTCCACTGCTCACTTCGCAGAAACCTCCATCCGCAAGGACAACGTTCTTCCCCGGTGAGACGATGGTGTCCTCGGCACGACAAGACCAAAAACCACCGGATTGGGGAGAACGCATGAGCCACGAACATGTGAGCGACAGCCGACCATGGGCTGCCCGCAAGCCACAAAGTTTTGTCATGAGCGGGATTCTCGTGGCTGTGGCTGTGGCGCTCGTCTGGCAAGGCCTCGCCTACATCAACGCAGGCACGGGCGCCCTGGTGCCGTATTTCATCGTCTTCGGCGGACCAGTCCTAGCGATCTACTACATCTGGTACTTTTCCTTCCGCCGCTTCGAATCTGATGGAATTGAAAACGAGTAGCAGTGGCAACGCGGCTTACCGTGAAGGGCGGCCTGACCACAGCGGCCTCTTGAGGCTTGTCGTCATCGTTCCCTTCCTGCTCAGTGTCGCGATCGCCATTGCCGCATGCACACCCAGCGCTAGCCAACCGGTCCCTGATGCTGACCCAAGTATTCAGGCGTGCGCCCCGGACGTTGCCGAAGCCGCCTTCGACGTCGTGAAACGTCAGCAACGTGCATTCGCCGACAGCGACTTCGATTCTGCCCTTCATTTCGCCAGCAATGGATTCCGCTCCTCGGTGACCCTGCCGCAATTCAAGGCACTCATCGTGAGCGACTACACCTTCTTGCTCGGCAACTCGAACCTGCGCTTAACCGAATGCAGCCCCGAGGGAACTGGGGCTGTCCTGCGAGTGGTCGTCGGCAGTGACTTCTCTCTTGCTTATCGGATGGTGGCAGAAGACGGCCAATGGCGCATTGACGGTGCATCGATCCTGAAGGAGATCTCGGCATGAGACGGTCCCTGATTCGCATAGGCATCGCCACCGCGGCGCTCGGCCTCGCCCTGAGCGCGTCCACGGGCAACGCTGTTGCTCATGAACGAATCGTGCTCACTGGCAAGAACGTCACACCTGCACAGGGCCCCCTCATCAGCGATGGGACTATCGCCCGCGCGGTGTATGCCTCGTTTACGGGCGCCGGTCAGGAACGCGGGCTTCGAGTGCGGTTCACTGCGGGCCAGGAGCTTCGCATGGAACTACTTATTTCCGACACGCCGACGGCGAGCCGCCTGCCGGCGAGCAGGCTTCCTCAACTCATTGTTATCGCGCCCGACGGATCACGGCGCACCCTCGCGATAACCGAGCGAACCCCCTTCTTTGAGCCCTACTCCAAAGCCTCGTTCCTTTACCTAGCTCGCCTGCGGACGAAAGCCCAGGCTGGCACGTACCAAGTCTTGGTGTCCTCCCGGTCCAGCACGCCCGTAACAGCGGTGATCGGAATCGGCTACCGAGAGGTCGCAGGGCATTAGTTCCGAAGGTCATCGGCTCCAGTAGCGCGGCGCAGTCGTGGCCACTGAGCCCTACGCATCCAATCGTGCCTGCTTGGCTAGAAGCCCTTGGGCCTGACTCTCTGTGACGCGGCAACCACTATCGCCTCACAGCGCCTACGTCGCGTCGGCTCCCTACGCGCGGTGTAGTACCACTGCAAGAGCGATTTGCGTGTGCGCTCGGGTATTCATCAAAACCTGCTCGAGCTGCAGGGTTCCTTGCGGTGCATTTAAGTGCTGCAGCCAAAACAGCTTTTCGCACTTAGGTGGAGTGCCGTAGGGCCACCGGATCCTGGTTCAGCCGGCAATGGCCGCGGTTTTGAGAATCGAGCAACATCCCAAACTGTCCTGGCCTCGTGTCGATCCCCGCCCATTGTTGAAGCCCACGAATGGCGGGACGCGCGGTACTTGAAATAATTGCGTCGTGGTCTTGTCTTGGGAGCAGGTCGTCATCGATGCCCGCGATCCACGGGCGCTCGGCTACTGGTGGGCACGAGCACTTGATTGGAGCGTGACCCTTGAAGAGGACGACGAATTCGAGATTCGGCCCGGGTCCGAGGTCACGCCTGGCTTGCTCTTCGTTCCAGTAGCCGACGATCGGGTCGTCAAGAATCGGCTGCACCTGGATTTCAGGCCAGATGATCAGGCAGCAGAGGTTCAAAGACTCCTGGACCTCGGAGCGGTGCGAGCCGATGTTGGCCAAAGCGATGTTTCATGGGTTGTCCTTCGCGACCCAGAGGGCAATGAATTCTTCGTTCTGGGGTCGAGATCCCCTGATTCTGGAAACTGAATGACTTACAGCCGGCGCACCGCTGCCGTTCCTACGTATTTTCTCTGAGAGAGGACTGATCGCATGTCACAGGCAGCTTCGGGCGCCGAGGTCGTCCAGGTCAATCGCAAGTCATTGTGGGTGGCCGCCTTTGGCCTTCTTCTGCTGTCGATTGGAGCGGTCGGGATGGGTTGGTTTCCTGGCTACGACCGCTTCAACTTCACGCTTCAAGCGCTCGGTTCCCTTGCCGTCGCCGTGGCGCTTCTCATCGAATGGCGCACCCACGTCGAGCGACGCGGCTGGGCTGCACTGGTCCTCTTCATTCTCGCGATCATCACATACGGTGCCCTGTGGGTTCCGTATGCGATCAACCCAGCCAGCCTCGGAACCACAGAGGCGACTCAGCTGGGCTTCTTTATGAGTGGTTTCGCTTCTATCTGCGCATCCATCGGCACCTTCGTGGTGATGCGGCGCAAGGAATCGCATCTCGAGCACCCGACCTCTTCGGTCGACCCCCAGATCAAGGCCACGTTCATGCAGCTCCTGCTGTTTGGTTTGGGCACACTTCTGCACGGAGTGGACTTGATTTGGGTTGGTGAAGAAGATTCCAACCTCGGGCAGTTCTCTTTGCTCGCAATCGCCGTTGTGATGATCATGATCGCCGTCATCTCCTTCGAATCACATCTCACTGCTCAAGTGGGGCGACCCGCAGTCATCATCACCATCGCGGCCATCGCGCTCTACGCCATGGTCTTCGTCCTAGATTCGCTCCCCTCGTGGATAGATGAACAATGGCGCCTCACAACCGGTATTCATGGCTTCTCCTACGCACTCGGCGCAGTGGCCTGCGGTCTTGCCGCAGTACACAAGGCGCGGGGTCCGATGAGTTGACTTCACGCCCATAAGACCTGACCCAACCACCACGAGGAGTCGTCATGGCTCAGTACCTTGTCTTTTTCAATCAGCAATGGGTCGGCGATCACACCGCTGATTGGTTCAGCAGTCGCGGACCGCTCGCCCGCGCGGTGGTACAGGAGATGCGTGCAGCAGGCGTTCTCGTGTTCGCCGGCGGACTAGTGGAGGAACTCGACACCGCATACACCGCCGACGCGACCAGCGGAGACCTGACGATCACGAAAGGCCCCTACAGCGACACGGATGAGTACCTCGGCGGGATGACGATCATCGACGTGGTCGATGACCAAGCAGCCGTTGTGTGGGCAGGCAAGGTGGCGCAGGCGTGCGGGTGGCCGCAGGAGGTCCGCCGATTCAAGCCATAGCAGCGACTGCCGCAACCTCGTCATCGTCGTCGGTTGCCTCACCGCGGCGGCTGGTCCACTGCGAGTAGCCGATTGCCAAGGCGGTCGCAATAATCACGAGCAATCCACCCACCACGTTGTCAATGACCCTTTGCTTACCCAACTCGCCGACCTGCGTAAGCGTCGTCGAATTCAAGCAAGCCGTGGCCGGGACCATGAAGACGTAGTAGACCCACGCCAGGCCGCTCAGTCGTGCGAACACCGAAACGAGAAGGAAGACCAGACCAATCAAGTAGACGATGCCAAGCGCGTGAATCTGGCTCACAAGAAGGATGATGAAGACTGAGCCCAGGATGGTTCCGAGGACCCGGAAGACCGTCGGCTTGAGAGTTTGAACAGTTCCAATCGGCGCCATCACCATGATCACTGCGATGAGGAAAGCGCCTCCGATCATCTTGGGATTGTCAAGCACATAGAACGTGGCCACCGTCACGAGGGTGGTGATCATCACCGTGTAGGTCATTGCCTCGCTCCGGGAATGGGGAGCCAGCGTTACAGGCTTGCGCTTACGCTGCAGGTACGACACGAGGAGAGCCGGAATGAGTCCGCCGACGAAGAAGATCAGCGCCATCCACAGCAGGTAGCCGTTGTCGAGGCGGTTCACCGTTGTGGCCCCGTCCCATGCGGGCGGGTCGATGAGAGCCCACGACAGCATCACGGGCACAAGCAGTCCGGACTTTTGCAGGCCCACCCGCGATAGGCGACCCACGGTCATGCACAGGATCGCCATCAGCGCTGCGCCGGACACCGGTGACATTCCGGCCACGATGGCAAGGGGCGCGAGAAAGCCCATGACGATCGCCACGATCACGGCGTACCGCCGTCCGCCCGACATCTGAGGTTCCCCAGAAAAAGTAGACATCCACTGTTCGCGAGTGCATTGGGCGCTCGCTGGAAGGATGTCGAACATGTCAAGTCGAAGGAAGTTCACGACCGAGTTCAAGGTTGAGGCCGCGCATCGGGTCATTGATTCGGGTCGGTCGA
>CAMAWO010000135.1 GCA_945861925.1 Bifidobacterium breve | reverse complement strand
CTCGACGATCCGGTCCACGACCACCGGGTTCGCCAGCACCTGCCGGACACGCGCCTTGCCGATCTTGTGCCTGCGAGCCGACTGGGTGAACTCGACTCTCATCCACCCATTATTGTGTAACACAACTCAGAGATCAACACGGCAACCCTGTTCCGGTGGGGGCAGCGCTTCACGCCGATCCAGTTGGACGCCGCCGGCCGCTACATCCAACCAGAGGGGTGAGAATGCTCAGTGAGATGACGACTTGCTCATCCGGCCTTCCTGACGAGCTGCTCCAACGCCTCCCGCGCCAGTGCCGACACGGTGGTCCCACGCTCCGCTGCGAGGCGCTCGGCCCGTTCTCGCACTGATGAGGACACACGAAACGTCACCTGCGGCGAGGTGCCCGAGCCTCCTGCCAGAGACGGTCGGCCGGCCTTCCGCGGAAAGGTGATCTCCACACCCTCAAGTGCGGCGTCGTCATCCTCGAACGCCTATGCCAAGCGGGCGGCATCCTCCTCGGTGATCACCTGGCCGTCTGGCCTCGTCCATACCGTCGTCTTCGCTGCCTTCTTGCCGCTCATCGCTTCGCCTCCTCGTACAACGTCCGCCACTTCGGTCGCAGGTCCATCGCATGGATCACCAGCAGTCCTCTGTGCGTACGCACCGCCATCACCTCGAGCGCCCGGCCGGACTCGTCGTCCCCGACGAAGACGAGCCGCGCCTGCCGTCCCTGCTCAGCAGGCAGCACCGCCTGCGCCACCGGATCCGCCATGACCCGTCAAACCCGTGCACGACCAACCCGGTGCTTGCGTGCCGACTGGGTGAACTCGATCAACACTCGCCTATTTTGCACGACAGAATTTATCGCATCTAGTGAAGGTCTCGCTCCTCGACGTCTGGCGACAGGCGCCAGACGGTACAACACTCATCCCTATTCGCGTTCCGACGAGCGTCGATCGCGACGCGGCCCCAGAACTGCTGCGGCAGGTCACGCCACACCCCAGCCAATTCCACATAGCTGGCGACATGGATCCGCTTTGCGGTGAAGCGCCCGCCGCGCGTAGGGACGATGGGGTCTGGCATCTGGATCTGTTCACCCGCGCCACAGCCCCGATTCCAGACCCATGCCGACGTACTCAGGCACATCATGGTCCGCCGCCCGCAGCATTAGCCACAGCTCGAAAGCCGGACCGGTAGGTTTGGTGAGGAGTGGGGCTAAGCACCTTGAATCCACAGCAACATCCGATTGGCATTCGCCGATATCCGTTGCAGCGCAATGACTTTCGAGTGGGTCGCCGGGGGCTCGAACCCCGAACCTACGGATTAAATGGTTGGACTAGCAGTCCTGGCTGAAGCGCTGAAACGCCGCCTGACGAGTGGTTCCGAGGGCGGTACCGATGACCGTCCAGGAGTCTCCTGCGGCCCTAGCGGTCCGCACAGCGTCCCGCAGCATGTGATCGGCGTCCTCGACCTGCCGCATAGCAGCGCGAATCGCGCGGAATCCGGCCGCGTCGCGGGCCGGATGGGTGGCCGGTCTCAGGGCGTCGAGGCCGGTGGCGTCCTTGGTTCGTGTGGTCATGGTGGTCACCTCAGGTATTCGAACAGGCTGGGGCGCAGCCGGTCAGCGTGGATCACCCGGTCGGGGTCGGCGGCCGGGACGAGCACCAATTCAAGAAGCGTCCCGTGGCCGTTGTCTCCGATCACGAGTAGCCGGTCCTCTCCATCGTACTCAAACTCGATCAGGCGAAGTGCGTGGTCGAGAGCGTGGCGTATCTCGTCGGTGGTGATCCCGTGCTTGCGGGCCGACTTCCGAATCTCCACTTGTAAAGGTTACCTTTACGATCAAAGGGTATCAAGTGCGCCTTGACGTGGCCGGGGCTTGGTTGCAGTGAATCCCGAGCTGCGACACTGGCGATCAGCGAGGCGGGTCTCTCACGGGAACTACGTGTCGAGGGTTGCAACTGAGACGCTCCCGACGCAAGGTTCGTGGCCTCAGTTGCACGACAGGAGGAGAAGGGCTCCGACGTCAACGTCGCTTCGCACCTTCTGGTCGACACCGTGACCGGGACAATCGACGCAGCGGTGGTGATCAACAACGACAGCGATTTGGCCTACCCCATCGCATGCGCCCGAGAACGACTCCCAGTTGGCCTGGTCAATCCCACGAAGGTGTATCGGCCAGGCAAACTCGCCGGCCTGCCGCACGAGGGGGCGGGCAATCACTGGTGGTACCAACTGTGAGAATGCTCATCAATTCTGGCCCCACCGTGCTTGGGCGAATTCCAGCGAACGTCGCAACGCCGAGAGCGTTGGAGGTTGTCATGGGATCAAAGAAGGAATCGAAGGGGACTCGAGGAAAGGCTGACCAACCTGTGGATGGTCCTGCTGGGACGAGGACTCCTCGCACTCGGCCTCGTGTGGGCAGTGGCCATGAAGCGGAACGAACCTGCGAAGTGTGAGGCCCTCCTCACCGACTAGCTGAGACGCAAGCGACGATGCGCAGACCTGGCCGTCGACGGACCCAGGCAGATCCCGTTCGACATGGGCTGCGGATTGAAGGCCTTCTCGATCGCATCGCAATCAACCGAATATCAAGCGATTGCAACGGATTCCGGCTCAGCCAGACCCTTCCAGAACCACCCGGGCCCGTGAAGAAAGGGCCAACGCCCCGAGCATGCAAGGGCCATGTAGGGGCCAAGTCGATGCCACTGGCACCCGCAAGCACCCGGCGTCGCCTGTGCCAAGCGCTCAAACGTCAAGGATGGAATCAGCCTCGAAGCCATCCGGCACAATCGCGTCTAGTCGCGCGAGTAGGCGCATGTGATCCGGTGCCGCCCCTCCGTTGGGCTGATTGACGTGGGCGGCTGTGACAACTACCGGATAACTCTCCATTAGGCGGCGTACCAACCCCGACAATACGTCGGGGACATACCCCAACGCTGCATTCCTTGTCGGCTCAGGCGACGCCCCGACGAGGACGGCGACCGGACTTTGGGGATTACCTGGCTCCCGGGCGAGGTAGAGGGTGTCACCCGCCTGAACGCGAGAGAGCCTGGACGCATCCAGATCCACGTGCCGCGTCCCGTGAACCAGGAAGTGCAGCGACAACGATCCGGCCGCGTTTCGGCGCGGAACAGGGAGTAGTTGAACGTGATCGGTAGCACGCGTCCCGAGAGTACGAGCCAATACTTCAAAGGGCTCTGGATGCGGACCCACAACGCCCAGCGACTCGACGTAGCGCTCGTAACTTTCGCGTCTCGCCGTCATGACTCGGTTGGCGAAAGTGGCGAAAAGAGGTTCAGACCGGTACACCTCATTCCACGCAGGAAACTCGGCAAAACCGGCGAAACCCGTCAGGGCCCGTGCCGTCGGCTCGTAGCGGAACGAGTAACCCACTGCATCCCGCTCGAGAAATCCGACGCGGTGATACCGGCGAGAGTCTAGGTCTTGCCACAGCACCAGGAAACGGTCTGGTGTGGCAACGCAGTCTTGGCTCGAAACAACGGTCAGTTCGGTCACAGCGTCAACCTCCTCTGATTGGCTAGGACCAGTTCCACAACGAAGTTACGTGCTGAGTCTGACATCCACCCCGAGGGTACCCCGGCGACCAAGTGGTGCAGACGATCCTCGGCCACCCCCGCCACCCGGGACAGCCACTTATCGCGGATCTCCAGAGGAACCCGATGCAAGACGCCCAGGGCCAAGTCAACGAGGCTGTGAAACTCCGGAAAATGGCGTGATCGCGCCCGGCTCGAAACGGAGTCGGCGGGCGTACGAAGCCTGGGCGGGACGTTGAAGCCTAGCGAGGCACCATGATCGTACGTCGGCGCTAGACACTGGTCGTTGCGTATGACGGCCCAGTTCTCGTGATGCCTATCCGTGTTGCCAATGAGGGCATCGAAGGTGAGATAGCCGGCGAAGGACTCAAATGCACTAAGTCCGGACTCACTGCCCCCGTAGGGTCGCAGAACCGCCTCAATCGCGTCCAAGTCGTAGCCCAGAACTGGTCCCTTCTCTGCCACGGGGTAATTCGGATTCCGTGCGGCAAGTAGCTCGTTTCCATGGGCAAGGTCGCCTTCGATACGACGCGAGATCACGCCTCGATGACCGTGGCGGATGGCGAGCCGCACCTCGGCGGCTGGTACGCCTGCCTCTTGGGCTATCCCGAAGGCGATGAACTCGGCCCAGAGGTCCGCGCCAAGTTCAGGCAACCCTGTTGTTCGAGGGCTCTTGAAGAGCCACGTACCTTCCCATGGGCCTCCCGGGGCCGCCATCCATTCCTTGTCGCGCGCGCCCAGTGGCTCCTCTTCGTCAGACCGCCACTCGGCCAAGTCGACGATGGGCAGGGAGCTCAGCATGCGGCGAATCTACCTGCGCACGGAACGCCCTGCAGCCTCGAGCGCATGCCTGATCCGTCCGCCGGGCGAGACTGGCCAAACTCGGGGGTCTAGTCCGGTCACTCTCATTGCTCGCTAATCGACCCGGTGGACGGTCGGACGGGTGTTGGGCACGGTCGGCCCTCGCTCGTGCACCAAGCGAGCCGGCGTTACCTCCCTGCTCAACTCAGGACAATGCGTGACACGCAGGCTCCGGTTCGCGTTGACCAAGTAGGCGCCCACTGGGGCGATGTCGAACCGACTGAACACGCAGCCAGTCGCAAGGGCTTGTCAGGGAAAGAAAGGGCCAAACAGGGGCGAGAAAGAGGACAAACTAGACACCCCGAGGGATGCTGAGTGCACCCTCGAACCGTCGTAAAGTCGTGCAGTGCAACGACTCTGGATGTGGTGGGTCGCCGGGGGCTCGAACCCCGAACCTACGGATTAAAGGCCTTTCCGATCACACCGCACACAGCCGAATATCAAGTGATTGCAACGGATTCCGGCTCACCCCTACGCTCTCAGAACCACCCAGGACCGTCAAGAAAGGGCCACCACCCCGAGCATGAAAGGGCCATGTAAGGGCCTGGCGTGCGTCACTCAAACTCCGGGTTTGGATCGTGCGTGAGAGCCTGAAGTTGGCCTTGAGCTGCCATCGCCTGCTTCAGGAGCTCGCTCCAGGTCGTGGGCGGATTGCCTGCGTCCAGCATGCGTCGGAAGGTGCGGTAGGCGTCGTTGGTCGATTCATAGGCGCGCAAGGTGTCGTCGTCGTTGACCCAGGCCAAGACGATCACGCGGGAGGCCTGGTGGTAACGGAAGAACAGCCGGTACTGCTGGAAGAACTTCGCCCTGAACCAGTGCGAGTGATCCGCACCGAGGGTGCTGCCCTGCCGGAACGCTGGGCTGGCGGGATCCGCCGGGATGTCCTCAAACGCGAGCGTGCGAATGGCGGCGAGGCGCTTGGTGACCTTCTTCTGCCTGTACCCGACAGGATCCTTCTCAGCGAGCTTCTCGACCTGCGCCGTGAGGTCCTCCATCGCGTCGAGGAACAGCGGGTGGGCCACGCTGAGCCAGCCATTGACGACCAAGGTTTCGAGTTCGGCAGGACTCACTCGCCGTCGTCCGGAAGGGCGGTATGCAGGTCGATCGGGACATCAATCACCAGCGCATCGATTCGCGCCCGCAAGGCCGCCGGAACGGCCGCCAGGCGCTCCGGATGCTCAGCGATCTCCCGCGCGAGTAGGTCCAGGAACGGCTCAAGAGCGGAATCCTCGGACGAGGACGTCGCCCGGGTGATCACCACCGAGCCGTCCGTCTGGATTGCATAGTGAATGCGATCCCGCTTGGCCAGGTTCAGGACCCGTCGCACCGGCTCCGGCACCGTCGTCTGGTAGCGATCCGTCAGCGTGGACTCCACATCGAGCAGGCTCATCACACTCCCCTTTCCATGTGCCATGGTAATGCAATTGCATTACTCTCGGCAAGCGCGCGGCCTTGCGCTTGCCTCACGTGCGCCGACGCTCAGGCGCACAGGTACTCGTGCAGGTATTCGCGGACGATCTCGCTCGCCGTTTTGCGATCGGTTGTCTTTGACGATTTCAGCCCTCGCAGGAGTGGTTGCGGATCTGCCGGTGCGGAATCCGCCGCTTGGGCGTTCATGAACGGACCATCGCCGCGTCCACGATCACGCGATCTGCGGATTCCACATGGGCTGTGACTTGATTATCCGCAGGTTTCAAGAAGAAGGGGCCAAAGAAAGGGCCAAACTGCCGATTTGCCAGTTATCGTTTTCCCTTTGCAACACCGATAGTGGTTGTGCTGCAACATGTTTCGAGGGTGGGTCGCCGGGGGCTCGAACCCCGAACCTACGGATTAAAAGTCCGCAGCTCTACCATTGAGCTAGCGACCCGTGCTCGGGCGGAAACCCCTTGGTAGTGAGGGCTTTCCCGTGCGACGGTCTTGCTGGTCGTGCCGTGCTTCCGTGCTTCCATCCCGTGAATATCCCGTAGCCGGTCCTGAACGTCACCGTTTTGTCCGGTTTGTCCCTGTTTGCTCACCTGCCGTCCCCACATTCTACGTAGACGCATTGAGACGCGTGCGTGCGCAGGGAGTCCCTACTACTCCCGACGTTGTTCGCGAGTACAACAACCGGAAGGGGCAGTGATGAGCGGCACCAACGAGGCGGCAGCCCAGGGAAATCCATACCTGGACATTGAATACCTGGCCGTGGCAAGGCATTGGAAGGACCTGCTGTGCGCCGACGGTGACAGCTACCCGAACGGGGAGGAGCAGTGACCGAGGAGGCCCGGACGAGGGCAATGGAGCTATGGGTCGCCCGGGTGAGCGGTCGAGATAACGACGCACTTGCTGGCATGCTGGCCCAGACCGTGGCCCTCTTCCGCGACGTCCCAGGTGCCTTGGCCGTCGAGGAGCTCGGCATTGCCCCCCTGCTGAGTGACGGGCCGCTACCGCCCGGCGTGCAGGTCGAAGACCGAAGCTCCGCCAGCCTGAAGGCTGCCCTCGTCTACGTGGACGGCATCCATGTGCTCTTGGCCAAGGGCAGCGCGGCATCCGGTACGGAGCCCGGAGAGAACGCCTTCGTCCAGCTTCTCACGCAGACCCTCGGCGAGCTGCGTCCCGTCAACGTCCGCGTCGCAACGATCAGCCGTCTGCTGCGCAGCTCCACCCACACCCCCACCATCCAGCATGCCGTGCTCCAGCACGTCGACAAAGTTCACATCGGCCCGCTGGAACTCGACTTCAAGGGACCGAGTGCGCACATCGCCAACCTCCTGTGGAACGTCCTCGGCATGGTCGCCGCGATGGAGCGCGACCTGATCGTCCAGCGGATGCAGGCGGGGCTCATCAGCGCTGCGCGCGATGGGTGCTCTGGGATGTGGGATCAAAGTCCGTCGATTCCAAGCGGTGCCCATCTGGTGACATGAAGATCGTCTACACGTACACAGTGTCCCTCAAGGGTCGACCGAGCACCACCTCGTCGTACAACCTACTCAAGGTCAAGGAGCACTGCACCGGCTGCGAGACCTCCTCCTGGACGCTGCAGGTCGTGGTGCCTTGACGTTCGGTGCACTGCACCACAAGAGATCTCCGCGTTTGGTTCAATGCTTCACATTGACCAATTTTGACGCTATCTCGACGACTCCAACTCACCCGGATGCCGGACTGTGGCAGCGCGAGTCTGGAACCCTTCGAGGGTGTGTCGGGTTTCCCATGCGGAATCGTGATGCGTACCAGCCCCACACAGCCTCGCCAGCTCGTGCACGGTGTCCCAGCGATAGTGCAGGCCATTCAAGAACTCATTGCGGGCGCGCTTGACGACAGCAAACAGAAACGGAGGGTTTCATGGCAGTTCGCAAGACGATCGAAGAGGTCGTTGTGGTCGATGGGAATCGGGATTCCTGGCTAACAAGGTGCGAAGCAGCGCTTCATGCGCAAGGGTTCACTGGCGTTGCAGTGAACCCCACCCTCCTTCAGCTTGAAGGGAACTACAAGAAGGCGACGGTTTGGGGCTCTCTCTTGGTATCCCTGATGCCGTCTGGCGAGAATGCCACTTCAATCGTGATGCGGGCTACGGCGAACATCGACAATGTCTTCGCCCTCTTCTCCAGCCCAGGCCAGAAGATCGTAAACCGCTTCAAAGAAGGGCTGTAATGATGCGGACCTCGCCGGACACTCGCAGATCGAGAGGTTCTCATGGACGTTCCCTAGGGAACGGGATCTTCAAGGCGAAGCTGTCAATCCAGCACTAGCGCAGGCTCCGCCACCGCGCCCCGCCCTACAAGGCGCCGATCGTCGTCAGGCTCGTGGACTCCGGGGCGAGTGCAACTCCAGCCAGGCAACCCCAACAGCTGAGCCAGCACTACTTCAACGACTGCGGCGAGGCACTCAATCCTCGAGGCCGGCTGACCGCTGACCGTCGAGGTAGCTCTCCATCGCGGCGAACCCAGCGTCAACGTCAACACCGTCGTGTCCTTCTATACGTCGACGGGCGGATTGGAATCGTCCATCAGCTTCACTCACGACCGTCGGATCGTTCTCACGCAGGAACTCTCCGACCACTGCCCGCAGTCCCGCACGGTCATAGGTGTTCGGTTCGGGGATCCACTCCCGGCGCAGCCAGCCTGCGTCACCCAGCGCGTAGGACGAGGATGCACGCAACGCCACCCGCGGCTGCAGCGCTTCCGTCTCGCCCCAGCCGACGGCAGTGACGACGACATCGCTCGGGCGGACGTCCCGCAGCGCCCGCATGGAGTCAACTCGTTCGGCGACCGCCATGAGCGGCGCGTGGATGCGCAGCGCAGGTCGGGCCTTGACCCCGCGCAATGCCCGGTACTTCGTATCGCCCCACAGGTCCGTGACGACGACGCTGCCATGCAGCGTGTCGAAGCGCAGCGCTGGAACCTGACGGACGTAGAAGTCGAGGTCCGGGCTCCACGCCGAATCGACGACTGCCTCGGCCTGCTCGTGCGTGGCGAACAGGTCCGGTTGCGCATCGCGACCACGGACACTGCTCGTCGAAAGATGTATCGAACCGCTGGTCAAGGCGTTCATGATCACAATCTCGACGCCGACCAACTCGTCCTCCAGGTAACGGCCCCACTCGCGCATCAACGCCTCCCCCGGTCACCTTCGGCAACGTCCGCGCACTTGGCTGACGATGGACCTGACAACGACTCCGATGCTAACGCCGGCACGCCCGAGCACAGCCTCGTCCCTTCTCGATCCGTTGCAAGCCTGCCCCGGCACGACTCTTCTCCCCTGATCGTCCAGCTCGCCCACGATGCCCTTCGGCACATTT
>CAMAWO010000134.1 GCA_945861925.1 Bifidobacterium breve | reverse complement strand
CCCGCGAGTGGGCTACCTGACCCGCAGGCCATGCCGAGTCAGGCAGCCACCACTGATGGGTGACCGCGGGCATGATGCGGTCCGCGCGGCCCTCTCGCAGATGCAGGCAGGAACCGAGGGCAGAGAACCCTTGTGAGACATTTGTGAGAAAGCGATGCCCCTGCGGCCTGCATCGTGGCTGTCGAGGGGGGTTTCTGTGAGGAAATCAGTGTGGCCAGGGGCGGGGTCGAACCGCCGACCTTCCGATTTTCAGACCCCTACGCTCTAAGAGCGGCATCCATAGGCGTCAGGGTCATCGAGGAACGCGATGTCCGCTTCCATGGACAGCCAGACCGGCTCAGGAAGGAGCTCCTCAGGGTACGACCCGAGGATCGACTGGCTCCCGATCACGAGAATGCCGGGATCGTCTGCGATCTTGGCCGCTGCCCGCAGGATGTGCGCTAGTTCTTCCCGCGTCATCGGGGCGAGGCCTTGCCAACGACAGAAAGGTGCGACAGAACGGCAGCCCTGTCGTGCTCGGTGAGGAGGCCGGCGAACGGCGTGTTCTGCCGGAGTTCTCGCGATCTCGGAGAGCGCGAAGTGAGTGCCTCGAGCAGGTCGGGCAACGGTCCGTCGAGAAGCGTCGCCCACTCGTCGAGCCACACCTTGGCGGCACCGCGCGGGGATGCAGCGCGCATCTTGGCAAGATTCCGGCGCGCGAGCTGTAGTCCCGCATCGGGCTCAATCACGAGTCGTCCGGCCACGGCGTACGCGAGGAGCAGGCTGCGAAGCTGGTCGCGTGTCAATCGCGTCCCGGAGTCCTTGAGCAGTTCGACGTCCCTGCGGCGAAGGCGTCGGTGCTTGCCTATGACGGTGAAGGGGACGTCGCCAGCCAGGCAGAGGTCCACGATGTGCTGACGTGAGGTGCCCAGGATCTTCGCGGCTTCACCGGTCGTGACGAAGTCGTCGCCCTTGTCGAGGGCGACAGCCTCGGCGAAGGCGGTGCGCATGTCCGGTAGGCTAGCACAAACACCAAAAACACAAAATGTATCCCTGTGAGTCGTGTTTATTGGGCTTATATCCTCACTGCCCGCCGAGGCGCGAGAGTATGAACAGCGTCGATGACCCAAGCTGCATCCAATCGAGGCATGACGCATTGCAGCGCATTGGTTCGCGACCAGGCGCAGACGTCAAAGATCGGTTCCCATGGCCCCTCGGCATACGCACGGGCGGCTTGGGGCCATTGGTGCACCGGCACGTCGAGTGAGCCGCCGAGTGCCCGGACACGCTCATCGGCGGTCCGCTGCCACGCGTCGTAGACAGTTTCGTCCTCTTCGTCTGCGAGCTCGGGCGGGTGCAGGATGGCACTGTTGAGGACGGAGTGCCACCCAGCAAAGTGCGAGGCCAGGACTAGTTCGCGGGGAACCTCGAGGTGAAGCAGCACTTCGTTCGCTCCACGTTGCGGGTTGGGAATGAGGTCGCGACGGGTCGTGTGTGCCCACCCCCAGACGGGCCAGCAAGTGCCAAGGAAAGGCTCATCCAATTGCGGACGATCGGTGACGCGGTGCACCTCCGTCATCAGCAGGTTTTCCCACACAGCACGCGACTGGACCGTCCACACCGTCGCGGTCGCTCCCTTCGACCAGCTCAGCCGGCAGGGAGGGACGGCGGTGCGCGGAGGCGCCGATCGCAGGTCGTTCACAGGCCCTTCCTATCCACGACCTCTCACACCTTCTGCTTCAAACTCACGCCCCGGAGTTACTAGACATGACCCCAGTGTTTACGCCCATGCTGGTGGAAGGAACCCGACCACCGGAGGAATCGTGAGTGACATCGATCGTGTTTGGGCGTGCATTGAAGGGAACGCAGGGCAGGAGTTCCGACTCAAGCAGGGGAAGTCCCTCACGTACCGCGTGTATGGCGGCGCAGTCGTGCCTTCGACCGTCAATCGCAACCTCCCGCGCGGGGACTTCGCTAAGGCGCTCGAGCGCCAGCCGCTCACAGGGCACGGGGCGCTACAGGACCTGCAAGGACCGTCCTACATCTGGGCGATCCTCACCGACGCTCGAATCCGGTGACCCGGCAGAAGCGGCGCCCGGCCAGCGACGCGTTGCAGTTGGCGAGTGGCGGGGGTTCTGACCTTCCGATCTTCGCCGGATCTCGGCTGGTTATCCACAGATTGTTCAGCTATGAAAGGCCAGAGAATACGGCAGATCGGCTTTGCCTGCCGATGACGTGGGAAAGGCTTGCGCCGAAAGTCGTTGCGCTGGACGGGATTTGGAGTGGCCAGGGGCGGGGTCGAACCGCCGACCTTCCGATTTTCAGCCGACCTGCCTCTGGCACGGCCCCTCACAATGTCGTTGGTATTGAACGGTTCTTCGACCACCGTTAACCGGGAAGAGCCGGCCGGAGCCAGCGTGAAAGGGCAGAGGATAGGGCAGAAGCCGAGCCGGATCTAGAGGGTCCCCGACTCGACCGAGATCGCTTTAGTGGGGCAACTGGCGGCGGCTGCTTCGATGGCGGGTAGAAGCTCATCTTCGGCTTCGGCTCTGTACTTCACCTTGCCTTCGCCGAGCCTGAACACCTGCGGGACAGCGAGGCAGCACTGTCGGTAGCCCTGGCATCTGTCCATGTCGACGGCGATCCGTACGGTCATGCGAGTCCTCCTTGCTAGGGGTTGGTGTGAATCAACGCATCTCGGCGGGTGACACATCGAGCCCTTGGGGTGTGAGCACGGCGTGGACGCGTCGATCGGTCGGGAGCCCGACATACAGGCCTATCGGGAGCGAGCCGCCGTGTCGGACGAGCCGGATGATCCGGACCTGCGAGCAGACCCGTTCGCCAGCCGGAGTGCCCAGCTCGGCCTCCAGCAGCGCTGCGACTTCGCCCTCCATCTCCCGTTGCCGGATGGGCGTGCCCTCCTCGTCCCCTTCCTCTCCGAGGTGGTCGAGCTCCCTCGCGTCGGCGCTGGCGGCAGTCCCGAGGCTGGACTCGGCGGACGTGCCTCCGACCGTCAACGCGACCCGGAACGGCCTCGGAAGTCCCGCCAGGCCGGGCACGACCTGGCTGAGGACGAACTCCGTCCACGAAGACGGATTGAGGGTGGCCTTGGTCTCCTGGAAGAGACGGCCCCGAAGGGCTCCGTCAGTCGTGACCAGGTACGAGATCCGGTACTCGTGGGCGTCGCCGGAGGTCGCCTGCCGGATCCCGAGGATGGCCGGCTGACGGACGACGGCCTTCGTGGGCGGCCACTGCCCGCTGGCCGAGACGACGGTGGGCGTGGCTGAGAGCTTCCTATAGGCGTCCGCCACGCCCGCGGCGATCCACGTCTCGTCCTCTCCTGAGGTGAGGACGCCCCGACCTCGACGGGCACGCACGGTGACGTCGAAGGCCGTCCCGGGGTCGTCTTCTCGGGCGACGAGAACTGCTGTCCGGGAGGCGTGGCGCAGGGCCTCCCCGGAGACCTCCATGAAGACGTGGGAACCCAGCTCGACCACCGTGGTCCAGGCGGCGTTCTCGGGAAGGGGAGGGGTCGCGTTCACGACCGGAGACCGAGGAACTCCGGGACCCGGAGGCGATCGATCTTCCCGCTGTGGGTGTGTGGCAGCTCCGACACGACGTAGATGTCCTTCGGGCGCTTGTAGGGCGCCAGCAGGGATTGGCAGTGCTCCGAGACTGCCTCCTGCGAGGCGGACCCGACGACCGCGAGGCAGACGCGCTGACCCCATCTCTCGTCGTCCATGCCGAAGGCGATCGCCTGGGTGACCTCGGGATGGTCGAGAACGACGCGCTCGATCTCGGCTGGGTAGACGTTGACGCCTCCGGAGATGATGAGGTCGCTGCGCCTGCCATTGAGGTACAGGTAGCCGTCATCGTCGAGCTCGCCGAGGTCACCGACGGTGAACCAGTCCTCGTCCCAGGTCTCGACCGTCTTCTGCGGGTCTCCCCAGTACTCGAAGCGGGCGTGCGGTGGGACTCGGCACCAGATGTGGCCGTCATCGTCGACGCGAAGGCTGCGGCCGGGGCGGGCCTGCCCAACCGTGCCGGGGTGCGCGTCGAACTCCTGCGGCGTGCAGATGGTGAACTGCCCCTCGGTGGATCCATAGAACTCACGAAGGGCCTCGTCTCCGAACGTGGCGCGGGCCAGCCGGCGAACGTGGTCGGGGCAGGCGGATCCTGCATGCGCCACGAGTCTCATGCGCGGGTCGGCCGGCGGTGCGGTCTCGAGCAGGCGCTGCAGGTGGGCGGGGGCCATGAACGAGGTCGTGACCTCGCCATTGTCGATGAGCCGTGACACGACGTGCGGATCGAACGCGGACGGGACCACGATGGTGCCGCCGGTCATGAGTGTCATCAAGGGGAAGCGCAGGGGAGCCGAGTGGCTCAGGGGTGCGACCACCAGGTGGCGGTCGGAGGCAGAGAGAGCCCAGGCATCCGTCTCCTCCGCGACGAGGGCCTGGCTCTCCTCGTCGTCGAGCCAGCCGCTCCACACGCCCTTCGGCCGTCCGGACGTTCCGCTCGTGAAGTGCATCGGCCGGCATTGCCAGTGATCGGTCAACGGCGCCGACGGACCGTCGAAGGCACCGGCGAGGAGGGCATCGTCGACGAACAGTCGCGGGGTCACATCGGCCGTGAGCTCATCGCGCTCGCGTGCGGTCAGCTTGTCACTGATGACGACGGGTACGTAGCCAGCCCTCAGGCAACCGAGAACCGCGACGACGAGCCGCACGGAGTTGTGCGCCTGGAAGGCGACCCTGCTGCCGGGAGGAACCTCGAGCTGCCGGAGGTACCCAGCGAAACGCGACGCCAGAACGGTGGCGTGCTCGGCGTCGATCGATTCCGTGCCGTGGTCGTCGATGACCTCGATGCCGCTCACGGTCTCGGGGGTTCCCTTCTACCGGGTCTTGAGGGCGGAGTCGTCCAGCGGCGGAGCCCACGCGGAGAGCAGCTCGTAGCCGATGTGCGCCGCGGCGATGCCCGTGATCTCGGCGTGGTCGTAGGGCGGGGCCACCTCGACGATGTCGCCGCCCACCAGGTTCAGTCCCGCCAACTGTCGGAGCATGTACAGGAGCTGCCACGCTGCCAGGCCGCCGGACTCCGGTGTGCCTGTGCCCGGCGCGTAAGCAGGGTCGAGCACGTCGATGTCCACCGAGACGTAGACCGGACGGTCGCCGACACGGCTGCGAATGCGCTCGACGACTGTCGCGGGCCCATCCAGGTGGATCTCGTGGCAGCGCACGGCCATGAACCCGAGGGCACGGTCGTCGACCATGTCGACGGCGCCGTACAGGCCGCCCCGGATGCCCACGTGGATGCAGCCCTCGCGATCGAGCAGGCCTTCCTCGGACGCCCGGCGGAACGGCGTGCCGTGAAGGTAGGGCTGCCCGAAGTACGTGTCCCAGGTGTCGAGGTGTGCGTCGAAGTGCACCACGCTGATGGGGCCGTGCTTGGCGTGGAGTGCCCGAAGGGTGGGGAGCGCGATGGTGTGGTCGCCACCGAGCACGAGGACGCGCGGTGCGATGTCCAAGCAGTCGCGGACGCCGCCCTCGATGGCCTTCAGGGATGCGTCGATGTCATAGGGATTGCAGGCGATGTCGCCGACGTCCACGACCTGCTGCGCCAGGAAGGGCCAGGCATCCGCCTCGGGGTTGTACGGCCGGAGGAGTCGCGAAGCGGCGCGGATGTGCGACGGGCCGAACCGGGCGCCGTTGCGGTAGCTGACGGTCGAGTCGAAGGGAACGCCGACCACGGCGACGTCCGCAGTGGTCACCGTGGCCAGGTCGGGAACCAATGCAAACGTGGCGGGCGCGGCGAACCGAGGAACCTCAGTGGTGGCGACCTGCCCGACGATGCCGTTGGCGCTGACTCGCGGTACGCGGAACGCGTCAGTCATGGTCGTCTCCCTCTCCTGCCGACAGGTCCTCGACCACCGTGGTGATCTCGGTGTACGCCTCGACGGCGGACTCGCCGAGCTCGCGGCCGTACCCCGATGCCTTGGTCCCACCGAACGGCAGCGTCGGATGGAACACGCCGTAGGCGTTGATCCATACGGTTCCCGAGGACAGCCCGCGGGCCATCCGCTGACCCTGGCCAGCGCGGCCCGTCCACACGCCAGCGGCGAGTCCGTAGGCGGTGGCGTTCCCCTTCGCGACGGCCTCACGCTCGGTGTCGAAGGTGTCGACGACGAGGACGGGACCGAAGATCTCCTCCTGCGACACCGGATGGTCCGTGGCGAGCCCGGTCAGCATCGTCGGCTCCAGGAAGAAGCCCGGGCCTGCGAGGGCACGCCCGCCCGTCACGGCAACGGCACCATCGTCCAGAGCGGACGCAACGACGTTCTCCGCGTTTGTCCGCTGGGCCGCGCTGATCATCGGGCCTATCTGCGCCTCTGGGTCCAGTGAGTGGCCCAGGACCATCGCGTCTGTGCGTTCGGCGAGGAGGTCGACGAATCGATCATGGATGGAGCGCTCCACGAGGAGGCGGCTGCCGGCGACGCAGACCTGACCCGCATTCGTCCAGATCCCGAGCGCGACTCCATCGGCTGCCGCCTCCAGGTCAGCGCTGGCGAACACGATGTTCGGGCTCTTGCCGCCGAGCTCCAGCGACACCCGCGTGGGGCGCTCAGCTGCCGCGTGTGCAATCGCACGCCCGGTGCGGGTCGAGCCGGTGAAGGCGATCTTGTCCAGGCCGGGGTGGGCCGCCAGCGCCGCCCCGGTCGATCCGGCACCGGTGAGGACGGTCACGACGTCGTCCGGCACGCCTGCTTCAGCGCACAGTCGAACGAAGTGCAGCGCGGACAGAGGCGCCAACTCGCTGGGCTTGGCGATGACCGAGTTGCCGAAGGCGAGGGCCGGAGCCAGCTTGTACATGAGGATGGGCAACGGGTAGTTCCACGGTGTGATGGCCGCGCACACCCCCACCGGGCCGCGAAGCGTGACCGCGAAGTACTGCCGAGGTGCCGGGATGGTCGTGCCGGTGGCCTTGGTGCACCAGCCGGCGTAGTAACGCAGGACGCCGATGACTTCCTTTATGTCGTACCAGGCCTCGGCGCGTGGCTTGCCCGTGTCCAGCGCCTCGATCGTGACGAGCAGCTCGAAGTCGCGCTCGACGAGTTGCGCGAGCCTCAGCAGGACCTCTTCGCGGTGGTCGGCGTCACGCTCGCTCCAGCGGCCGTCCTCGAAGGCGGCTCGCGCTGCCTCGACAGCGTGGTTGACGTCCGACTCAGTCGCAGCCGACAGCTCTGCGAGGACGCGGCCGGTGCCCGGGTCGAGCACCTCGAACGTCGGACCGCTGCCCGTTCCGTGGACGTTGTCGAGCCAGTCGCGGGCTGCGTCATCGAGGTGCTCGCGGGCGTCGGTGATCGTCATTGCTCGCTCCATGCCACGTTGATGTACTTGGTCTCCAGGAACTCCCCGATGCCGTGGCGTCCGCCCTCGCGTCCCAGCCCGCTCTCCTTCACGCCGCCGAACGGTGCCGCCGGATCCGAGAACAAGCCGGTGTTGATGCCGACCATGCCCACCTCCAGGCCCTCGGCCATCCGCAGGGCGCGACCGAGGTCGCGAGAGTGGATGTACGAGCCCAACCCGACGTCGACGGCATTGGCCAGCGTGAGGGCCTCGGCGTCCGTGCGGAATCCCACGATGGGGGCCACCGGCCCGAAGATCTCCTGCTGCAGGAGGGGATCGTCGGCCGCCACGTCGTCCAGGACGGTCGGCAGGTAGAAGTAGCCGCGGTCGTCGCCTGCGGTGCCGCCCGTGCGTACCCGAGCGCCCGCGCTCACGGCCGCGTCGACCTTCTCCGCCACCCCGTCCCTGGCCAGGGCACTTGCCATCGGCCCGAGCTGGGTCGACGGGTCCATGCCATCGCCGACGCGCAGTCCGGACATCGATGCGGCGAATGCCTCAGTGAACTGCTCCTTGACGTCGGCGTGCACGAGGAAGCGGTTGGCCGCCGTGCACGCCTCGGCGTTGTGCCGCATCTTTGCGACCATGGCGTTCTCGACGGCCAACTCGATGTCGGCATCCTCGAGAACGATGAACGGCGCATTTCCCCCCAGCTCCATGGAGCACCTGAGCACGCGTTCGGACGCCTGACGAAGCAGGAGCCGGCCCACGCGGGTCGAGCCCGTGAAGGACAGGGCGCGTACGGGTCCGGCGGCGATCAGGTCACTGACGACGTTCGCATCGCGGGTTGTGGTGATCACGTTCACGACACCCGCGGGTACCCCGCACTCCTGCATGATCTGCGCCAATGCAAGGGCTGTGAGAGGTGTCTGGCTGGCGGGCTTGATGACGACCGTGCAGCCGGCCGCCAGCGCGGGTGCGATCTTGCGCGTGATCATGGCCGCGGGCAGATTCCAGGGTGCGAGCAGCAGGGCGACACCGACCGGCTCGGACAGTTCCATGATGCGGCGGCCCGTGACCGGTGCGGTGGTCAGATAGCCGGGAAGGCGAACTGCCTCCTCGGAGAACCATCGGAAGAACTCAGCGGCGTAGTGCACCTCGGCCACCGCTTCGACGCGCGGCTTGCCGTTCTCCAGGACGATCAGATCCGCCAGCTGGTCGGCCCTCTCATGCATCGCCTCGAAGACGGCGCGCAGGATCTCGCCACGCTGCCGTGGGGCGAGTGCCCGCCACCCCGGCAGTGCGGCGCCAGCGGCGTCGGCGGCGCGGCGTGCGTCTGGCACGCCACCATCAGCGACACTCGCGAGGATGCTGCGATCGGCGGGGTTGTCGACCTCGAACCGCTGCTCCTCGAGGGGATCCACCCACTCGCCACCGATGAACAGCGAGGTGGGAACCGACTCAACGGCCACGCTCATGCGTTCTCCAGCGCCGGGATCACGCCTCGCGCAGCGAGGAACTCCGCCATCTCTGCCCCGTGGTCGACGGGTACGTCGGTGCCGTTGATCCAGTGCGCGTCCGTCGAAGCCAGGAACCGGACCACAGCGGCGATCTCCTCGGGCCTGCCGTTGCGACCACCGGAGCGGGTTGTGAGGGGATCGAGCTCGGCGTTGCCCATCGCCTCGTAGAAGTCCGCGAGCAGCGGTGTCTCGATGGGGCCGGGGCTCACCGAGTTGAAGCGCACACGTCCGAGGTGCTCTTGCGCGGCCACGGCGCTCCACACCACGACCGCCTCCTTGCTTCGCGCATAGGCGGTGTACCCGTCCGGCACGAAGCGGTCGATGACGCTTGCCGTCTCCTCGTCAGTACGGGCCGAGATAACC
>CAMAWO010000133.1 GCA_945861925.1 Bifidobacterium breve | reverse complement strand
CCGCGGAACTCAACGTCACACCTGCGGGCAACGCTCCCGAAGCAACGGACCACGTCGGCGCCGGCGACCCCGACGCAGTAAACGTGTACGGCCCATAGGCAGCACCCACCGTGCCCGATGACGGCGGAGACGCAGCCGTAATCACCGGCAACGGCGCCGTCTCCGTCACCGGTGACGTGACGGTGGAGGCGCAGAGTGAGCCTGGCGTAATCTGATTGAAGGAGATGGTCCCGACGTTGTTGGCGGTGCGACCGACGTTGATGTTCCAGCAACTGCCGTCTGCGACGGTGATGTACCCGTTCTGCTGCCATAGGAGCTGCGACACACTGAATCCAGTGTAACTGGAGTTAACGGTGGAGGCTGGTGCGTAATAGCCCACGTCCGCAACGCTCGTGTTGGAGGCGATCCAGACCCCCGCAAGTGTGCAATCGGAGGAGCACGTGGTACCGGTGTCGCTGGCCTGAGTCGGAACTCCGTACACGGTGCCAACCGTCATCGGCAAGGAGAAGCCACCTGTCTGGGATCCGGTGGCCGAGTTCGGTAGTGAGACCGCGAGAGCGGCAAGGTTGGCCGTGGCCGAGCCATATCTCCCTTGTTGACTCACGGGGTCGAAAGTGACCGAGCACCCTGACCCCGTATTCACGGTGGCGCCAGTCGTCCAGTTGTTTGAGTAGCAGTTCGGCGTTGTGATCGCCATGGTGGTGCTCTGTCCGGTTCCACCGATGTTCAGCAGCACCGTCGTCGAGGGGGGAACGTACGGCAGGGAGCCTTGGGTCTGGGGGCCATAGTAGCCAGGTGCATAAAAGGAGTTGAAGGTGTAGCCGGGAACTCCGGTACTGCAATATGCAATCGAGTAGCAGTAGTAGTTGGTCGCGTAGAAGGGTCCGAAGAAGCTCGTCGGGGAGGTGCCTGAGCAGTAGCCTGCACTGCCGCAGAGGTACTCGGCCGTGTCACCCCACCCAGAGGGCGGCGAGGATCCCGGGAAAGCACTGCTCGGATATCCCGGTCCGACGGGCGCTGCCCAGTTGCCGCAGGTCAGTGCCCAGTCGCCCGAGGTGAGCCCTGCCGCGTTGCCGGCGTTGGCCGAGCCGACCTGGAACCAGGTCAGTGCTGGATCCGATCCGTTGCACAGCACGAGATTGGTGAGCACGGACGAAGTCGCCTCGGGCAACCCACCGTCGGCCGCGTAGTAGGGAGCGAGAGTGTTCCCGTCGTAGCAACTGCCGGGGTTCGACCCTGGCATGGGTGCAGCGTAAGAGGCACAGGAGGTGAGGGTGCTGCTCGTCGGCAATGCCGTGACGGCACCTCCCGTTGCGGTGGTCAGGATTGGTGGGCAAAGGGTGTTGTAGGCACCCCCCGCCAGCTCACTCCGCGAGGGGGTGGCGGTCGGGTACCAGGTACCGCTCTTCCCCTGGACCGCGGTGCCGTTCTTCTGGTTCCACTGCACGAGGCTTGCGTAACAGGTACCGGCATTTTGGAGTCCGAAGTACTGGTAGAGCACTGCGTTGTCCGTCCACGTCGCCCCCTGCGTTGCCGCAGTAGGCAGCAGCTCCATCGGAGTCGAATACTTCAGACCTCCATAACTTGACTCGACAGTGACATTGGTACCGACATTCTTTGCATAGTCGATGTTGTCGTTGATCTTGTTGCCGGCGGTGGAGGAGGGCCAGGCCTGGTTGCCGACGGGAGCGTCGGTGACGATGTAACCGATCGTGTCCTGATAAAGATGGTTCATGCGTGCCGCGTACACCTGTGCAAGGGCATACTGAGCGCGGTTGTAGTACTTCGCTTGCTCGGTGGCACTCGGCTTGCTGCCGAGAGCGGTCTGGACATTCTGGTAGGAGTAGTAGGTGCCGGGCACCAAGCCGAGCGAGTCGATTGGGGAGTTGGCACCAGCGTTGTAGTAGTTCAGTTGGTTGACCAAGTACTCCATCGTAAAGGCGGCTTGGATTCCGACCACGGCTTGCTGGTAGTAGGCCGCCAGGTACTGGTTGTAATCGTCAAACAGCGGCACTGTTTTCGTGTTCCTCGTTCGCGAAGATGTGAGTGACGCTGACAGCGCCATCGTGAGGGCCTGCTGCAACTTGCTCAACTGGGAACTAGGGTACGGCTGGACGAATTTCTGGCAATCGCTTTCGCTGCACCCCGACACGTCATTGCCAGCCACATTCTCCAGGGCGAAGTTGAATGCTGTCTGGTTGGCCCCCCCGAAGGTGGACTGGGCCGCGAATGTGCCAGACGTCGCGACGCCCTGGATGGTTGCACTCGACGGGGTGGAGCACCCACTCCAGAGGCCGAAGTCCATCATGAAGTCGTAGAAGAGACCGCCCGATGCGCACTGTGCGAGCACGCTCACCGAGTTGTAGAAGTCTTTCTGATCCTGCTGAACATTCACCTTTGCCGCGTCAGCGAACTCGTTGGAGATCTCCAATTCCGCCGCGCTCAATTGGTTCTGCAGCGACTCGATCTGGCTCTCTTGGTATGCCAGTTGGGCGTTGATCGTGGCGAACTGCGCGGAGATGCAGGCTTCCTCCGCATTGGATTGGGCGTTCGCTGCCTGATTATCGATCGTCGAACTGAGGGCTCCCCCGACGTATGGGATGTAGTTGATCAGGCCGGTGGCAACCTTCAACCCGATGTCCGGACTCGGCGACAACACCGAGGCGCAGGAGGACGATGCGGCGCGGGGAACAACGGTGAGCGACCTTTGCATTGCCACACCAGGTGCGTCCGAGAAGGCGGCGTCCAGGAATCCATAGGGAATGGGCCCGGGGGGAGCCGTCGGCGCAAAATCGAAGGGGTCGCCAGTGAAGGCAGGGAAGCGGCCGTTGGCCGCCGTTCGCACCCGATAGGTGCCGCGGTCCACACTGAAGACCATCCGCTTCAGGCCGCGGGACTTCAAGGTCTCGACCCTCGACCAGCCCTGATCGGTCTTTCGCTCCAGCGTGACCTGCCAGTCGCGGTTGGGGCCGACCTTCACCTCAAGCGCGCCGTGTCCGGCAACCGTAATGTCAGGGGTCGGGGCGTACGCACTCGACTTCGAGGTCGTCACCTGGTAGCCATGCTGGGCCGGCACCACCACCCGGTAGGTGCCCGCGGCAACCGGCAGCGCGGCCTCTTCCTTCGTGCCAGTGGTGCGATAGTCGCCGGCGCGCACCCACGAATCGCCCGAGCGCCGTTCCAGGGTAAATGTCCAGGCACCCGGACCCACCTGAGACGGACCCACCTGCACCTGCAGAAGCGGCCCTCCCGCCAAGGTGACCCGGGCCGGGGCTGCCGCCGCAGCGCTCACAGCGGGGAGGCCGGGCCGCACCTGCCGGTCGGCCATGGGGACAGCCGATGCACCGAGCGGTGTCGCAATCATGGCCCCGAGCACGCAGCCGACAAGCGCCGCGCTGATCCCCCAACCCTTCGATACGATCATGCCGCCTCAATCGTCAATGCGTTCCCGGACATATCGGTGGACCTCGTAGCTGGAACTCAACAATCGATAGAGACGCCTGTCAAGAGCCCGGACCCCGGGCGCGATGGAAACCATGCGCGAGGGTTTTCCGCTGCTAGCCCCGATCGACGCTGGGGCGTATCGACTGCTCGAAGCGGAAGAGGTTGCCCGGGTCACGTGCTGCCTTGATCCTTCGCAGGCGCGGCAGGTTGACGCCGTAATAGGCATGACCCCAGCCCTTCAGCGCTCGATTGCCGTAGTTCGAGTACTCGGCTCCGGTACGCCACGGGGTCAATCGGGAGGTGAGCCCCGTGACCCATTCCTGGCCCGCTGCCACAACGTCGGCCGGCGCCCCAGGGCGCACCCGCGACTGGAACTGGTAAACCAGCGAGCCCTCCCGGTGCGGGAACGCGGTGGCTGTCGGCGCGATGTCGTGCACCGCCCCGCCGATGGGCTCGATGATGACCTTGCCTGCCTGCAGGCCGGAGTCGACACCCGGTGGCTGCAGGACCGGGTCGCGCTGCCAGCGCTCGAGTTCTTCGATCATGACAGCATTCGCCACACGCGGCCAAGCCTGACGACTGATTTCTGAGTAGGTCGCCAGTCCGACGCGCGGCAATTGCCCGGACGGGTCCGTCACCGGGGCGCACTCGGCCTGCGTCAGGCCAGCACAGTACTCATCGAACTCGGCCTGGAAGAACGGCTGGCGTGCTCGGGTTTGACTCACCGGGGTGGCGCCCACCTCGCGGATGAACTCTCGCAGGCAC
The DNA here is from genome assembly GCA_945861925.1 of Bifidobacterium breve. Lineage (GTDB taxonomy): Bacteria > Actinomycetota > Actinomycetes > S36-B12 > S36-B12 > WLND01. The sequence goes on along the minus strand of CAMAWO010000133.1, from coordinate 5,095 downwards.
GCCTGAGCCACTGCACGCGGCCCTCGATGCCACAGCTCAACGGACGCAGTCGGCTGAGCTTTCGGCCCCTGCGTCGATGTCACATAGATAAGGGTCGGGTGCGCGGTGATCGGCAGTACAACGGGCCAGGTCTGGAAGGCTTCGAGAACGCGTTCGGCGTCACGCCACGCGAAGGTCAAGAAGTCGTTGTTGAGCAGCATGTCGGCCGGCACCGTCGCGAAGTCGAATGACGTGACGACGCCGAAGTTGCCGCCGCCACCGCCGCGAATCGCCCAGAACAGGTCAGGCACCTCCTTGGCACTGATGCGCCGCACCTGCCCGTCAGCGGTGACGATCTCCGCTGCAAGAAGCCTGTCCAAGGTGAGTCCGTACTGCCGAATGAACGGCCCGACTCCGCCGCCCTGGGTGAGCCCGGAGATGCCGACGTTCGGGCAGGTGCCACCGGCGATGGCAACCTTCGCCTGATCGAAGAGCTGCCGGTAGATGTCGATCAGTTGCGCTCCAGCGCCGATGCGGACCGCATGGCTGTCAGGACTCAAGCTCACCTGGTTCATCGCTGAGACGTCGATGATCAAGCCAGTCGAGACCGAGAACCCCATGAATGAGTGCCCGCCGGAACGGGCGGTCGGCTGCACTCCGTGATCTCGGCAGAAGTTCACCGCCTGCTGGACGTCACGGGCATCGGCAGCCTGCAGGATTGCCTGCGGCCGCACGTCGTCATAGATCGTGTTCCATGGCAGGCGAGCGACCGGATACTGCGGCGAACTCGGGAGCAGCAGGCTGCCGCGCGACGACGAGGCGAGGTCTGACCAATCTGCGGCGTTCACCGCCGCGTGCGCCTCATTCGATCCCCCGAGCAGGCCGGCTACCCGAGCGCCCGCGGCCAAGCCAGCGGCTGCCAGCCCGGTGCTGATGAGGACATCTCGACGCGACATGCGGGCGTCCATCGTCATGGTGCCCCGATCCCCATTCTCACCTGCATGTTCATCCCACCTCCATGGTTTAGGCGCGAAGGTAACACCGGGCGAAACCGCCTGTCACGAGTGACGATCAGATGCGCGGAGAAGACCATGCGCGTGGCCTATCCACGGCTGCCTCCGGTCGACAGGGGGATCGTGACCGAAAGACGGGAGCCCCCGAGGGGCGAATCGTCCAGGATCAACCGTGCCGGGCTTCTGCCGATGGTCGAGAGACCTAGGCCTCGAGCAGCGACCGTGCCGCATCCAACCCCATCATCACGAACGCTCACCTCGACAAGGCCGTCATGCAAAGCGAGGTCGACGTCGATGCGGGTGGCGTGCCCGTGGGTCACCGCGTTGTTGATGCCCTCCTCGACGATGTCGAAGATCCACATGCGAAGCCCTGGGTCGTCCGCGACAGTGTCGAACACCCGCGGGTCGTTCGTGAGCGACACGACGGCGAGCCCCTGCCAGCGCCCGGCGAGCTGGGCCAGGCTGTCGGGCAACGACAGGCCTTCATCGACGGTCCCGTCGACCACGGCCGTCAGGTCGACCACCACCTGTTCGAGGATCGATCGGCAGCGTTCGCTCGCCTCGAAGCGAGCCTCGCTCGTACTGTCCGGCCCGACGTCGAGCTTCAGCAGCAGGGAGACAGCAGCCAGCCGGCCCTGGACGGGACCATGCAGCAGCAGCGCAACCCGCCGCTTCTCCGAGGCGATCTCCTCCTGAAGCCCGGCATTGATCTCGGTGATCTCTACCAGCACCCGTTCAAGTTCGTCGGCCCGAGCGGTGATGCCGCGAAGGTGACGTTCCATCGATGAGCTCAGCATGGCCAGGACGAAGGCGATGACGGCCAGCGAGACGAGCGGCGCGGGGGCGATGACCCGCGCGGGCAGGAGGCCCGCGGCAGCGAAGATGCCTACGGCGACGATGGCCGCGGCCGCCATCCAGCACACCGTCCAGCGCGTGGTTCGCGACCTCGCCGAGATCCGGGTCTGGATGTGCGCGCCCAACCCCAGCAGCCCGAGAAACACGACGATCTCAAGAAGGACCGACAGCAGGGGATCGTCGGGGGGCGCGGTAATGGACAACGGCGCGATGGTGGCCCCGATGACAAGTGCCGACCAGCGGACAGAGATGAGCAGCGGCTGTCGCCGCTCTGCCGGTGGCACCGGCCCAGGCCGTGGCGAAGCAATGTCCTGGTGTGGCACTCGAGCCGTAGGGAGGTCAGAGACCTGGTGGCTGGCGTCGCGCACGATGCCCTGCGAATACGTCGCGGCGATCTGCGACAGGCGCTCGAGGCGATCCCGCGTCATCCGGCCGCTCGCGTCACCGAGATCCGCCTGAAGTTGGCGCACCCGCGGCATCACCTGATCGACGACGATGCTCCGAACGCGGGCCCGAATATCCTGGAGATCGGCACGCGCCGCCACCCGGAGCCCGAGGAGCCGCGCGGTCGAGGCTTGGAGTTCCGTCACCGAGCCCGTCCAGTAGTCCCGCAGTCCGAAGTAGTAGGCGCACAAGGCACTTCGCAGCGCGAACGCGATCGACGAGACCACCCAGCGCAAGGGTGAGATCCCAGGCTGGTCGAGGTAGCCGAACGCCGCCCACTGCACGGCCATCGCCGCTGCGCCCGCCGCGATCCACGTGGCGATCACGACAGTAAGGGATGCCGGCTCGGACGCCCGCCGCCGCAGGTACGTCCGGTCCGCTACCAGGAGAACGAGGCCCGCGGCGAGGATTCGCAGGATGCCGATGGCGACAGCCCACGAGGGTGGCAGGTTCGAGGGAACGGAATTGCGGACATATGAGGGCCACTGCATGAGCAGGGAGATGAGGATCCACGCGCGCAGCGAGATCGCCCACCGACCGGTGAGCAGGTCACGCCAGTAGGGAGCCGCGAGTCGCTGGCTATCGGACGACGACACGGCCCTGCTGCCACATGCGAACGGCGAGGACACGCGCGTTGTGCCGCCGATCCGAACGGATGCCCATCGCCAGGAACATTCGCTGCACCATCCCCTCGGCGGCATTCACGCTCGTGCCACGCACCTCGGCTATTCCAGCATTCGACAGGCCCTCGGCCACCAGGCGGAGCACCTCTCCATGCGCAGCACTGATGACGGCCCGATCGTCGGACCCCTCCCCCGCCTCCCGGACTACCTTGTGCTCCACCGCCGCCTCGATCGCAGCAAGGAGGTCATCCACCGACGAGACGGTCGGCTTGACGAGGTAGACCACATCGCCAGAAAGCGGACCCCAATCGCGTGCCCCGAGTTGAGGGGATGCATGCACGCTCAGGACGATCCGACCTACCCATGGGGCCTGCTGTTCAACCCCTCTCAGAAGGTGCACGCCGCTCGGCCCAGGACCGAGGTCGAGATCAGTCATGACCACGTGCGGGTCGAAACTCGCCAGTGACCCCATGGCCTCAGTCACCGTGGTGCAGGCAAGGACGTCGATGCCCGCACCAGTCGGCGTCTGCGTGAGAAGGCCGCGAGTGAATTGCTCGTCCTCGACGAGAAGCACGCGATAGCGAAACGTCGCCTCGTCGCCTGTGTCGTCGTCTCGGTTGACCGCGCCGGACACCTCGACTTCCACCGTCACCCCCTTCCTGGCACGGGATGCCACGACACAATGCCGAATAGCCGACAAGCATAGGTTGCCCGGGCATGCGGGATGTCACATTTCCCACCGCACATCAATCGCGTCCGCACGGTTTCGTACGGAGGCGATCACGAGGCGCTGATCGCACCTAGGGTCCCGGCCTGCTGGGGGTTCGCTCGACATTGAGGCTCTGTCACGTCGAAGGCCCCAGGAGCAGTCCCTGGACCTTCGATTCAGTAGCGGGGAGAAACTGAGGATGTACGAGCTTTTGGTTGCCTGCCCTGCAAGCTGCCCTCGCACGTTCAATTCAGGACTACGCCGTCTTCGCGCCCCACTCGAACTTCCGCCTCAGGCTGTGACCCCATGCGAAGTCTCTTGTTTCTCGCTGCGCGCGGCCAAGAACTATGCTCGGCCCAATTCCGAGTTCGCCGGCCAATTCGTTCACAGCCGCAATGTCACGCGTCCTAGGCAACCGATGCTGATACTGACGAGGGATGAGCACCTCCGAGGCGTAAGCATTCGCCTCATCTTCGGCGACGCTCTTCTCTCCGTTGAGGTACAGCGCCTTGTCCCCATGAAGCAGGACATGACCAATCTCGTGAAAAAGCGTGAACCAGAGTTGATCGTCGCTCTTCCACAGCAAGGAAAGTTGGATAACAGGCGTTCCGTTGAGCCACCGCGTGGCGCCGTGGATCCCCAACCCCGGCACGGGTGGAATGAAGCAGAGCACAACGCCGGCATCCCGGAGCTTGGCCTCTGCTTCGTGAATCGCGGCCATCGGTTCACCACTCGTGAGATTGCGCAACAGTGGGATGACCAACTCCAATCGGGATCGATCGAACGCAGGGACATCGCGCAGTCCGTGATGATGCCGCTCAGCCAGCGCAAGCCACACGGCAAGTGCTGGGGCGTCCGTACGGCCGACTGCCGATCGACGGTAGGCAACGCTTCCGTGAGACCACGTCGCCCAAAAAGCCTCGCAACTCGCAACGCCGAGAACGCCGAGCAATTGCCCCACTGTGCCCGCGCGGTCACGCGCGGGCACAGTCAGGATGCCGTACTTGCGCAAGTAGGCGAGTGGAAACTCCTTTGCCTGCTCGTATTGGCCTGCAAGATCGTCATCGGCTGATTCACGCGCGAGTTCGCTTCGGTACCCGGCCTCGTACAGATTCCATAGACGGGCTGGGACGCCGGTCACCCGCTCCAGTGCCAAGGCAAGCCGATGCGACAACGGAGCCTTGCCGCTGAGCAGCTCACTCACATGCTTGGAAGTGACACCGAGCCGGCGCGCTAGCTCGGCAGCGTTGATCCCCTCGTCCTCCATCCACTCTGCGATGAAATCACCTGCAGTGACGACGTAGTCAAGAGTCGTGGCCATGATCTACTCCTTTCTCTCCTGCAAGACTGACCTAGTGATAGTCGATGATCTCGACAACGAGGACAGTCACCTCGTCGCCTTCCTCGGGTTGGACGATGAGCCGCCAGTTTCCTGTCAATCTCGCCGACCACTGTCCTGCCCGGTCGGCCTT
>CAMAWO010000132.1 GCA_945861925.1 Bifidobacterium breve | reverse complement strand
GGGTACGGCATCGAGTTCGCTGCCCTGATCGACACATACGAGAGGCTCGGGCTTGACGCCGTTGCGCAGGTTGACCTTGGCGTTCGAAGTCACGTCCATCAGCATCTTGCAAGCCTAGGGGCCATGGCAGCAGACGTGGTCGCCGCTGCAGCCAGCAGACGGTTCAACGACACCTCGCCCTTGGACGCAAGCATCTCGCACGTGGGCAGGTCCCCAGCCGGCGTTGCCGACAAATGGACGACCCGCCCGATCAACCTCGCCGAACGTCCACCTCGCACCTCCTTGAACTCGGATCGTGAGCGCACGCAGAGAATCGAGGGACTGCAGTGACCCTACAACTGGGCAGGGGCTCGTTTTCCGACACTGACCTCCTCGTCATGGCGATCGTCAACCGCACGCCGGACTTGTTCTTCGACAAGGGCGCCTCATGGGCAGATGACGCGGCCATGGATCGGGTCCATGCGGTCATCGCCGAGGGCGCGGACATCATCGACATTGGTGGGGTCAAGGCCGGCCCCGGTGAATATGTGTCACCCGAGGAGGAGGCCCGTCGCACCGTGCCCTTCATCGCCGCAGTCCGTCGCGCGTACCCCGACATCGTGATCAGCGTCGACACCTGGCGGCATGAGGTTGGCCGGGCGGCCTGCGAGGCGGGTGCCGATGTCCTGAACGACGCCGCGGGGAGGAGTCGATCCCAGGCTGGCCGAGATCTCCGCCGGAATCGTCTGCACCCACACCGGTGGGGCCGAGCCCCGGACCAGACCTCATCGAGTTGCCTACGACGACGTGATGCAGGACATCCTCACCCGAACGACCGCACTCGCAGATCGAGCCTGCAGTCTTGGCGTCCCTCGAGAGGGCATCGTGATAGATCCGGGCCCGCCAGTTCGATCGGCGGGGCCTTGGGGTCGCGGTCCTCGGGACTGCCATCATCTCTGCGGTAAGCGTCGAAGCAGGGGTCGGATCAGTGAGCGCCGCGCAGTTGGACCAACTCGCAGCGGGCCTGAGACTCGATGCCGTCCTCGTGTGTGTGATCGCAACAATCGGCTGGGTAGTCCTCACCCGCGCAGAGCGACGCTTCAAGGAGGTTGCCCCGACGTGATCCCAGCGACCGTCAGAAGTCCTCGAAGTACTCGTCAATCTCCCACTGGGTGATCTCGCGGGTGCCCGAATCCTCGACCGCCTCCTCGTATCGGCGCACCTCATCGCGCTTGAGCGTCTCGAAGGCCTGCACAAACGGCTCGCCGAGGATGCCCACGAGGAAGGTGTCGGCACGCATGGCATCGAGCGCATCGGGGAACGTCATCGGCAGTACCGGTTGGCTCTCATCGGTATACGACCACCCCTCGGAGTGCGGGGGGCATTCGAGTTGGCGGGAGAGTCCATCAAGCGCCGCAGCAAGGATCGCAGCGATCATCACGTAGGGGTTGGCCGCACCGTCAGCGATGCGCACCTCGATACGGGTGCCCGCTCCGCGCTCCGGCGGAATCCGGACAAAGGTCGTGCGATTGTCATAGCCCCAGTTCGCCCGATATGGCGCCATCGTGTCGGGGCCGAGGCGCTTGTAGGCGTTGATGGTCGGATTGCAGAACGCGACCAGCGCCGGTGCGTGCTCGAGCACGCCGGCCATCATTCGCTTGGCGATGATCGACAGGTCTCCGTTCGGCTCGCCCATCATGTTCGTGCCATTGACATCGGTCACCGAGAGGTGGAGGTGGAATCCGCTGCCACCCTCGTCGCCAAAGGGCTTGCCAATGAAGGTGCTCATGATTCCTTGGCGGTTCGTCACATCCTTGACAGCTGTCTTGAACAGGAAGGTTCGATCAGCCGCATCGAGGGCGTCGCCATGCCAGAGGTTGATCTCGTACTGAGAGGGACAGAACTCATGGTTGCCCGCAAATGCGCCGATGTTCAGCCGGTCAATCATTCGGAGCAGGTGAAGGAAGATGCCGTCAGGATCAACAAGCGAGCCGGTCTGGTAGACCCGGCCCGTCTTGTTCAGGACTCGCTCCCACGTGCCATTCGGCTTATGCGCGAGGTAGAACTCAAGCTCCGGTCCCACGACGGGCAGTAGCCCGAGCGCCTTGTACTCCTCGATGACCCGACGCAGCAGCGATCGCGGCGAAATTGCATTCGGTGTGCCGTCAGGCTCATCGATGTCGGCGATCGCGTAGGCGACGCCCGGCTCCCATGGCAATGGCCGAATGGTCGACGAGTCCATGCGCGACACCATGTCGGACAGCCCATCCTGCAGGCTGCCGTGGCCATCGAGCACATCACCTCGAGTGGTGGTGGTCCAGGTCGCCTGGCAGAACGCGGGGCCATGGCCTGCCGCTCGCTCGAGTTGGGAGACCGTGATGTCCTTGGACCGGGTGAGGCCCAACACATCCGGCCAGACGAGTCGGAGAATGTCGATGTTCTGATTTTCCAGATCGCGACGTACGTCTGCGAGTTCCTGCTGCATGGTGTGCCCCTCGGTTCAATGCCGCCGTGATTATCCTTTGGAAGATCGTTCGGCCCCCAACGATCTCGGAATAGTATGTCAATCCTGCTCACTCGGGGTGGGATTTCGGAGAGGATTCATCGCATGAGGGTCCTATTTATGCAGCACGACGCCTTCAGCCCCCCGCGACTCGTCTCCGAACGCTTTGAGGAACTCGGCTTCGAGGTGGTCGAGGGCCTGATCGTCGAAGCCGCCCACTACAACACCCCCGGTGTCGTCACCTACGATTTCCCGGATCCGTCCGAGTTCGATGTCATCGTCCCGATGGGGTCGCCTTGGGGAGCCTGGGACGACGCGACGATCGGCTCGTGGCTGCTTCCTGAAGTCGACTGGCTACACGCGGCCGATGCTGCCGGGGTTCCCGTCCTCGGAATCTGCTTCGGTGGCCAACTACTCGCCCGAGCCCACGGTGGCAGCGTCGGCCCGGCACCGGACTGCGAGATCGGCTGGACAAGCGTGTGGAGCGACAACGAGTCGCTCATCCCCCCCGGCCCCTGGTTCTCATTCCACTACGACCGATGGGAACTGCCCCCTGGTGCAACGGAGATCGCCCGCACGTCGCGGGCTTCGCAGGCCTTCACCCTGCGCAAGAACCTTGCCCTCCAGTTCCACCCGGAACTCACCGGCGACATGCTCGAAGGCTGGCTCAACTCGCCCGGCGAGGGCCGGGACTTGATCATCGCCGACGGCCAAGACCCCGACATCCTCCTCGCATACGCACGCGCGGAGCAGCCGAAGGCGCGCGTGCGCGCCCATTCGCTCGTCGACAGTTTCCTCACCCAGGTGGCAGGCCTCGGACACCTCGTCAGAAGCTGAAGCGCTACGCCTTGCGCACCGGCAGTCGCTTGAAGCCGTGGACGAAGTTGCTGTACACGTAGTCGGGCTTGCCATTTGGGGTGAGGTCGACATCGCGTGCGAGCAGGTCCTCGAACATGATCTGGATCTCGAGACGTGCAAGGGAGTTGCCCAGGCACATGTGAGGTCCGCCGCGACCGAAGGACATGTGCTCATTCGGGTGCCGCTGAACATCGAAGGCATTGGGGTTGGCGAAGATCTCCTCGTCGCGATTGCCTGACCCGAACCACACGACCACCTTGTCGCCCGCCTTGATCTCCTGGTCGTTGAGCACCGTGTTGTGCCGGGCGGTGCGGCGGAAGTGGTGCACCGGCGTGGCGGTGCGCAGGAACTCCTCGACCGCCCACGGGATAAGTTCCGGATTCGCCCGGAGGATCGCGATCTGATCGGGGTTGGCTATGAGGTTGTTCATGGTGTGGGTGATCGTATGGCGGGTCGTCTCATTGCCAGCAATGACGAGCAACAGGAAGTAGTTTCGGAAGTCTCGAGCATCGATCGGGATGCCATCGGACGGCTCAGTGTTCACCAGGACTGACACCAGATCTGTTCCGGCTCCACCCCTGCGACTCCAGGCAAGTTCATACCCGTACTTGAACACTTCAAGAGCAGCTGGCGACCTGAAGGGAAGATCGCGGTAGGCCTCGCTTTCCGGGCTGCCGAGAAGCACGTCTGTGTGCTCCGGGTCGGTATTGCCGATGAGCTTGTTGCCCCACTTGATCAGACTCGGGATATCGGACTCGGGGACATCAAGCAGTTGGGCGAGCACGCGGATCGGGAAATCGGCAGCAACATCGGCGACGAAGTCGAACTCGCTCTGCACGAGTGCCCGATCAAGCGTGGTCGCCGTGATGCCACGCAGAAACGTCTCGTAGCCGGCAAGTGCGCGCGGGGTGAACTGCGGCTGCAGCATGCGGCGGAGCGTGCGGTGACGCGCTCCGTCAGTCTCAAGGAGCGACTTGCGAATTTCGAGTTGGCGCTGATCAAGCTCCTCGAGGTTTGCGGCACCAATCTCACTTGAATAGGTATCGGTATCCCGCAGCACGTCAACGATGTCGTTGTAGCGCGTCACCGACCAGAAGCCGGCGTTCGGCTCCTCTTCGACATTCCAGTGGATTGGTGAATTCCGCCGGAGATCCTCGAAGACCTTCCACGGGGCCCCATCAGCGAACAGGCTGATATCAGCAAGGGTGACGTCAGTCATGGTGCTCATGAATCCTCCGGAGCTCAAGATCGTTCGGAACCAAACTATCTCCGTACCTTAGAGCGCCGTGGCGCTCGATGTGAAGACTTGCGAGACTACCCCTGATATTTCCTAGCGAATGGGGCCCTATGCCCGGCCAGCACACGCTCGACGAGACCGAAAGCCAGGTCGCCACACGCCTCGCCGGCATGGACCTCGACTTCGAGGCCATGGCCGTCACCGCGAACCTGTTCCGCGCCGCGAACGCCGCCCGCAACCAGATGGAGCGAACCGTCCTCGCGAAGTCAAGCCTGACCTGGACCGGCTTCGTCGTGCTCTGGGTGGCATGGATCTGGGAGACCGCCGAGACCCGTGAGATCGCCTCCGAGGCGGGGGTCTCGAAGGCAACACTCAGCGGCGTGCTCACCACGCTCGAGAGCCGCGGACTCCTCGAGCGCAAGCGCGGCGAGCGCGATGGGCGCCTCGTCACCGTTGAACTCACAGCGGCCGGCAAGAAGCTCATGAAGGGGCTCTTCCCGGAATTCAACAAAGCAGAACGACATGTGACGCGCGGGCTCGACAGCGAGCAGCTTCCTGCGATCGCCGAGTACCTACGCCAGATCACGCAGGCGGCCAGAGATTAGGCAGATGGCGGGGGCAATGCCGTCCGAGGCCTTTCGAAATGTCCTTGACCTCCCGGCAATCATCCCCAAGAATTCGGTCGAACCTCAGTGCGGGGTTCCCTGAGAAAAGGAACAGACATGACCTTCGGCACCGCAATCTCGTCCGGCGCTTCGAATCTCACCAATTTCAGCGGACGCTCATCACGCTCGGCCTTCTGGTGGTGGTACCTGCCGCTGTTCATCCTGTCGATCATCGTCGAGCGCATCGTCGGTGCGGTCCTCGGCTCGATGGTGGCAGATGGCATGTCGGTCGCGGGGTTGGGCCTGTGGTCGTGGCTCGTTGCCGTCATCTTCCAGCTGCTCATCATCGGCGTGGGCTGCCGCAGGCTCCACGACAGCGGCAAGACCGGCTGGCTGCAGCTGCTGCTCATCTTCCCCTGCATCGGCAACATCATCCTCATCATCCTGTGGATTCTGCCGAGCACTCAGGGCGATAACCAGTACGGGCCGAAACCGGCTGAATAGCACGAGGGCACAAGGGCAGACCCTGGCTCAGTCGCGGCACCGGAGACACCAGCCGATGCCTACTGGGTCGGCATTGGGGGCGGGGACATCCCCCGCCCTCAATGCATGTCCACAGTGGGCTGTGTCGGTGAGGCAGCTGGGCAGGCCACAGGCATCAAGGTGCGGATTCACGAGCCTGAACTCCAGCTCGCGGCTCCCACGACTGGCCGTGGACCCGGAAGCCATGACGAGCATTGCGACCAACATATCCGTACGAATATATTTGAAGGGTGGACGCGTCAACCCTCATCAAAGAGGCACGCGCGAGAGCGGGCCTCACTCAGGCCCAGTTGGCGCATGCGGCCGGAACGTCACAGCCGACTCTGTCTGCATACGAGTCCGGTGCGAAATCCCCCTCGGTGCGCACACTTGACCGGATCGTCCGTGCAACCGGCGCATCATTGGACGCGCGGCTGCGTGCTGGGCCTGCCGCGCGCGGTGAACTTCTCGCGCACCTTCGCGAACATGGCACCGAGATTCGAAACGCGGCCCGAAAACGCGGAATCCGCAGCATTCGAGTCTTCGGTTCAACAGCCCGTGGTGAGGAAACGCCCACATCCGACGTCGACCTCCTTGTCGAATTCAATGCTGCCAAGCACGGTGTGCTTCCGCTGGCGGGCTTCGCAGCCGACGTGCGAGCGATCATTGGGCGTGACGTCGATGTGACAACCACAAGTCTCCTGCGCGATGAGGTTCGCAGATCAGCCTTAGCAGAGGCAGTGCCACTGTGACGCGTAACGTCGACGATCGCCTGAATGACATCCTCGTAGCAATCGCCCACGCTCGCGTCGCAGACGACCGGATGCGTCTCTCGGAGTCGCAAGGAGACATGGCGGGTGTGCAGATCGCCTTCGATTCCATCCTGCACAACCTCTTCGTCATTGGCGAGGCAGTGAAGTCGCTTCCCCCGACGCTACTCGACAGTGACCCCGAAACTCCCTGGAACGAGATCGCGGCGATGCGTGACGTGATCGGGCACCATTACCACCGAGTGGTGCCTGCGATCATTCATCGAACCGTGCAGGGCGATCTCGGTCCGCTCGAGGCTGCGGTCAATCGTCTGCTGGCCTTCAGGCAACTCGATGTTCACTGTCGCCGCCGACTGACGTGTTGATTGCCCGTGAAGGGAACGACAAACCAAGGCATCAAGAATCGTCCGCCTCGCGTCTCTTTGATGCGGTCAACGCGTCGGAACACGGCCCAATTGCCACTCATTCGACCTCAGCATCTTGAGAGCACCGGCACGCCAATGTGGGTTCCTCCAGTGCACCGTTCACCGAGGACTGCGTCAATTTCGGGGCCACGCGCCGGTGGATGTGACGGCTCGGCTGGGGCATCAAAGCGCCCGGCACGCAAACTGGCCACGGCATCCCGTGCCTGTGGGTCAACGTCCACCACGTTCTCGAGCGAGCGCAACGAAAGCGCAACAAATCGGCGTGTTCGTTGGCTCAGTGCCCTACGCACATGCCATTCGGCACATTCATAGCACGCAATGCTATATTTCTTCTCGTGGATCGACCGGATGTCCTACGCGAGGCTTTATCCGAGACGGGCACGACGCAATCGCAGTTATCACAACTGAGCGGGGTTAAACAGCCAAGCTTGAGCCAGATGCTGAGCGGCCGCATCGAGATGAGCGACGAGATGCTCGACCGCCTCCTCTCCTGTGTGGGCTATCGCCTCGAAGTGGTGCGCCGGCCCGTTCGCGTGCAATTAGACCGCTCAAGCCGGCGGCGCTGGCGAATGCATCAGTTACTGGTTTCGCAACTGTCGCCCGAGACTCTCAAGCAATGGACACCAGTCATCCGGCGCAACCTCAGGCAGTTGCGCCGCGATACCCGCGGTGAGCCACACATGAGCAACCTCGATCGCTGGCAACGGCTGGTCTCGTCGGGCGACGTGCGCGGTCTTCGCCTCGTGATGACAGGGCTGGATACCGACTCCATCCAGATGCGTGAGGTCTCGCCTCTCGGCGGACTCCTGTCCGAAGGAGATCGTCAACATGTGCTTGAGGAGTTGCTCCGATGAAGCGTGAGCAACTCGAGCACGCAAGACGAGACTGCCCGGCTCGGAACCCGGTGATGTGATGAGGCGGGATGGAGAGGGCGTGAGGCGCCATATCTGGGACGTACGGTTGACGTTAATGGTGACATTTCACGGACACTCTCGTACGATAGAGACACCAAAGAAGGGACCCGCGCCGTGACTTCCCAAGTCGATGGATCCATTCGCGCCCACGCTCGGGCGGTCCAGGACAGCACCGCAGAGATTGCGGCCTTCCTGCGCGATCATCTGGGCGCGCAACTGACCGCGCTGCTGACCGATGTCGATGTTCGCACCGTCAACCGCTGGGCTGCGGGCGAAGGCTGCCCGCGTGAGAGTGCCGAGAAGCGGCTTCGCGCTGCCTACCAGGTGTTCCGGCTGCTGGAGGGCTTTGAGGCGTCTCCGACCATTCGTGCTTGGTTCATGGGGATGAACCCGCAGCTTGATGACGTGTCCCCGACAGAGGCAATCGCGAACGATCAGTACCGCGACGTCATGTCGGCTGCGAGGGCGTTTGCGTCAGGCGGATGAGCGAGGAAACCAGCTCCGAGGCTGACCTGCCGCACGAAGTAGCCTGCAAGGAGATTCCCGAGGCGGGAGCGTTTCGGATAGCTCGACGTGATTCGCCGCTAGCTCTTTCGCGGATCAGCGTCGCTGACGCGGAGATGCCACTCTCAGGCAACAGGTATGACGTGTCCGGCGGCGGCGTTCTGTATTGCGCCACGGATCTCGAAGGCTGGCGCCTGCGACGTGTGACGACGCGCGTGATCTGTCAGGAACCGCTGCCCTTCGTCGACGTTGAAGTTCCGCGCACGCTGGCGACTCTGGGCGAACTTCTCGCCAAGGACTTGGTCGCGCTCGACATGGACCAACCGCTCGACGTCTCGCTGATGCGTGGGCGCAACCGGCTTGTCCCGAGGCTCGTCTCTCGCTGGGCGTATGTCCAGCAAAACGAAGACGGGACCCCCCGTTACAGCGGAATCCGATACGAGTCGAAGCTCGGAGGCTGGGAATGCTGGGCCATTTTCGACGGAACGCGCTTGGGACAGGCTGAAGAGAGGGCCGTCTCCCTCGAGGATCCCGCACTCGTCAGCGTCTCCGCGATGTACAAGCTCACAATCCACTGACCCAGGCGGAGTCTGGGACGAGACGCCCCGACGTCGGCCAGACCGAACCCGAATATCGGCGAACGCACCAATACTTCGGTCAGCTCCTCGTCGGGCCACCAACGCACATCTGGGCACCAAATGTTCCGAGAGAGATAAGGCCGTCCTCCATTCGGTCGATTGCCTCACGGTGGGAGCGGGCGGCCGATACTCATTGACCCGAAATGGCTAGCGAATTGGCTTCCTTGGTCAGAGCCACCTCACGGACGTTGCGGCGCAGAGTGTAGCCTCACAGTGCTCCATAGTGTAGGCTGAAAAAGCAGAAAAGTGTAGGTTGAGGAGGGGTGGAGCCGTGGGATCCGCGCCTGAACGCTCGCAGGAATACCGGTCCCGGGTCATGGATGCCATCCTCGCCGGCCGGCTTCGGTCGTCC
>CAMAWO010000131.1 GCA_945861925.1 Bifidobacterium breve | reverse complement strand
GTGCCTGCCATGCCGCACCCCTTCACTCGTTGCTGGGAATCGGGAAGATTCCAGCATTCGCTGAACGGATCAGGCGTCGGCCGCAGTCGACGGGCGCGACGTCACGACCACACGTGGCAGCGACGAGGACGGCTTCTATATCACCGCCGATCGTGAAACGTGGTACTCGTACCCAATTTCGCTCCGATGACTGGCCTCGTCCGCCCAGCCTGCCTGCGCTGCAATCCACCGCTACCTGTGGAGGAACAATGACGTCAGCGAAGGCATTCGCGCTCCTCGCAGCGGCGCTCGTCCTCGCTGCCTGCGGGAGCAGCACCGATGGAGCCGCACCGGCGGTGAACGTCGACCCCGCCAGCACGTCCACCCCCGCGGCAGTGCCAGCCACGCCCTCACCGTCCGCGTCCACCACTTCGGCAGCACCAGCCGCGACTGCGACAGCGGTCTCCACAACCGCTCCGACGTCCGTCACCCCCACGCCTACCGCGTCACCGCCCGTGTCCGTCCCTGCACCAGCGGCCCCCGCGGCGAAACCGACCTGCTCTGGATCGGGGGAAAACATCCTCGTGGTCGATGACTACGCAACGATGCGACGGATCATCCGAGTCCTCCTTGTTCAGTTGCGATTATCATGCGTCCGAGGCAGCTGACGGCCAAGAAGCGATGTTGAAGTTGCGCTCCGGGCAATTCGCGCTCGTAATCTCGGACTGGAACATGGAGCCCATGACCGGTTTGCAGTTCCTCAGGGAAGTACGCGCCGACACCCAGCTCAAGACAATCCCGTTCATCATGGTTACTGCCGAATCTAGGTCGGAGAATGTCGCAGCAGCACGGGAAGCCGGTGTGTCCAACTACATCGTGAAGCCATTCAACGCTCAAAGTCTTGGCCGGGCGATCAGCGCTGCGGGCGTACCGCTCCCCTAGACCAATGCCCGTCGCTGGTCATGCGATCGGTCGGCATCTCGGCCCTCGATAAAGGGAACGCTGGGGCTTGGGCGTGGCAGACGAAGCCGGGCGAGCCAACGACGTCGGTCTCGGTGCAGCAACTCAGCTTTTGGGCACGACCGCAGACGTCTCGTCGGGCATTGGTTTTGCGGCGCCCGAAACAAATGTCGTGCTGGCCACGCCTGCCCTGACCAGGCCCTCCGACCCGATCCGGTCGCACATCCGGTCGGCGAGCGCAGCGATCGTCAACGAGGGGTTCGGACCCACCGCTCCCGGCATGACCGCTCCGTCGGCGACGTACAGTCCGGGATAGCCGAAGATCTGCCCGTACGAATTGCACACCCCGAGATCGGGGTGCTCGCTCATCGGGGCACCGCCGAGGGGGTGCACCGTGACGACCCGTCGCAGCCGCCACAGCGGGTTGTCCCGATAGGTGGCCCCCAGTTCGTCACCCAGCTTCTGCATCGTGGACCGGATACCGTCGAAGAAATCTCGAGAGGTCTGCGTCGTCCAATCGATAGCGAGCTCACCATCGTGCAGCCGCATGACGCCGTCCGGTACGTCGCGCCCCATCCCCAGCAGCGGCAGCGACGTCGCGGAGCGCCGTCCAGGACCGAGGAGCGCCGCCAGATCGTCACTGATGCCGCTCCGGTTCCGCCGACCGAGGCGGGCGACGAGCGCGGCGAGGAAGGCCCGCGTGCCTCTCGACATGACGCTCCCGGGTCGGGCGAGCTCCACGAGCCACTCTGCCAGGGCCGGGTAGCCGGCATCTTGGACGTAGTGGCCCCGCTGCGGCGGCCACCCGCCCGGCTCATTCGCGTCGGCAGCGTCCGGCACCCTGACCCGTGAGGTGATGACGGGCCCGCAACTGCCAGCGAGCCGGAGCGGCTGGCCGTCCGGCTGCGTGGCGTCGAAAAGCAGCCCGAGGAGGTCGCCGTTTCCGGAGAAGCGAGTGCCGAGGGAGGGGCTGAGAGCGGGGAAGGCCGCTCGGCTGCGCAGGAGCAGCCGGGTCGTGCCGAGGGTGCCGGCCGCCAAGACAAGCCGGTCACAGGTGAGCGTGCGCGTCCGCAGGTTTGCGAAGTCGGTCGGCTCGCCCTCGGTATGGACGACGTAACGCACCTCAAACCCGCCCCCCGAAAGCGGGGCGATCGACCGGACCTCGTGGCCGGTTCGCAGATCGGCGCCGTGGTGGGCCGCCGCGGATAGGTAGGTGTGGTCGAGAGTGTTCTTCGCGCCGTCGTTGCAGCCGATGTCGCACTCACCGCACAGAACGCAGGAACGACGGGGGAGTCCGTGAATGTTGCCGTATGGCGGCGTGTCGAGTGGCACTCCCTCGGCTGCCGGGGCGTCCGGGGTCGCTCCGAACGCGATGGCGAGCAGCGGAAGGTCCCAGTCGAGCCCAGCCCGCTTGGACGCCTCGCGCAGCGCGGAGGTCTTGGGCGTGCGATCGGCAAATGGGTAGCGCCGCCCGCCGAGCATCTTCTCGACCCGGTCGTAGTGCGGCTCGAGGTCGGCACGGGTCACCGGCCAGTTCTCATACCCCCCACCTGGCACAGGCTGCTCTCGCACGAACCACTTCTCGTCCTTGCGGATCAGCACGTTCGCGTAGATAAGCGAACCGCCGCCGAGGCCGGCCGATACGACAGCCTCGATGCCATCGAACGACCACAGGTCGAACATGCCATGCCGTCCGTTGGTGGGATCCCAGAAGTTCCTCGCGACTCCCTCCGGACCGCGGGGGAAGCTGCCGGGAGGGTAGGCGCGGCCTCGCTCCATGACGATGACGGAGTGCCCGGCCTCCGCCAGGCGGTAGGCGCTCACGGCACCGCCGAACCCCGATCCGACCACGGCCACATCGACGTGCTCGTGCGAACGGTCCATCGGGTTGCTGCGATCTGCCTCGCCGCTCATGCGTGCTGCCTCGTTCTCGATCGTTGGACGATTGCGCTCTCGACGGTTCGCAAGGTCTCCATCGACACTGGCCTTTCGTTGGGATTTCGCGGCGACTGCTTCTCAAACCCGCCTGCCGGCCGTTCAGCCTGGACGATGCGCCGGACGCTAGCCTCGAACGAACGGTGCGTCGAGAAGATGGACAGATTTGCTCCGGAATCGCGATTAAGTGGGGGTCTAGACCCCCACTTACTCGGGTCGCTGAGCATTTCCTCCCGTGTCGGTGGCCCTTGGGATTCCTGCTCAGTTCCTGCGCGTCGACCTACATCAGGTGTTGGTAATGCGCCCGTGTTGGACGCTGGCCCCATGGTCGTTTCGCTCTGACGCTGCCGGAAGTCGCTAGGGCGGGATGCCGCCGGACGAGGACGAGCCGATCACGACCAGCCGGTACGGCGAGGGGTTCGGACGCCCCCGGGCCCGCTCATCCCCTGACCGAAAGTGGGGGCCTAGTACCCCATTTCGCGGGCGGACCTCATGAGGTGTCGAACAAGGCTTGCCCGGCGAGCTGGGAAGCGCTGAGAATCCAAGGTGGCGCTGCGATCGCGGCGTGAAGACGACGGAGGGGTCCGAGCCATGAACGCACCGACAGCGGTCACGAGTTCTGGCGTTCACGCGCTCGTTCGGAGATCCCGGCTCATGACTGTGCTGGCGCCGATGGTGGTACTCGCATGTGTCGTGTCGGCCTGCGGATCGGGTGCGCCCGAATCCTCTGCTGCTTCGGCATTATCGGGCGCCAACGGCGGGCCCGGCGAAGCGGCGGCTTCGGGGAACAGCTACCCGCTTCCTGATTGCACGGGGCAGGATCCAAAGACCTGTTCTTACGACGGATTCGATCCGATGGTCGATGGGTTCAGCTTCGCGAACTGGGGCGAGACCGGCAAACTCGGTGCGACCGGGCTCATTGCGCTGTTCGGCGAGTCCAAGGTATGCGCGACGGTGACGTCCCGCGGCTGCGTTCTTTACCCGGCCGCGCAGGAATGGGCTGATCAGGTCAACGAGGAGATGTCTCACGGTCATTGCGAGGGCATGGCGGTCATGGCCGCACGGCTGTTCCGAGGCGATATCGATCCGCAGGATCTTGATCCGGCAGCTGAATCAACCTTCGATCTCGTGCTCGAGGATCCTGACGTCGAAAGTGCGATTGACACGTGGTGGGCGACGCAACTGCTCGCACCCGTTCAGCAGGCCTACCTGGCCTTCCAGAAATACCGGCCGAGTGAGATCGCGGCGGAGCTGGCCGCGGGACTCCAGCGTGGGGACGGCTACACGATGGGGATCTATTCACCCCCCGTTGCCCACGCGATCACGCCCTTCGCTGTCACCCGGGAGGGTAATCGAATTGCGATCTCGGTCTACGACAACAACTTTCCCGGCACGGTGCAGCGGATCATGATCGATCCCGTAGCGGAGCAGTGGCGTTATGCGGTGGGATCGACGAATCCGGACGAGCCGACGGGTGGCTGGGAGGGAGGCATCGGCACGATCGAGCTCACGCCGATGTCGAGCCGGGCCCTGCCCTCAATTGCACCCTTCGATGACGCGCCGGCGAAAGGGGTCGCTCGAGGTAACTCGGCAACGACCCACCTGCTCTTGACGTCGCCGGATCCGCAAGCGCAGACGTCTGTCGTGCTCACGATCGATGGGCGTACCTACGACACGTCTAACCCGACCGTGGCGCTTCCGGACGGTGTCCTCGTCCGTACAACGCTTGGTGAAGTCCTGTCGGGTAGGGGGACGGCCGTCGCGGTCGACGGTTCCAAGGTGAAGTCGTTCTCGGCCTCGCCAAGGGCAACCGGCGGTGCTACCGGCTCGACACGGTTCACGATGTCTGCTGACGCTGTCGGCGCACCAAGGTCCACCGTCCATGCTGTGGCGTCTTCAGGTGAGCCGACAGGTCAATTCGTTGTTAACCCAGGCGTGAATCTCACGATTGACTCGGGAGACTGGACGGATGCTGAAGTCAACATCGCCAACGGCCTCAATAGTGTCGACTTCCCGTTGGACGACGACCTCGACATGTCCGTCATCACGGACGACGACGGTGTCGCAGATGTGGAATTCCTCGACGAGGACGGAGACGTCGTAGGCGAGTACGCCATCGATGACGAAACTGAAGATGGCATGGTCATGGACAGCACGGCCGAATTCGATGCCGAGACTGGCGAATTCGACGTGACTGAGGAGGAGGCTGAGCCCGAGGACGTCGATGAGGATGTCCTGGCCTGGCTTGCCGACATGTCCGCTGACGACGGCTCTGAGGATTCGGTCGAGACCTCCGACGGGTCGATGGATATGGACGAGTCGGATGACGGCGACAGTGCCGGCGGCGAGGATTCCGATGATGCCCGGAGCGGCGACGATGAAGATGCGGACGCAGACTCAGGGGCTGACGCGGACGCCGAGGCTGATGCAGACTCAGGGGCTGATGCAGACTCAGGGGCTGACGCGGACGCCGAGGCTGATGCAGATTCGGGAGAGTAACCCTGCTGACCCTTACCGACCACCTCATCGCCCGGTGACATGCGTCAGGGGAGATTGGTCAAGACTCGCTGAGTTGAACGGGGGCGGAGACATGTCCTGTCGCAGGGAGAACGATCGCCGCCATGCCTTCGAGACAGTCGATGCCAGCATTCAATCCGATGACCTTGCCGTCTGCGGTCGAGTGCGACGTTCTCGTGAGAGGAGCGGAACCTCTGGATGCCCTCGTGTCTTGTCACTCGTTGGATGCCGGGCGAAGTGGGGTACTAGTACCCCACTTCTCGGCGAAAGCCATGAGACCCATGACGGGTAGAACTTGCGTGGATACTCTGCGGGAATGACGCATTCTGAAGTGGATTCCACCGACGCCGGGCCTCTCGTTCCCATCATCGCATCGGTCATCTGGATCCCTGTGGGGTTTCTCGGTCTCGTAACGGCGCTAAATACCCTACTTGACATCGACTCTGGCTTCTCTTCGTCTAGGGATGGACTGGCCAACGCCGGGATCATCTCGTTCCCCTTGGCCTGTTTCGCCACCGTACCGATCGCGTGGGCGGTTTGGGTCAACACTCGCAAGCGGGCCGGGACCACCAAGTGGCGGGTGCTCTCCTCGCTTGTGCCCCTGGTCAGCGTCGCCATGGTCGTGATCGGGGCCCTCGCGTGGTACTAGACCCCCACTTTCCCGCTATTTCGACTGAAGACGGTCTCATTACTGGACCACTCATTAGTGGCCCAGTACCTTGGCGCGAGCCGTTCACCCCGGACGGCAGCCACACATGACTGCGCAGCAACGGCTGCGAAACAGGAACGAAAGGCGAACAACGATGGCGACCCGACGAACAGTAAAAAACGTAATCTCCCCTCTCACGATCGCCCGGACGAACCCGTGAGGGGGCTCACGATCGGCGCTGCCATCGGGCTGCTCTTTGCCGTGCTCATTACCGGCTCCCCGTTCCTCTTGGCCCTCGCCGCCGAGTCCGACGACAACAGTTCTGGCGGGGCAGCCTTTGCGTTAATGTTCGTCACCGTTCCGATGGGCGCCATCATCGGCGTGATGTCAGCGATCATGCTGATCATCGTGTCGATCATGGGCATCGGTCGCGTACGGGGCACATCCGTCGTGCGTCTCATCATGGCCATCGCGGCGCCCCTGCTCATGGTCGTTCCCCTTGTCCTACTGATCATCGCCGCATTCAACGGTTGGGTTGGCGAGCAAGGCAAGGCGATCTCCGCCGCGGTGATCTTCGGCGTGACAGGCCTCGTCGGAGCCGTCCTTGCCATCATCACCGGTCTCACCTCACCGCCCAAGAACATCGCTGTTGGGGGGACCGCCAGCTGACCTCTCACCTGCAACGCCTCCTCTCGCACGGCGCAGACTTCCAGAGCCATGCACGCTTCGAGAACTGTCACGATGATGCTGGTGTCCATCGCGCTACCCGGAGCACTGTTCATTTCGGATTGCGGATCTGGCAAGACATCCGCAGCGCCGACCACCGGCGCGTCGGAGAATGCGGGGTGAAATCCGCCGGTGGGTATTGCAGGTGGTGAAGCCAAAGCCGGCCGAGGTTGACGCGAAGTTCTTGCGGGTTGGCGCGGGGGCCTACCTCCACGGTGAGTCGGTGCTGGCGCTGCTCGGCCTCGCGGACGTGAACCCGCGACACATCAAGGTAGCGGTCCCCCGACGTGCGCGGCCCTCCCTTCCCCCGTTCGTCGAGTTGACCCACGTGAAGGCCGATGTGCGGACGACGCTCTACGAGGGGCTGAGGTAGTGAGCTACACCGGAGCGCCGGCGAGCGTGCGCTCCCTAGAGCAGCGAATCCGGAACCTTTAAGGCAGCGACGGCCTCGCCCTTCGTCGCCGGGTCGCGATGGCGCTCGTCGTGGTCGGTCAGATGCATTCGGGGGGGCTTGGCGACGCCGCATTGGCGAACGCGACGATCTGGGCACCCACGGATGCCGGGTTCGCCAAGCTGGGCGACGAACCCAAAAGCCTCTCACCAGACGAACTCCAGGCGGTGCTCGGATTCCACATCACTCCCCCGCGCAGACTTATCACGGCGCCCCAGCCGTGGCGCCCTTCATATGTGTGTCGCAACTCTACCGCTATCGGTATAGTTGTGACATGGCTGAGATGACGTACCGTCAGATCGTGCGCGAGATCGCGATCGACTCCTACGGGTACGTCACAACGACTCAGGCGGTCGCGGCCGGAGTGCCGGCGATCGAGCTCCCCAAACTCGCCGCTCGCGGCGGCTTGGACCACGTTGCCTACGGGCTGTATCGGGTACCCGACCTGCCATCTACGGCGTATGACCAGTTCGCAGAGGCTCTCTTGCGGGTTGGTGAGGGGGCCTATCTCCACGGTGAGTCGGTGCTGGCGCTGCTCGGCCTCGCGGACGTGAACCCGCGACACATCAAGGTGGCGGTCCCCCGACGTGCGCGGACCTCCCTTCCCCGGTTCGTCGAGTTGACCCACGTGAAGGCCGATGTGCGGACAACGCTCTACGAGGGCCTGAGGGCGCAGTCCGTTGCCGATGCACTCCTTGAGTGCCGCGGGCGCATTGAGACCGGGCGACTGCTGGAAGCCGGCGCGCAGGCTCGCAAGGACGGCCTGCTGACGACCAGCGAGTGGCAGCGGGTCCGCAAGGGGCTGAGGTCTTGAGCTACACCGGAGCGCCGGCGAGCGTGCGCTCCCTAGAACAGCGAATCCGGAACCTTGAAGGCAGCGACGGCCTCGCCCTTCGTCGCCGGGTCGCGATGGCGCTCGTCGTGGTCGGTCAGATGCTTCCGGAGGGCGCGATCAAGGGCGGTAGCGCGATGGCGCTGCGCTATGGCCGCGGTACACGGTTCACCCAAGACCTCGACGCCGCGCGGGTGCAGCCGCTCGCTCGATTCCGCAGCGACTTCGAGGATTCCCTTTCCACCGGGTGGGCAGGCTTCACCGGGAGGCTCGTCGAGAAGGCCGCGCCACTCCCCCCCGCCGTGCCTACCGCCTACGTCATGCAGCCATTCAACGTCAAGCTCGACTACCGGGGCCGACCGTGGTGCACGGTGAAATTTGAACTCGGCCACAACGAGGTCGGCGATGCCGACGAGCCGGAGTACCACCTGGCCGCCGACCTCGTGGACCTGTTCACCGATGTCGGACTCCAAGCACCCAAGCCGGTGCCCGTCATGCGCGCCGACCACCAGGTCGCGCAGAAACTCCATGCCGTGTCGGGCGAGGGCAGCGAGCGGGCACGTGACCTTGTCGACCTCCAACTCCTCGCCAAGGGCGAAGACCTCGACCCCGGACGAGTCAGGGCGACGTGCGTCCGACTCTTCGAGTACCGCCGCCAGCAAGCCTGGCCTCCAACCGTCGTGGCCGGCGATAGGTGGGACACCATCTACGCAGCTGCCGTCGATAACATCAACGCCCTACCCGACATCGCAACTGCCGTCGCCTGGGTCAACGCGTTCATCGAACGCATTGATGCCGGAGCGGGCTGAGCGTGGGCGCGGTCAGTTCATGGGCGTAACAGCGGTTCCCCAAGTTAACATTGCGAGCCGTACTTTCCCCCTCACCTGTCTCATCGCCTTGGCCGACGCCGGCAGGTGCCGGTCAGGGAGCGAACGGGAAACGTTCACGCCGCAAGAGGGAAACATCGAGGGAGGAACACCATGCGCTCCGTAAATCCAGAATCCCCATCAGTCGTTGAGATTCCGCGCCACCTTCTCGAACAGATCGCCGCGGGGCGTTGCATCGCGTTCGTGGGTGCGGGCTTCTCCGCACCGACAGTGCCGGCCTGAAAGGTGCTCCTTCAGCAGCTCGCAGAGCGCGCCAAGCTCGATACGGACACCTCGGAATGGGTCGAGGCGCTGATTTCCCACGGCGGAAACCGCGACCTCGAGGCTGCCGCCCAAGTACTCCAAACGACGATGGGGCCGCAGTTCGACATCGCCCTCGCCGACATCCTCAGCGA
>CAMAWO010000130.1 GCA_945861925.1 Bifidobacterium breve | reverse complement strand
CCGGCCCACGCGAGCATGTCGATGTCGTTCCACGAGTCGCCGACCGCCACGGTGCGCGCCGGGTTGACATCGAGGCGGGTGCAAAGCTTGGCGAGCATGGTCGCCTTACTCACCCCCGTCGGGCCGATGTCCATCCAGGCGGTGTCGCCGACTCCGAAGATCACCGAGTGCAGCCCCATCTGCTCGACGATCTCGCCAAACCCGGTCTCGACGTGCTCATCACTGCGGACCACGAGGCGAACAACTGGCTCGGTGAGGAGGTGGTCGAACGGGACCTCGCGCAGTGAGAGCCCGAGTGACCCGGCACCGAAGATGCGGGTCGCGTGGAAGACCCCGTGGGTGTCCTCGACGGCATAGACGGCGTCCGGCAGGAGGGTGACGATGCGATCGAGGATCGAACGCGGGTCGAAGGTGACGGTCTCGACGATGGTCTCGGGCTCGACCATGGCGAGCAGCGCGCCGTTGCTGCACACGGCCCAGCCGTCAAGTCCGAGGGCCCGGGCTATTGGGGCGGTAGTCGAGATGGTCCGGCCGGTGGAAAGCACGACTTTGATACCGGCATCGGTCGCCCTCCCGACCGCCTCGACGACCCGCTCATTCACCGATCCGAGGTGCGTCACGATGGTGTCGTCGATGTCGAGTGCGAGTAACTCCGGGAACGGACGGGCCCCGAATAACTCAGCGGAGACACGTGGCGGCGCGAGGGCGGGCGAAATCTTCATAATAAGTTGATGCTACGCCCTCGGGGTGAACACGGCCTTTCCACCGAGGAACGGGCGAAGGGCCTGTGGGAGAACGACTGAACCGTCGGGCTGCTGGTGGTTCTCAAGGATCGCGACAATGATGCGCGGCATCGCGCAGAGGGTCCCGTTGAGGGTTGCGAGCGGGCGCACCCCCTGTTCGTCACGCATGCGGATCTTCAGCCTGCGTGCCTGGAACTCCGTCGTATTCGAGGTGCTCGTGATCTCGCGGTAGGCCTGCTGGGTGGGGATCCATGCCTCGATATCGAACTTGCGGGCCGCACTGGAACCGAGGTCGCCTGTGGCAACGTCAATGACCCGGTAGGGGATCTCAAGGGCGTCGATGAAGTCCTTTTCCCACTGGAGGAGTCGAAGGTGCTCGGCGCCTGCCTCCTCGGGAGTGGTGAAGACGAACATCTCGACCTTGTCGAATTGATGGACCCTGATGATGCCGTGGGTGTCCTTGCCATAGGAGCCAGCCTCTCGTCGAAAGCAGCTCGACCAGCCGGCGTAGCGGAGCGGGAGGTCGGCGACATTGATGATTTCTTCGGAGTGGTAGGCGGCGAGTGGTACCTCGCTCGTCCCGACGAGGTACATGTCATCGGACTCGATCCGGTAGACGTTCTCGGCCGCCTGACCGAGAAATCCGGTGCCCTCCATCGCCGATGGCAGGACAAGGGTGGGCGTGATCATCGGGATGAAGCCGTTCTCTGCCGCCTGCTGCATCGCGAGGTTGAGCAGTGCGAACTCGAGCTGCGCGCCCATGCCCTTGAGGTAGAAGAAACGCGAGCCCGAGACCTTTGCGCCGCGGCCGGTATCGATGGCGTCGAGAAGCTCACCGATGTCGAGGTGGTCGCGCGGCTCAAAGCCCTCGGCCGTAAAGTCTCGCGGCGTGCCGACATGCTCGATGATCGTGAAGTCGGCCTCGCCGCCCACGGGCGACTCCAGACTCACGACATTGCTCACCTGCAGCCATAGCTTCGCGGCGAGGGCCTCAAGCTCATCGGCTTCGGTGCTCGCGGCCTTGACCTCGTCGGCCAGGGTGCTCGCCTGGGCCATGAGGGCGTTGAGTTCGACCTGACGAGTGGGGTCGGGTGACTTCTTCAAGGATCCCTGAAGGGGGCCGATCTGCTTGCCGATCTCCTTCTGGGCTGATCGCAGTTCGTCGAAGCGCACGCCCGATGCCCGCTTCGCGGCGTCAGCTTCGATGAGTTGATCGATGATCGTGACGTCCTCGCCGCGACGACGCTGGGACTCGCGGAGCAAATCGGGATCATTTCGGAGAATCGACGGGTCAATCACAGCTGTCAGCCTAACGGGGCATCGTGCGCGTTCACCGGGTTCATCTGGGTGTGACAGACTCCTCCGGTTTCGCTGGCAATCGGTCGGCACAGTGAGAGGTGACTTGGGTGGACTACAACTGGCTGAACCCGAAGGCGCACGCGCGCCCAGCCGGCGCGAAGGGATGGGGTTCGTTTGCCCAGGAGCCGATCAGCAGAGGTGAGACGGTCGTGGGTTTCGGGGGATGGATGGTGACCCGCGAAACCCTTTCCATGCTCATCGAGGAGCGTCAGCATCGGTCGATCCAAGTTGATGAGGACCTCTACCTCGTCTCGGACGACACCCCTGAAGCGGGCGACATGCTCAACCACTCATGCGACCCGAACTGCGGTCTCGTTGGGGGAACGCTGCTCGTTGCGATGCGCGATATCGAGGTGGGCGAGGAACTCTGCTTCGACTACGCGATGTGCGACGCATCCGACTACGACGAGTTCGCGTGCCTATGCGGAACACCGTCCTGCCGGGAGACCATCACCGGCGCTGACTGGCGCGACCCGGGGATTCAGGAGAAGTACATGGGCTACTTCTCCCCGTATCTCATGCGAAGGATCGGGGCGTCAAGGCTCTGAGTAGGTAGAAATCGCCCCAGACGTACGAGCCCTCCTGAGGGCTTCTCGGCACGTTGAGGCTCTGCTGGAGGAGGAGGCCGGGGTTGACCGAGCGTGCCGTAGTGATCCACGGGGTTGTGAGCAGCCCGAGGGTCACCTCGGCGTAAGCGCCGTAGTCGGCGGCCGTGTCACCAACGACGCGGCGCAGATTGAGCAGGCCGTCGGCGGCGATTGCGGCCGCGGAGGAGTCGCGTGGGGCTCTGGAGTTTTCGATGTCGAAATCCCAGGCCGGAATGCAGCCGGGCGGCACCCTTGACACCCAGAAAGCGGCGGTGCGCTGCGCTGCGGCGAGAAGCTCGGGGTTCTTGGTGAGCGCATAGGCCCGGGTGAACCCGTTCATCGCCCAAGCCTGACCCCTCGCCCAGGTGCTCGCGCTCGCGTCGAATCCCTGCCCGGGTATGGGCCCGATGAGTGCGCCCGTCTGTGGGTTGTAGGCCATGCGGTGAAAGGTGGAGCCGTCGGGTCGAACGAAATCGCGGGCAAGGGTGAGCATGTGCTGCGTGCCCCGGTACGCGAGTTCCTGACCCTCGGCGCCACCGATGAGTTGTCCGATCTCGATGAGGAGCGGGGCGTTCATCGCCGAGTCGATGATGAGACCCCACTTGCCGTCGTAGTCGCTGGACTTCATGGCGAGCACCTGCGGATTCCAGCGCTTGGCGAGGGTCTTGGCAGCGGTCGCCCTCGCGCCTGCGTAGATGGCGCGCTGCTCGGGGCTCGGGTCGAGGCTGGCACCGAGGCCGGTGGGGAGGCCGACCATGAATCCGAGGTCGTGAGACCCGCCGTACTCGGCGATCCCCACCAGGCCGCGGGTCTGCTCGCGCGCGGCCTCGAGCCACTGCGCCTCTTTCGTGCGCTGGTAAAGCAGCCACAGTTCCGCGGCGAAGAAGCCTGAAGTCCAGGCTGTTGTGGTGGTGCGGGTGTAGTCGGACGTCGCTGTCAGGGCGCCGAGCGGGTAGCGCTTTGCGCCCGAGTTGCGGACTGATCCGAGCTTGCGGGCGGCTAAGTCAAAGAGGGCGGTGGTCTGCTCGGTGGTGACCGGGTGTGGTGAAGGCAGGCAGGACACTGAGGTGGGTGCAAGGGGCGCGAAACCTGACGCGGCCTCGACCGGTGCTGTGACCCCTGCGCCCAGGGCAACGAGGGTGACGAAGATCGCCAGCAGGCCCAAGAAGCGCTGGCGGGTCACCCCACCGCCGTCAGCAGGATCTTTCCGGTGACGGCCCCGGACTCTAGGAGGCGGTGAGCATCGCCTGCCTCGTTCATGGGCAGACGGGCGCCAATGACCGGGGTGATGAGCCCGGCTCCGATCCACGGCCAGATATTGCGCTCGACCTCGGCGCAGATGGCGGCCTTTTCGTCCGGTGGGCGGGCGCGCAGTGAGCGAGCGTTCACGGTGGCGTTCTTGCGGAGCATCGCACCGAGGTTGACCTCGGCCTTGATGCCGCCCTGCAGGCCGATCACGGCAAGGCGGCCACCGAAAGCGAGGGCGGTGAGGTTTTGGTCCAGATAGGACGCGCCCATGTTGTCGAGGATGACGTCGACGCCACGTCCGCCCGTCGCCTCCGTCATGACCTCAACAAAGTCCTCGCGCTGGTAGTCGATGAGCACTTCGGCCCCAAGGGCTGCGCAGGCATCGAGTTTTGCGGCGCTGCCCGCGGTGACGGCAATACGGGCACCGAGCGCCCGCGCGACCTGAATCGCCATCGTGCCGATGCCCGACCCGCCGCCGTGGATGAGGACCCACTCGCCCTGCTGCAGGTTCGCGGTCATGACGAGGTTGCTCCACACCGTGCAGGCAACCTCGGGAAGTGACGCCGCTTCGACGAGCGACACCGGTGCGGGCACGCTCATCAATTGGCCTACGGGAACGGCGACTTGCTCGGCATACCCACCGCCGGCGAGCAGCGCGGTCACCTGCTCGCCGATGGCCCGAGATGTGACGCCGGCACCGAGGGCCGTGATGGTTCCGGAGCACTCGAGGCCGAGGATGTCGCTGGCGCCGGGGGGCGGCGGGTAGTGGCCCTGGCGTTGCAGCAGATCAGCCCGGTTCACTGCGGAGGCTGAGATGTCGAGGAGGACCTCGCCAGGCCCCGGTTGAGGGGACGGGACCTGCGACCATGACAGGACGCTTGGATCACCGGGCTCGGAGATGACGATGGCGCGCATCGTGCCCCTTAGCGTTCCGACTGACTCGGGTGGCCTTCACCCGAGCGGATGACGACGAGTCGGTCGCCCTGTTCGAGGATCGTCACCCCGCTCTTGTCGAACCGGTGCACCTCACCGCGGCGAACCACCGCCAACACGATCTGACCCTGCGCGTCGATATCCGACGGCGCGAGGCCGAGTTCAGCCCGCGTAATGTCTCTTTCGACGACTTCGAGGCCCCTGCCAGCGTCGAGGAGATCCTCCATGAGATCGCCGGCGACGGGGGACACGAGCGAGAGTCCCATGAGGCGGCCGGCCGCCTCGGCGGTGGGGATGACGGTGTTGGCGCCCGACTGGCGCAGAATGTCGGCGTTCTGCGACTCTCGCACGGCGGCGACGATCATGGCGGTGGGCGCGAGGCGCCTTGCGGTAAGCGTCACGAGGACCGAGGTGTCGTCCTCGTTGGTCGCGACGATGATTTTTGCGGCCTTCTCGACCGCTGCGTCACGCAGGACGTCTTCTCGGCGTGCATCTCCGAGAACCCCGACGAGGCCGTTTCGGGTCGCCTCGTCGACCGCCGCCCTGTCCGGGGTCACGACGACGATGTGGCTGCCAGCAATCCCATTGTCGGTGAGGGAGCGGGCAGCAGACCGGCCCTTGACCCCGTAGCCGATGATGACGATGTGATCCTTCACGGTCTTCCTCCAGCGGGATGAGCGGAACTCTTCGCGGGTGCGTTGGGTGAGGACCTCGACGGTCGTGCCGACGAGCACGATGAGGAAGAGGAAGCGCAGCGGGGTGACGATGAAAATGTTCGCGAGCCGCGAGGATTCGCACACCGGGATGATGTCGCCGTATCCGGTCGTCGAAAGCGAGACCGTGGCGTAGTAGAGAGCGTCGATCGGTGTGAGCGTGCCGGTGAGCCCCAGGTCGGCGTAGCAGCCCTTCTGGAGATACACGACGACTGTCGTGATGACGAGCGCCGATAGGGCGACGAGGAGTCGCACGGTGATGTTTCGGATGGGGCTGAAGCGCCTACTGGCAAAGTGGAGACGGCCGCGGCCGGTGACTGCCTGCTCGTGGGACTTCACTCGACGCTTTCCGATAATCGGGTGATCTCGGTGGGCGCACCAGTGGCGCGGCGGCGATCGCGGATCATCAGGCCTCCCACGATGAATACCCCGACAATCGCAATCACGCCTGAGAGCAGGCTTGGGGCACCGAGGAGTTTCAGTGCCGTCGCAGCGAGGATAACCATAAGGAGCCACCGGAGCAGGTGTCCGTCGTACCGTGTCGAGAGTCGAGCCCCGAGGATGACGCCGGGAATCTGGCCGATGAGGAGGGAGACGACGACCGCGATGCTGATTTCACCGAGCCCCGCATGGGCGATTGCACCTGCGACGAGCATCGGGACGGCCTGGGTGAGGTCGGTACCGACGAGGACCGACGGCCTGAGCAGTGGGTAAAGGAGGATGAGGATGGTGACCATGAGCGAGCCGGAGCCGACGCTCGTCATCCCGACGATAAGCCCGACGATGAGGCCGAGGATGACCGTGCGCACGATCTTCACCTCGGTGTCGATGCCGGTCGGCTGCTGGTCTGCTCCGCGCAGACGGGCCCTTCGCGTGAGGTAGCCCTTCGCGAGCATCGCGATGAGAGCAAGGACCAGGACTCCGCCGATCCATGCGCGGATTGTCTCGTCGGCCCCGGAGGTCGCGAGGACGGCCGAGAAGATCCACGAGCCGACAAGGACGCCCGGGATCGAGCCGGCGGAGAGCCAGCCAACGAGGCCCCAGTGGACGGTGTGATTGCGGATATGGACCCATGAGCCGACGGGCTTCATGATCGCGGCAGCGACGACATCGCTCGACACGGCGGCGGCAGGGGATACCCCGAAGAGCAGGACGAGCATGGGCGTGACGAGAGCCGCACCCCCCATTCCGGTGAGGCCAACCATGATTCCGGCGAAGAGACCGCCGACGGCGAGAGCGAGGTCGATGTCGGTGATGGACATCTCTGCATCATATCCCACTAAACAAGTAGGGAAAGGCGGAATTGCTACGTGTCCGCGGGAATCGCGCGATCCCTTGGATTCCATGCCCCCGTGTTCGGCCCGCTCCCGATCCTGCCAACCGCGGCACATGGGCACCCCGGTTCCCTCATCGAGGAGATTGCCACCTCGGGCCTTCGCGTACGTGGCGGCGAGCGCCAAGGACGCCGTTCTCCACGTCCATGTATAAGTCACCAGTGACTGAGATTCCGTGGACTTGGCTCGCGATCCGCGCCAGCGGCATCACCGCGTGGGGCCTGCTCACCACGGTCGTGCTGTGGGGAGGCCTCCTGCGCCTCCGCTTGGGGAAGGTCGGTGATACCTGGTTCAAGCGGAGCCACTTCATCGCCTACGCGGCGTGGCCTTTCGCGACAGCCCACTACGTGCTCGCCGGCACCGATGCACTCTCCGAGTGGTCGATGGCTTTCATCATCGCGGGGTCCGCTCTGCTCGTGTTCGGGCTCCTTGCCCGAGGGTTCGTGCCCGCTCCGGCTCCCGCCCGCCCAGTACGCGGCTATATGAACATGACGGCCATCGACACGAACAAACCGGCGGCGGTCAGCACGGCGACGACAACAAGGAGGGTGCGCGATCGGAAGAAGGCCATGCCTGACATTGTGGGGTAAGGGTGAACGGGACGTTCGTGCGGTCCCGAGAATTACTCGATCACCGAGTTCACAGCATGATCAATGAGACTCTGTCGCCCTTGATCCCGGTGCCGGGAGGCACGATTGCGATCGCGTCAGCATTGCCCCAGCCAATGAGTCCTGCCGGACCGCTGTCGAGCATCGGCCGGGCGAGAAGGCCGTCGGTATCATCTGTTTCCAGCCTGACCGGAGCAAGACGTGTGTCGTCGGCGAAGTCGGCCCGGGGGGCATCATCGACGAGGACTGCGGACGGGTATTCATCGTCCCGAGGCACTCCCCGTAGGGCTCGGATTATTGGGGAGACGAGGGTGACGAGCCCGGCGAACGCCGACTGGGGACTGCCAGGGAGCCCCACCACGAGGCGTCCGTCAGGGAGCCGGGCGAGCAGCATCTGTGCCCCGGGGGTGACGGCCACGCCATCGATGAGCCAGCGGGCATCGAGGTCACGGAGTACGTGCCGCACGCTGTTGTCGGAGTCGGGGGCGGTGGAACCGGTTGTGATGAGGACGTCGACATTGGCGTCCTCGATCTCGGCCCGAATCACCTCATGGATGTCGGGCGCGCGAACCGCCGGGTTGGCCCTAGCTCCAAGCGCAGCGACGAAGGCCGGGACGCTGTCGCCGAGTGCGTCACGCGCCCGGCCCAGCCGGGAGCCACCCGAGGTGAGGAGCGAACTGCCGAGCACGAGGGTGCCGACGATCGGGGGCCTCACGATGGGCACCTCGTCGTGGCCGGCTGCCGCCATCAGGGCGAGCACGGCGGCCGTGACGAGCCGGCCGGCCGGCAGGATCTGCGTGCCCTGCGGAGTGCGGCTGCCCCGGAGCAGCACTCCGTCGCCGAAGGCTGGCCTCACCCGCTCGTCAGCCAGGCCGGAGAGGATGTCGCGGCCAGTGACGGTGATGACGTTGCCCCGCCCCTGCTCGGAAACCGCCCGCTCGAGGGGCATGACCGCATCGGCATGTTCGGGCATTGGCGTGCCTGCCCGAACCATGAAGCACTCGCCCGGGGCGAGAGTCTCCTCCGGGGTGCGACGCCATGGACCTTGACCACACAGGGCGTAGCCGTTGACTGCAGCGATGTTCTCCGCCGGATCGTCGTCGAGCATGAGGATCGGCTGCGCGAGCAGGCTCCCACTCGCCTCGTCGAGCCTCGCCCGCACCGTTGGTAGGGGTTGCGCGCACGTGTTCGCGAGATGGTGGGCAGCCGACCAAGGGAGCACGCCCTCAAGACCCTCGGTGCTCACAGTGGGGTACCCCGCCTTCCGTGCCCGTCGCGCGCCATGGCGACGAGATGAAGGATACGCAGCGACTAGTCGTCGTCCCCGTCGTGGTCGCTTCCCTCGTGCTTTTTGCCTTCGTCGTCATCGTTGTAATCCGGGACAGGTGCGGCCGTTTGGGTCCAGTCATGGATGACGCCGTCCGTCTGATCGACGTAGCCGGTTTTGGGGACCGTGCCCGTGATGACAATCTCGGGAAGGGGATCCGGCTCGAATGTCGGAACAGCGGCGTCAGCGACGACCAGGGTGATTTCCTAAGGTTCAGGCACGGCCTGCGATGTGCTGAATACGGCGACACTCGCGATGGCACCGGCGATGAGAATGCCGGCCGCAGCGGCTGCAACGACGATTGATCCCTTGCGATTCATGATCCTGCCTCCAGGCAATAGATGAGCGTCGATGCCACGTTACGTAGCCGGTGGATAATTGCGACCCAAGCCAGGGTTAAGCGCGGGTGAGGAACGCTGGCCAAGCCAGCATCCTTGACGAATTGATGCCCGAGCCGTGCAACGATGCCCATATGCGAGTCCTCGGGGTGGAGGACGACGCCGCTGTTGTCGAGCCCTTGATCGAGG
>CAMAWO010000129.1 GCA_945861925.1 Bifidobacterium breve | reverse complement strand
CCACGGATCTCGAGGTCCTTCAGCGCGATGCGCATGCCCGAACCAAGATCGGTGTGCTGGGCAATCGTCGCAAGCCGCTCGTGGGCCGTTTCGGTCAGGGGTCGCTGCGGGTCGTACAGGAAGTACGAATATGCCCGCTCACGGCCTCGGCCCACCCTACCCCGGAGTTGATGGAGCTGACTGAGGCCGAAATTGTCCGCTCTGTCGACGATGAGCGTGTTCGCGTTCGGGATGTCGATGCCCGATTCAACAATGGTCGTGCAGACGAGGACATCGATCTTCTTGTCCCAGAAGTCGATGATGACCTGCTCGAGTGGCCCCTCCCCCATCTGCCCGTGCGCCACTGAGATGCCCGCCTCGGGCACGAGATCCCGCAGTCGCGACGCAACTCGGTCGATCGACTCAACCCGGTTGTGAACGAAGAACACCTGCCCGTCTCTGAGGAGTTCCCGGCGAATGGCCGCGGTGATCTGCTTGTCGTCGTAGGGCCCGACGAAGGTGAGCACGGGATGCCGCTCCTCCGGCGGAGTCTGGATAACCGACATCTCGCGGATACCGGTCACCGCCATCTCCAGGGTGCGTGGGATCGGGGTCGCCGACATCGCGAGGACATCAACATTCGTCCGGAGCGCCTTGAGGTGCTCCTTGTGCTCGACGCCGAATCGCTGTTCCTCATCGAGGATGACGAGGCCGAGATCCTTGAACCGCACTCCGGCGGTGATGAGTCGGTGCGTGCCGATGACGACGTCGACGGTGCCGTCGCCGATGCCCGCGAGCACCTCCTTGGACTCCTTGTCGGAGTTGAATCTCGAGAGGGCTGCCAGACGAATCGGGAAGGGGCCGAACCGTTCAGAGAAGGTCGAGAAGTGCTGCTGCACCAACAGGGTTGTCGGCACAAGGATGGCCACCTGCTTACCGTCCTGCACGGCCTTGAAGGCAGCCCGCACCGCGATCTCAGTCTTGCCGTAGCCGACATCTCCGCAGATGAGGCGGTCCATCGGGACCTGCTCCTCCATATCGCGCTTGACCTCGTCAATGCAGAGGAGTTGGTCGGGGGTCTCGACGTAGGCGAAGGCATCCTCAAGTTCGTGCTGCCACGGCGTGTCGGGGGAGAACGCGAATCCCTTGGTTGCCTGACGGGCGGCATAGAGGCGGATGAGTTCGCCCGCGATCTGCTTCACCGCCTTGCGAGCCCGCCCCTTCGCCTTTTGCCAATCCGCACCGCCAAGTCGATGGACCGCTGGGGACTCACCCCCCACGTAGCGCGAAACGAGATCAAGTTGATCAGTCGGGACAAAGAGACGGTCCGCGGGCTGACCGCGCTTACTCGATGCATATTCCAGCACGAGGTACTCGCGGGTGGCCCCGGCAACCTCGCGCTGAACCATCTCGACGTAACGCCCGACGCCGTGCTGCTCATGCACGACATAGTCACCGGTCTCCAGCGAGAGCGGATCGATCGCCCGCCGGCGCCGCGAGGGCATCTTGCGCATGTCCTTCGTCGACGCTTTCTGTCCGAGGATGTCCTGCTCGGTGATGACACTGAGCCCGATCCCCGGCAGCCGGAAACCCATCGAGATCCGAGCCGTCGACACGGTGACGATCCCCCGCGCCGGCTCATCCGAGATGTCCAAGACGAGGCGGCCGGCGATGTCCTCACCGGCGAGGGTCTCAGCGAATCGCTCGGCGGAGCCATGGCCCTCGCACAGAAGCACGACGCGCTCGCCCGCCCTGGCCCAGGCGGCGATGTCGGTGAGTGATGCCGCGGCATCACCCCGGTAGGACTCCAGGGCCGTGCCGCCGAGATCGATGATGGGCTCGTCATGTGCTTCGGCATCGACCGTGAGCGGGGTTATTTCCCACCACTGCCGATTCGTCCGCATGCTCGTCGCCCGGATGTCATCAATCGACAGGTAGCTCGAGCCCGACAGGTCGATTGGGGTCTGGTTGCCGACAGCGGCGTTGTGCCAGGAGGCGGCAAGGAACTCCTCTGCCGTACGAACCAGGTCGTGGGAACGGCTGCGGATCCGCTCGGGATCAAGGACGATAACGCTCGCATCCGCCGGCATCACCTCAAGCAGGGTCGTCATCCCATCAGCGAGGACCGGGGTGAGCGCCTCCATGCCCTCGACACAGATGCCCTGCGCGAGCTGATCGCACATGTCCGAGAGCACCGGAACGCCTTCTGCCAGCCGCCGAGCTCGCTCGCGGACCACCGGGGTGAGGAGCAACTCGCGGACGGGTGCGGCGAACACGCCATTCGGCGCGAGTTCGAGCGACCGCTGGTCGGTGACGGCGAAACTGCGGATCTCCTCAACCGAGTCTCCCCAGAACTCCACCCGCAGCGGGTGCTCATCAGTCGGTGGAAAGAGATCCAGGATTCCGCCGCGCACCGCGAGTTGGCCGCGTCGCTCGACGAGATCGACACGGTCATAACCCATGTCGACGAGACGTCGGACGGTCAATGTGAGGTCTGCTGACGAGTCAGCCGTGAGTCGAACCGGCTCGACATCACCGAGCCCGGCGGCCATCGGCTGGAGGACAGCCCGGATTGATGCCACGACGACATCCACCGGCGGCACGAGCGGGTCAGAGGCATCAGGGTGTGCGAGTCGGCGCAGGATGGCCACCCGCCTGCCGACCGTGTCGGATGAGGGGGAAAGTCGCTCGTGCGGCAGGGTTTCCCAGGACGGGAACACCGAGACATGCTGACCGGGCAGGAGGGCACGAAGGCTCGCAGCGACGTCCTCGGCCTCACGCCCCGTCGCCGCGATGATAAGCAGAGGCGATGCGGCGCCGATCGGCGCCGGGGCTGCGAGTGCCGCTGCGACGAATGGCTGGAGGGCGGTCGGGGCTACGACCAACGCGGAGCGCGTGCCCGGCCGGCCGGCAACCTCAGCGATCTCACGGAACGCCGTCGCGTCGACGACAGCGCCCAGAAGCCCTGCGAGGCTCACGAGTTGGCAGCCTGCGCGAGGCTCTCTCGCAGGGCCTCGGCAATGAGCGGGTGCGAGACAACGAGATCGGGCACGTAGGGGGGCATGTGGTTGAAGGTCATCGCCCGGCCATCGACGTGCGAGGCCTCATACCCGTAGTGGCGTGCCACGCCGAAGGGCGCGGCGACGTCCCATTCAGAAAAACCGGTGTCGTGGACATAGGCCTCGGCGCCACCGGACAAAATGACGTTCACCTTGGCCCCGACGGATCCGACATCAACGATTTCAACTCCCCGGTCGGTCACCCCGGACCTCGCGAGGCTCGCGGAAAGAATCTCCATCGCAGCCGGAAGGGACTTCGGCGCCCTTGAGCGCGAGGCCACCACCCGGATCGGGCGATCGACCGGCAGGGCTCCCGGCCCGCTTACCTCGTCGAGCATGGATCGGGTGAGTCCCTGGGCAGGCAGGTCGACGGTGCACGCCGACAGGGACTGACTCGCCGAGTGCCACAGTGCCACGTGCACCGCGAAGTCCTCGCGGAACTGGCCGTACTCCCACGTGCCGTCGAGGGGATCGACGATCCACACTCGCTCGGCCGTGAGCCTGCTGACATCGTCCTTGCCCTCCTCACTCAGCAGAGCGTCGTTGGGACGATGCTCAGCAAGTGCGGCCGCGATCAACTCGTGGGCGAGGCGATCACCCTCCTTGCGAAGTTGATTCGCGCGTTCCTTGTCGCCTGGCTCAACGACCCCGTAAGACTCGCGCAAATCAAGCAGCATCGCCCCCGCCTCGCGTGCGATCACCTGGGATAGCTCAGGATCGGTGAACGTTCTAAGGATCTCAGTCGACATCGTCATTTCTCCAGTCACGTCATCTCACCGTCGCCGGCGAAGGATTCGTCGGTCGTTCGTTCGTTCGCTCGTTAGTCGTTGAATGCTTGCTGGGTCCGCTCAAGGCCCTCGAGCACCAGCGATTCAGTCGCCTGCCCCGCACGCTCGGTGAGGAGCGGAAGTTCAGCCCGCTCCGCGGACCCGAACGCCGACAGCACGTAGTCAGCGGGGTCTTGGCGGCCGTTCGGACGGCCGATGCCCACCCGCACCCGGAAGAAGTCCCCGGATCCTAGGGAGGATCGAATGCTCCGCAGCCCGTTGTGGCCATTGTCGCCCCCGCCAAGCTTGGTCCGGATACTTCCCAGCGGCAGGTCGAGTTCGTCGTGAACGACAATCAACTGCCCCGCTTCGACGCCGTAGAAGCCCATGAGCGCCTTCACCGGACCACCCGACTCGTTCATGAACGAGAGCGGCTCAACAAGCACCACCGAGTCCCCCGCACCCGGAGGACCGAATCGCCCCTCGGCGGCAAACGCCAACGCGCGCTTATGTCGGCCAAGCCGGGCCCCGAGTTGCACCGCCAGCCCGTCGACAACGGCGAAGCCGATGTTGTGACGGGTGGCGGCGTACTTCGGTCCCGGATTGCCCAAGCCGACAATGAGCCAGGTCATCGACCTCTCGCTCCTTCATTACTTCGCCCAGTGACCCGTGGCCCCCAGAGCGATCAGGAAGTTGTGACAGCGGTCTCGACAGCCTCTTCGGTTGCGGCCTGTGCGTTGGCTTCTGCGTAGCCCACGGCCTTCTCGCGAACATCGGATAGCGCGTGATCTGCAGCATCCGAGGCGCTCTCGCCGTGGGCGATGGCATCCTCCATCGCGGCGACTGCTGCAGCGGGATCCATGCCAGCCTCGGTAGCTGCGGCCTCGGTGGCCCTGATCGCATCCGCGATCGCACCCCGCTCTGCCGCCTCCTCCTTGGAGATGATGATGAGGTCGATGTGTTCGATGATCCGTCGAACCGGCTCGCGCTGGACGTCGCGCGGCTTAGCGATGATCGACGATCCCGCATAGTCGATAGCGAAGACGACACGGCTCGTGCGAAGGGCAAGGCCGAGTTCGTGCGCCGGAAGGGTGATGTGGACCAGTTCGGCACCACGGCCGTAGATGACGGCGGGGACTTGGCCGGCGCGGCGCAGTTTGCGCGCGGCGCCCTTGCCGAACTCGGATCGCGGGGAGGCGGTGATGGCAACTGCAGGCACGAGCATTCTCCTTGTACGTTGGTCAACCTCGGAGAAGCGCGTCGGGCGCCGACCACGTCGATCACGGTGCACCAATGTGCTGATGGCACACCCTCGCCGAGGAGTTGACACAGAGTGTACCCCCGCTGGATCAGTGCGAGGACGACCCCCCAACCGGGGCGTCCTCGAACATGCTGGTAACGGAGCCGTCGGTGAAGACCTCGTGGATCGCCGTCGCAAGGATGGGTGCGATCGACAGAACCGTTAGCTTCGGAAAGCGCTTCTCCTCGGGAATCGGGAGCGTACTCGTCACGACCACCTCGGAGATCCGGGAGTTCTGGAGGCGCTCACGCGCTGGGTCGCTGAGAATCCCGTGGGTGGCAACGACGATGACGTCGGCTGCCCCGTTTTCGAACAGGGTCTCCGCCGCCTTCACGATCGTTCCGCCGGTGTCGATCATGTCGTCGACGACGACACACACGCGATCGCGGACATCACCCACCACCTCGAGGACCCTCACCTGATTGGGAATATCGGGATCACGTCGCTTGTGAATGATCGCCAGAGGTGCTCCGAGAACATCGGTCCAGCGCTCAGCAACGCGCACCCGGCCGGCATCGGGCGATACCACGGTGATGCGGTGGTCCTCGATCTTGCTTGACACATAGGAGGCAAGGAGCGGGAGGGAGAACAGGTGGTCGACCGGACCGTCGAAGAAGCCTTGGATCTGCGAGGTGTGAAGGTCGACCGACATGAGTCGATCGGCGCCGGCTGTCTTGAACAGGTCCGCCATGAGCCGGGCGGAAATCGGCTCACGTCCGCGGTGCTTTTTATCCTGGCGGGCATAGCCGTAGAAGGGTGCGATGACGGTGATGCGCTTCGCTGACGCCCGCTTCAGGGCATCGACCATGATGAGTTGCTCCATGATCCAGGTGTTGATCGGGGTCGTGTGGCTCTGGAGGACGAACGCATCGCACCCGCGCACGGACTCTTGGAACCGCACGAAGATCTCACCGTTCGCAAAGTCATACGCCAGGGTCGGCGACAACGGAATACCGAGCCGCTCCGCAACCTCGTTCGCGAGTTCAGGGTGGGATCGGCCGGCAAGGAGCACCAGTCGCTTCTGCGTTGGGACGACGAGCTCGGTCAACGGTCCTCCTGGGCCTTGTTCAGAACGTGAGATGCAGGTGGTGACGGAGTTTCCGCGGCCGACGGTGCCGCCTGTGCCACCTGGGCTGCAGCAGCTGACTGGGCCGAGGATGTTCCCGGTCGGCGACGAAGTACCCAGTCTGCAATGTTGCGCTGCCGTGCCCGACCGACCGCCATCGCCCCGGGCGGAACATCGTCAGTGATGACCGATCCGGCAGCCGTGTAGGCGCCATCCCCGATCGTCACCGGGGCGACGAGCATCGTGTCACTGCCGATCCGCACGTGGTTGCCGACGACCGTGCGGTGCTTCTCGGCCCCGTCATAGTTGACGAATACCGTCGCAGCGCCAATGTTCGACCCGGAGCCGATCTCGGCGTCGCCGACATACGACAGGTGCGGGACCTTCGAGCCATCACCGACCGTGGAGTTCTTGATCTCGACGTAGGCGCCGGCCTTCGCCCCCTCGCCCAGCACGGTCCCGGGGCGCAGGTAGGTGAACGGCCCGACCGAGGCCCGGGCGCCGATGACCGCAAGCTCGGCCCACGTGTGGATGACGGACGCATCAGCGCCCACCTCGCACGAGGTCAGGGTCGTGCCCGGACCGATGCGTGCCCCGGCGGCGACAGAGGTTGGTCCGCGCAGTGTCGTGTTCGGCAGGATCGTCACGTCAGCCTCGATCTCGACATCGACATCGAGCCAGGTAGTGGCGGAGTCCAGGATCGCCACTCCATCGCGCATCCAACGGGCATTGATTCGATCGCGCATGATCGCCGATGTCTGCGCGAGCTGGAGTCGGTCGTTGACCCCGAAAATCTCAGACTCATCGTCGCATAACGAGGCTGCCACGGTCTCACCGTCTGATCGCAGCAGGCCGATGACATCGGTCAGGTATTCCTCGGACTGCGCGTTCTCGGTCGTGACGCGACCGAGCATGGCCCGCAGGCCGTCGGCCGAAAATGCGTACATTCCGGAGTTGACCTCGCTGATGTCGAGTTCATTGAGGCTCGCGTCCTTATGCTCGACGATCCGATTCATCGCGCCGTCAGCGTCGCGGACGACGCGGCCATAGCCGGACGGGTCTGCAAGCCGAGCGGTGAGGATTGTCGCGGACGCGGACGACGAGGCGTGATCGCTCATGAGGGAGACAAGGGTGGCCCCGGTGAGGAGCGGGGTATCGCCGGTGAGAATAACCACCGGCCCTGAGCCCAGATCTATGTTCTGGCCTGCGAGAGCGTCAAGGGCAACTCGCACTGCGTGGCCGGTGCCCCGCTGCTCTTCCTGTACAACCGTCATGGCCCAGGGGGCGATTTCGCCCACGTGCTCCATCACGAGGTCACGTCCGTGACCCACGACGACAACGAGGTGCAGGGGCTCAAGGGTCGATGCCGCCTCGATCACGTGACCGAGGAGGGATCGGCCCGCCACAGAATGCAGCACCTTAGGCGTTGCAGATCGCATGCGTTTGCCCTCGCCGGCAGCGAGGATGACGACAACGGACGGACGGTTCACGGGCACTGGCCACCTTCTCGGGCCGTGGGCGGACGGGCTAGCCTGCTAGACGCCCGAACTCTACCGCTGCCGTTAGGCTCGTCCTTCAGCGCTCATTCACGCCTCTGAAGGCGTGGGTGCCGGCACCGCCTTGACGAGCCTTCGTTCGATCCGCTGGGCGCTCGGCCACTTGACGTCGGTCACGAGCCCCACGCGCTCCATGAGTCGGATGACCACGGCCGACGTGTCCATCTGCCAGGGCAGCACCCCGTGGCGGGCGCTCGTCGGATCGGCGTGGTGGTAATTGTGCCACGACTCTCCCCCGGAGATGGGCGCGAGCCACGCGACGTTCGCACTGCGGTCACGGGTGGCGAAGGGCCGCTTGCCCCAGACGTGGCACACAGAGTTGATCGACCAGGTCATGTGATGGACAAGAGCAACCCGCACGAGGGTCACCCAGAAGAAAGCCTGCAGTGCGCCTGCCCAGCCATCGACCGCGTAGCCGATCGCAGTCGGCACGACCATGCTGATGACCGCAATAACAGGCCAGAGTTTGGAGATGCGGTCGATCGCGCGGTCCTCGATGAGGTCGGGGGCGTACTTGCGGGTATCGGTGCCGGAGTAGGTGAAGAGCCAGCCGACGTGGGCATGGGTGAAACCACGAATCAGCCCGCGGGTGCCGGGGCCGTACTCCCAGGGGGAGTGCGGGTCGCCATCGGCGTCAGAGAACTGATGATGCTTGCGGTGATCTGCGACCCAGTCGACGACCCTGCCCTCAACCGCGAGGCTCCCCGCCAACGCTAGGAAGGCACGCATCTTGGGTCCGGCCTTGTAGGCGTCGTGGGTGAAGAGTCGGTGGTAGCCGATGGTGATCCCATGGACACCAACCGTGTAGATGACGATAAGCATGACGAGGTCCAGAACGCTCACCCAGCCGTTGACGAAGGCGATGGGCACTCCGATCACGACGGCGATGAGTGGGATAACGACGAAAACCGCAAGGATCGTTTTGTCTAGGGCGCCGGGCGCATGGGTTGCAAGGGACTCTGTCGTCGGGGTGGACACGGTCGCGGTGCTTGTCTGATCGTTAATGATGTGGCCTTCCGCGCACGGTGACTGGATTCATGGTGACTGGGTTCAACACCCACAGATCTCAGCCTACGACGATGCGTGGTCCCCCGCTTCACCAACACATGAATTTTTGACGCCAAGCTCCCGTGAAGTGCACGCTCCTGTCGGTATTTCATGGGGTGCCAGACCCCCATTTGCGCCCAATATCGGTCGAAACTTCGGTCCCTTCGGGCGTTGTCAGCGACCACGCCTTACGAAGGCCCAGCCAGCGAAAAAAGTTGGACCACGACGTTGTTGCTCCTCCTATTTCTGGGCACATTGGGCGCGCACAGGTTTCACGTGGAAAAGAACGGCACTGCCATTGTCTACATCTTGACTTTAGGTGGGTTCTTGGTCTGCGCCGTGATGGACCTCATCAAGATCCTCAAGGGCACGTTCACCGATATTGACGGACGCCCCATTCGTAAGCCGTGAGCTAGGTCCCTACTGTCCTCGGTCGGCGAGGACCACACCCGCGGCGGCGGACACTTCGATCGGATTCACGACAAATCTGAAGAAGCGTTCGTCGTCGATGGAATCACGCGCAGCTCCCGGGGGTGGGATCGAACCACCGTTGACGGATTCAAAGTCCGCTGTCCTGCCGCTAGACGACCCGGGAATGGGCGTTGTCCCGCGTGGGCTTTTTGCTTTCTGGCCTCTTTCGAGCCCCGGTTGCGCCCCGCGTATGCCCCGCCAGACCCCCAGAAGTGGCCAGTCGGGC